>NZ_JAYRPE010000021.1:0-387652 GCF_041911315.1 Xanthobacter sp. | reverse complement strand
GGTCCGCCGCCGCGCCCGCCGCGCGCCGGGCGGCGCGGGCAAGACCGATCTCCGGCGGCACGTCGAGCACCAGGGTGAGGTCTGGCCGCACGGCGCCAACCGAAAGCGCCTCAAGGGAATCAAGAAGGCTCGGGTCCACGGCGCCGACCGCGCCCTGATAGACGCGGGTGGAATCGATGAAGCGGTCGCACACCACGATCTTGCCCGCCGCCAGCGCGGGAGCGATCAGGCCGGCCACATGATCGGCCCGCGCGGCGGCGAATAGCAGCGCCTCCGCCGCCGGCCCGAGCGGCTCGGCCGCGCCGGAGAGGATGACATGTCGCAGCGCTTCCGCACCGGGCGTGCCGCCGGGCTCGCGCGTCTCCACCACGTCGAGCCCAAGGCCGCGCAGATGCTGCGCCAGCCGCCGCGCCTGGGTGGACTTGCCGGTGCCCTCCCCGCCTTCGAGGGTGATGAAGCGTCCGCTCATTTGCCGACCTTCGCCAGCACCTTCTTGAAGAGATCGCGCACGCCATCGCCCATCAGCGTCATGCCGCCATCGAGGGCGCGATCCGTCAGCGAGCCCACGGGCACGTCCTCGGCGGTGTAGAGCGGAATTTCCAGCGCCTTCACCTGCCCGCGCGTGACCTGCATGCGGCCCACCTCCGTGCCCTTCGCCACTGGTGCGCGCAGCGGCCCGGTGTAGACCACCTTGGCGGTGACGCGCTCGTTGCCCGAACGCGGCGTGAGGATGGAAACCGCCCCCTTCGCCACGAGCCCGACCGAGCCTTGCGTGCCGCCGAAGACCTGCGCGCGGCCGATCTCCTGATCCGCCGTGAAGATCTGCCGCTGGCGGAAGGACTGGAAGCCCCATTCCAGCAGCTTGCGGGTCTCTTCCAGCCGTTCCTTCTCGCTCTTCGCGCCGAGGGTGGCGACGATGAGGCGCTGGCCGTTTTGCACCGCCGAGCCGAGGGCGTGGTAGCCCACATCCTTCACCCAGCCCACCTGAAGGCCATCGGCGCCGATGCCCGCGTCCAGCAGCACGTTGCGATTGCGCTGCTTGATGCGGCTCCACTCGATGTTGGGGCGGGCGAACACGGGGTAATAGGTGGGATAGGTGCGGATGACATGGGCGGCGAGCAGGCCGAGGTCTCGCGCCGTGGACACCTGGCCGGGATCGGCGAAGCCCGTGGCGTTGTGGAACTCGGAATTCGCCATGCCGATGGACTTCGCCTCGGCATTCATCATCTGGGAAAACTCGCTCTCGGTGTTGGCGACGCCCTCGGCCAGGGCGATGGCCGCGTCATTGCCCGAGACCACCAGCGCGCCGGCGAGCAGCTCGCCCACGGGCGCCGGCTTGTTCACCTCGGCGAACATGGCCGCCCCGCCCGAGGGTCCGCCGCCGCGCTTCCAGGCGTTCACGCTCACCGTGAAGGGCGTGTCGAGGGCGATCTTGCCGGCCTTGAGCTGGGAGAAGACGACATCCGCCGTCATCACCTTCACCAGCGTGCCGGGGGCGAAGCGCTTGTCGGCGTCCTTCTCGTAGAGAATCGTGCCGGTCTCGAAATCGATCAGCACGGCGGAGGGAACCGAGGTCTGGAAGCCCTGCGCCGGCTGGGCGGCGGCGGGACGGGGGGCGGTCAGCACGCCGAGCAGCGCCAGCGCGATGGCCGGAAAAGCGAGAGCGCGAACAAGACGGGAGGCGAAGCGGGAGGACACGGACATCTGGCTCCACCGGATACGGCACGCGGACGGCGCCACTCCCTGCCGCGGCGCGGCTTCGGGGCACGACGTTCCATTCGGCCGGATCATCGCGAAGCGCCGGCTCCGGGTAAAGCCCTTGGGGAATCGAGTTGGGGGGATATCTTCAGCTCGGGTGTGCGCCGGGCCGGATCAACGCCCGGAGACTCAGCGTTCGGAAACTCAGCGCTCTCCCGGCACCCCGGCGAAGCCGAGGCCGGAAACGGGCGCGGCGCCCTGCGACCAGCCCGCGCTGGCCACCACCTGGCCCGAACCGCTGGTCTGGCCGAGATCATAGGGCCGCGACGGCGGCACCGGCGCCTCGTCCGACGGCGGCGCCGAGGCGGCGACACGACGCAGGGGCGGGCCTTCCGGCACGAACGGCTTGGCCGAGGCGACGCGCACCGGCGAGCCCTCGATCAGGTCGGCCGGGGTGCCGTCGGTGCGCAGGGTGGAGGCGAGCTTGATGTCGTCGTCGTCATCCAGCGGCGCGCGGCCGAGATACTGCACGCGGACCTTGGTCATGCCCTTCTGGGCGAAGCCGAGCAGCTCGGCCGTTTTGTAGGACACGTCGATCAGGCGATCGCCCACATAGGGCCCGCGATTGTTGATGCGCACCACGATGGAGCGGTCGTTGGACAGGTTCGTCACCCGCACATAGGATGGCATGGGCAGCGTCTTGTGGGCGGCGGAGATGGAGCCCATGTCGAAGATCTCGCCATTGGCGGTCTTGCGGCCGTGGAAATCCTTGCCGTACCAGGAGGCCGTGCCCTCGGCCATGTAATTGGGGTTCTCGGCCGGCACATAGGTGCGCCCGCCGATGGTGTAGGGCTTGCCCACCTTGTAGTTGCCGCCGCCGCGCGGCACGGGATCACCCTCCGCGACCACGCGCGGGCTGGTGGAGACGCCCCAGATGGGATCGATCTTGCTGCCGAGGGATTCGACCGAGCCGCAGCCGGCGATGGCGATCAGGGAGGAGAGAACCGCCACGGTCCGCACGCCCCGGATGGATGGCGCTGCCCCCGCGCCGGTGACGGCGCGCATGAGGTGACCGATCCTGTTCCGCTGCGTCCTCGCCGATCCCGTCATCATCCGTGCCCGGTTCCCCGCTTTTGCTGCCGCCGGCAGAGACAGAACGCACCGTGCCGCGATCGGCATGGACCCCGGCAGATTCCGTCAACAGGGGGTCCAATGACGGCAAAAATGGGGCGCAGCTGCGGCCATGGTTAACAAACGGCAATATTGCCGCCCATCATGATACCTTGGACAGCCCCATTCGGCACCCCGCAGTCGGTCTCGCGCCCCCTGTCCCCTCCTCCCGCGCCGCCCCCTCTCGACGCGCCCGTGCACCTGCTTTAGATGGGACCATCGAGCGTCCGCCCCGCGAGCGGGCCTGGAAGGGTGGCCGAGTGGTTTAAGGCAGCGGTCTTGAAAACCGCCGTGGGGGCAACTCCACCGTGGGTTCGAATCCCACCCCTTCCGCCAGCCAGACCGACATGCTGACGAACGCCTCGGCTATCGAGGCAACAAGCATGTACGGATACTTTTGGCGTGTGCCAGCTTAAAATAGCTAGTTCGCTTTCGGATCGCTGCCGCTGAAAGGCTAACTTACGCGCTTTCGAAAATCAGGCCACCACTTCCACTGTCCGCCACATTTAGCGACATTTGTTACGGATTTCCTCCTGGACACTCGGTAGTTGCCGCAAGATAAAATGTCGCACGATCTAGCGATAAGACGAGATTGGCGATGGATTTAGCAAAATTTCGCAGAGATTCTTTTAGACACGCACAAAGCCCAACTTTTTGGTTGCGGACAGCATACTCACTGCGCGACGCTGCGGAAGTCGTTCTAGCCGCGGAACGTAGCAAGGAACCGGCATACCTCGCGGCATACAAACGCGCATCAGAAGCAGCTGAGACGCAGATGACGTTAACCGGAAAGACTGCACACGCAGAAATCGAAGCCGACGAACCAAATTACATACACGGTGAATTGCTTTACGCATTTGCTTTTGAAAATGCCCTTAAAGGCATTCATGTCGCTAGCGGATTGGCGCAGACAGACCACAATCGCATAGATAAAAACATTTCAACACACGACATTGCAGCACTTGCGCGGAGCACCAGCTTGTCGTTGTCAACAGACGAATTCGCGCTACTTGAAGGATTATCGCAAATTGCGATTTGGTGCGGGAGATACCCCGTCGCGCTTAAATTTTCTGATTTTGACAAAATGTTGCCAAACTGCCTATCGCCCAACTCGATAATGGATTTCGGAAGCCGCCATCCCCTATTGCGGGCACTCTTTGATCATTGCGCGACCGAACTTCTAACTTTAGCCAAGTACTCGCCCGCAAAATTTGGGGTGGTGGTTGTTCCTGCGCCTCCGGGCTTTGAATAACAACGCGCACTGAGGCACTTAGTAAGCGTTTTTATCTTCTGATAAACGCCCCCTCCCCCTCACCCCAGCACCCCATCCGGCGCTTCAATCGTCAGCAGGCTCGAAAGATCCGCCCCGCTCTCCGGGGCGGCCATGGGGCAGGTGGTGCCGGGGAGGACCGCCACGTCGAACAGCTCGCGGATGGCGCCTTCCAGGCGGATCCATTCCACCACGTCGCCGGTGGCGAGCTTGATGATCTGGACGCCGCACCAGGGCGCGCCGCCGCGCCGGGCGATCTCCTCCTCCAGCGGCAGGCCGGAGAAGGAGAGGTTGCGCGGCAAAGAGAGGGTGACGACCGCGTGGCCGGCGTGGATGGAGAGGCCCCGCAAAAAGCCCGGGCAGAAGGCCACATCCTGCTTCGCGCCGGTAACGGGATCGACCCGCACCAGATAGCCGCGCGCGGAATCGAGCATAAAGATCCAGCCGTCATGGACACGCGGCGAATGGGGCATGGAGAAGCCGCCGGCGATCACCTGATGGTCGTCCACCCGGATGAGCAGCCCGCCGCCCACCCGGTGCTCGCGCCAGCCGTCCACCACATCGGTGGCGGAGACCGCGGTGACATAACGCACGCGCCCGTTCTCCAGCGCCAGGCCGTTGAGGTGGCAGCGATCCTCGGCGGCGAGGCGGGAGATGAATTTCGGCTTCCACACCGGCTTGAAGGAGTGGGTGGCGCTCACCGTCGCGAGGCAGCTGAACTTGGTGTTCACGAACACGATGCGGCCGCTCGCCTCCACCGCGATTTCGTGGGCGTCCACGTCGCCGGTGACGAAGGCGGTGCGCGGCACGTAGAGGCGGTCGAAATGCCCGTTCGCCCGCTCGTCCGGGCCGAGCACGTTGGCGAAGCGCCAGATCTGGTTCAGCGAGGCGAGATAGAGCTCGTCGCCGCGCGGGGCGAGGCCCATGGCCCGCACGAAATTGCGCTGGTGGAAGGAGAGGTTGTCGTTGCCGAACTGGCCGACGAGAAAGAGCTGCCCGCTCTGGTAGGACGAGAAGGCGAGGCTCACCCGGTGCTGCGCCAGCCACGCGGCGAAGGTGCGCGAACAGGTGATCTGGGTCTGATCTGCCTCGACAGGAGCTGCCTCTTGCGCCTGACCCATTGTATCCACCCGCTCCGGCCGTGGGATCTGTGCGATCCCGTGGCCGGAGAGTGAAGCCGGTTTTTCCAGCTGAGGCCAGACCGCAGCACCGCAGCGCACAGCTTAGGACTGCACGCGCCCCGTGGCGCCGCGCCGCATCAGGCAGCGCGATAGCGCGGGGCCGGGGCGGAGCCGCCGAGATGCTGGGCCATGGCGCGGCGGGCCGCCTCATAGGCCAGCCATTCGCCGCCGTCCTGAAGGGCCGGGATGGTGACGATCTCGCCGGCATCGAGGCCCGCGAGCGCGGCGTCCACCATCTCCTCGGCGGACATCACGATCTCCTTGGGCAGGTTCGCGTGGCCGCCGACGCCGGGGATGTTCCAGAACTCGGTGGCCGTCGCCCCCGGCAGCACCGCCTGCACGCGCAGGCCGCGCGCGCCCAGTTCGTGCTGGAGCGACTGGGTGAGCGCCAGCACATAGGCCTTGCTCGCCCCATAGACGCCGTTGAGCACCTCCGGCGCCAGCGCCACGATGGAGGAGATGTTGATGATGGTGCCCCCGCCCCGCGCCACGAAGCCGGGCGCCGCGGCGTAGGTCAGGCGGGTCAAAGCGGTGACGTTGATGGCGATCATCTCCTCCATGCGCGCGACATCGCTGTCGAGGAGGGGCGTCGCGGCGCCGAAGCCGGCATTGTTGACCAGCAGGGAGATGCCGGCCTCCTCGCGCAGCAGCGCCTCGATGCGGTTGAGGTCGGCGGCGGCATTGAGGTCGGCGGTCACGGTCTGCACCGTGCGGCCGGTCGCGGTCCCGATGCGCGCCGCCACCGCCTCCAGCCGCACCGCATTGCGGGCGACGAGAATGAGGTCGTAGCCGCGGCGCGCCAGCCGCTCCGCATAGATGGCGCCGATGCCGCCGGAAGCGCCGGTGATCAGCGCAATGCCCTTGTTGTGTTCCGTGTTCATGGCCGATCCCCGGTCGTTGGTGCGAGACAGAGGGAGCCTAGGCGTCGCGCGGCATGTCTTGAATGTCGAAGAAGCGGCAATTCAGGACATAACCGCCCGACAAGCGGGGGCGACGTCGGCGGGTGCGCCATGCGCCGCCCCGTCCTTCTCCCCTTCGATGTAGCGCAGGCTGCGGCGCAGGCTCTGGGGCGGATGGCCGAAGTGGCGGAGGAAGGCGCGACGCATGCGGTCACGGTCGTCGAAGCCGGTGTCGCGCGCCACCACGTCCATGGCGTGGCGCCCCTCCTCCAGCATGGCTTTTGCCGCCTCGAGGCGCAGCCGCTCCACCGCCTTGGCGGGGGACTCGCCCGTCTCGTCGCGGAACACGCGGCTGAACTGGCGCGGGCTGAGGCTCGCCGCCTCCGCCAGCTCCTCCACGGTGAGGGGATTGCGCAGGTTTTCCTTGGCATAGGTCAGCGCGCGGCGGACGCGATCGGAGCGCGGCTCCAGCTCCAGCAGGGTCGAGAACTGCGCCTGTCCGCCGGGCCGGCGATGGTAGACCACCAGCTTGCGGGCGATGGCGCGGGCGAGCGCGGCGTCGTGGTCGTCCTCCACCAATGCGAGGGCGAGATCGATGCCCGCGCTCATGCCCGCCGAGGTCCAGATGTTGCCGTCGCGGATGAAGATGCGGTCGTCATCCACGCGGATGGCGGGGAAGCGCCCCTGCAACGCCCGCGCGTGCGCCCAGTGGGTGGTGGCCGCCCTGCCATCCAGCAGGCCGGCCTCGGCGAGGCGGAAGGCGCCGGTGCAGACGCCGGCCACGCGGCGCGATTGCGCGCCCGCTTCGGCGATGTAGGCGCGCAGCCGCTCGGGCGTTGGGGTGGGCACCAGTTCGCCCAGCACCACGAGCGTGTCGGGAAATGGACCGAGCGGCTGCGTGGTGACAGAGACCCCCAGCGAGGAGGACACACCGCCGCCCCTCTCCGACATGAGCGTGAGGGAATAGGCCGGTCGCTCCAGCACCGTGTTTGCGAACTCGAAGGCCGACACGGCCGCGAGCCCCATGACCTGGAACCCGTCCTCGACAATGAAGCCGATGTGCCGCATGCCCTGCTCCCACGTCCCGTTTCGCCGCTTCAGGCAATCTGGGACATGGAGACCCGAATGCAAGCGGCCCTGCCCGTCCGGTCGGGCCAAACGGGGCAGATGACCGGAATCGCCGCGTTTTCGTCCGTCTCCGCCGGGCTGAGGCCCCGAGCTTCGTCTTCGCCAGGGCAAGGTTCGGATGTGGCGGCGGAGGCTGGACGAGGCACCGTAGCGGGTATATGCACGCATTCATGGACACCCCCTGCCACTGCGCCCGCCTGCGCCGGGCGACACGCCGTATCAGTGCCATCTACGACGAAGGCTTCGCGCCGTTCGGCATCAACGTGGCGCAGTATTCGCTGCTGCGTTCTGTCCGCGACAAGAGCGAGGTCAGCATGACCGAGCTGGGCCGGATGCTGGAGCTGGACCGCTCCACTGTGGGCCGCAACGTGCGGGTGCTGTCCAAGCACGGCCTGGTGGAGATGCGGCGCGGCAAGGACGACCAGCGCGAGGCCTGCATCGCCCTCACCCCGCAGGGCACCGAACTCCTCAAGTCCGCTGCCGAGGCCTGGCGCCGGAGCCAGAAGACGATCGAGGACCGGCTGGGCAAGGACCGGCTCGAACAGCTGCGCGATCTCCTCGCCGCCCTCTGAGGCGAAGGGGTCACACAGCTTTTCCGCGCTTTATACGGGTATCTACCCACGTTTCGTTGATCGCCCGGCCCTGCCGGTCGCCTGAAATTCCCGCGATGCCGGCCGGCCCGCGCATCGTCCATTGGAGGAGGTCGTCATGACCACGGACATCGTCATCGCCCATCCCGTGCGCACCGCCATCGGCGCCTACAACGGCACGCTGAAGGGCACGCCGGCCACCGAGCTGGGCGCCGTCGCCGTGCGCGAGACCCTCCGCCGCTCCGGGCTCGATCCCGCATCCATCGGCACGGTGGTGATGGGCAACGTCATCCAGGCCGGAAACCGCATGAACCCGGCGCGGCAGGCGGCGATGCATGGCGGCCTGCCGGTGGAGGTGCCCGCCATGACCGTCAACCGCGTCTGCGGCTCCGGCGCGCAGGCCGTCGTCACTGCGGCGCTGGAGATCGCCGCGGGCGTGCATGACGTTGCCATCGCCGGCGGCATGGAGAACATGGACCGCGCCCCCTATCTGATGGACGGCGGCCGCTGGGGATATCGCATGGGCCCCGCGCAGATCCTCGACAGCATGCTGACCGACGGGCTCGACGACGCCTTCTCCGGCAAGCATTCCGGTTGGCACACGGAAGATCTGGTCGAAAAGCTCCAGATCACCCGCGCCGAGCAGGACGCCTTCGCCGCGCGCTCGCAGCAGCGCTTTTCAGCCGCGCAGAAGGACGGGCGGTTCGCCAAGGAGATCGTCGCGGTGGAGGTGAAGGGCCGCAAGGGCACAGAATCCTTCGCCACGGACGAGGCGCCCCGCCCCGACACCACATTGGAGACGCTGGCGAAGCTGCGCCCGGCCTTTCGCCCCGAGGGCACCATCACCGCCGGCAACGCGCCGGGGCTCAACAGCGCGGCCTCCGCCATGATCGTCGCCGACCGCGCCTTCGCGGAGGCGAAGGGCATCACGCCGCTGGGCCGGCTTGCGGGCTATGGCGTTGCCGGGGTCGAGCCGGGCCTGTTCGGCCTTGGTCCCGTGCCCGCCGTGCGCAAGGCGCTGGCGCGCGCCGGCTGGTCCATCGGCGACATCGAGCGCATCGAGATCAACGAGGCGTTCGCCGCCGCGCCCATCGCCGTCGCGCGCGAGCTGGGCCTGCCCGAGGATATCGTGAACGTGGAGGGCGGGGCAGTGGCGCACGGCCATCCCATCGGTGCCACCGGGGCCATCCTCATCACCCGCCTGCTCCATGCCATGCGGCGGGACGGGCTGAAGCGCGGCGTCGTCACCCTCTGCATCGGCGGCGGACAGGGCATCGCCCTCGCCCTCGAAGCGCTCTGAGGCCGCCTCATGTACCGCGCCCCGACAGACGAAGCGGCCCCCGCAGCGCAAGACCCCACGCCCCCGGCTGCCGATGCCAGAACCCGGCGGCTGGTGGAAGCGCCCATCGTGCCGCTTCTCATCAAGCTGGCGTGGCCCAACGTGCTCATCATGCTGGCGCAGGCTTCGGCCGGGCTCATCGAGACCTTCTTCGTGGCCAAGCTCGGCACGGCGGCGCTAGCGGCCATGGCGCTGGTCTTTCCCGCGGTCATGCTGATGACCACCCTGTCGGCCGGCGCCCTGGGCGGCAGCATCTCCTCCGCGGTGGCACGGGCGCTCGGCTCCGGGCGGCAGGCGGCGGCGGATGCGCTGGTGCTACACGCGCTGGCCGTGAGCCTCGCCTTCGGGTTCGCCTTCGCGGCGCTGTTCCTGCTGTTCGGCCGGCAGATCTACGGCGCCATGGGCGGTTCCGGGCCGGAGCTGGAGGCGGCGCTGATCTATTCCAACATCGTCTTCCTCGGCACGCCGCTGACCTGGGCCATGAACGGGCTCGCCAGCGTGGTGCGCGGCACCGGCAACATGCTGCTGCCGGCCTTTGTCATCTGCGTCGGCGTCGCGCTGCTCGTCCCGGTCTCGCCGCTGCTGATCTTCGGGTTCGGCCCCATCCCGGGCTTCGGCATCGCCGGCGGCGGGCTGGCGCTGATCGCCTACTATCTCGGCGGAACGCTGGTGCTGGCCGCCTACATCCTGTCTGGGCGCAACCCCGCCCGCTTCCGCTGGGTGCGGCTCGACTGGCGGGTGATCGGTTCGGTCATGCGGGTCGGCGCGCTGTCGTCGCTGCAGTCGATCCAGACCAACGTCATCGTCGGTGGCGCGACGGCCCTCGTCGCCTTGCAGGGCGGCGTCGATGCGGTCGCCGGCTTCGGCACGGGCGTGCGGCTGGAGTATCTGCTCATCCCGCTCATCTTCGGCATCGGCGCGCCGATGGTGGCGCTGGTGGGAACCAATCTCGGCGCCGGCCGCGGCGATCGCGCGCTCCATATCGCGCTGGCCGGCGCGGGCCTTGCCTTCGTGGTGACGGAAACCGTGGGGCTCGCCGCCGCATTCTTCCCGGAGGCGTGGCTGTCCCTGTTCAGCGCCGAACCGGCCATGGTCGCCACCGGCAGCGCCTATCTGCGCATCGTCGGGCCGTTCTACGGCTTCTTCGGCATCGGGCTCGCGCTCTATTTCGCGGCGCAGGGCACGGGGCGGCTGTTCTGGCCGGTGGTGGCCGGCTTCCTGCGCGTCGCCATCGCCCTCGGCGGCGGGCTGATCGCCCTGCGGCTCACCGGCTCCATCGAGGCCCTGTTTGCCGCCCTCTCCGTGGCGCTGATCGTCTACGCCGCAACCGTCCTGACGGCGGTGAAGACGGGGGCGTGGCTGCGGTAGGGGTTGGCCCCTCACCGCACCGTCCGAACCGTCGCCCGCGCAGAGGGAGCCGCGAGACGGGCGCGATCCGCCAGGAGCCAGCTTGAACAGTGAGCCAGCCTGACCAGGGGCGGGCCGATGCCGCCTGCCGTGGCGGCACGGATCATCGCCTCGCGTCGGGTGACGGCGGGCAGCCCTCCCTGCCCCAGACCTTTCCCCACTGCCCCGCGCCCGTCCTATCCAGATGCGTCACGCGCTCCTCTCCCGGAAGGGAAGGTCTCCGCGCGCGATCCAGCCCGTCCCCCCTGAACGGCTCCCCCGTCCGGGCTGACGCCGCGCGCCCGCCGCACCCTAAAACCTCTCGCGTTTGGTCGTTTTGGTTGGACCAAAATATTCGGCTACAATTCCATTTGACTTCCATTTCTGAATTAGGCAGTACCAATTCAAACTATCGGCAATTTTGGTAGTACCAAATAACAAGAGGGGGATAACGTGGGGGCCTGGAACCAGATTTATGACCCGATGGGGAACATGTGGCTGTCGAGCCTCGGCGCCGCGATCCCGATCATCTTCTTTTTCGTCGCCCTGACCCGGCTCAAGCTGAAAGGTTATGTGGCGGGAACCATCACGGTTCTTCTTGCGCTCGCCGTTGCTATCCTGCTCTACGGCATGCCGGTGCAGATGGCCCTGGCCGCTGGCGTATTCGGTTTCTTCTACGGATTGTGGCCGATCGCGTGGATCATCATCGGCGCGGTCTTTCTCTACAAGATTTCCGTTGAGACAGGCCAGTTCGAGATCATCCGCCGGTCCATCCTCTCCGTTACGGAAGACCAGCGCCTGCAACTGCTCCTCGTGGGCTTCGCCTTCGGTGCCTTCCTCGAGGGCGCCGCGGGCTTCGGGGCGCCCGTGGCCATCACCGCCGCCCTGCTCGTGGGCCTCGGCTTCAGGCCGCTCTATGCCGCCGGCCTCTGCCTGATCGCCAATACCGCGCCGGTCGCCTTCGGTGCCATGGGCATCCCGATCATCGTCGCCGGGCAGGTTACGGGGCTCGACCCCTTCCACATCGGCCAGATGGCCGGCCGCCAGCTTCCCTTCCTCTCGGTGCTGGTGCCGTTCTGGCTCATCCTCATCATGGACGGCACACGCGGCGTGCGTGAGACGTGGCCCGCGATCCTCATCGCCGGCGGCTCCTTCGCCACCGTGCAGTTCCTGACCGCCAATTTCGTCGGCCCGGAGCTGCCCGACATCACCGCGGCGCTCGCCACCCTCATCACCCTGCCGCTGTTCCTGCGCTTCTGGCAGCCCCGCCGCATCTTCCGCTTCGAGACGGAAGCGAAAAGCAAGGGCGGGCTGGACCACGGCGCCGCTCCGGCGCCCGCGGCCGCCGCCATCGAGCCGGCCGTAACCTACACCGCCGGCCAGATCGCCCGCGCCTGGTCGCCGTTCCTGATCCTCACGGTGTTCGTGACCATCTGGAGCATCCCGCCCTTCAAGGCCCTGTTCGCTGCGGGCGGCGCCCTGGACGGATTGGTCGCCCATGTCAGCGTGCCGTTCCTGCACAACATGGTGGTCAAGCTGCCGCCCATCGTCACCGCCGCGAAGCCGTTTGCCGCCGACTACAAGTTCGACTGGCTCTCGGCCACCGGCACGGCGATCTTCCTGTCCGCCATCGTGTCGATCGTCTTCCTCGGCATGAAGCCGTCGCGGGCCGTCTCCACCTTCGCCTCGACCATCAAGGGCCTGCTGATCCCGATCTACTCCATCGGCATGGTGCTGGCCTTCGCCTTCATCGCCAACTATTCGGGGCTGTCCTCCACCCTCGGCCTCGCGCTGTCGGCGAGCGGGCCGAGCTTCACCTTCTTCTCGCCCTTCCTCGGCTGGCTGGGCGTGTTTCTCACCGGCTCGGACACCTCGGCCAACGCGCTGTTCGCCTCGCTGCAGGCCACCACCGCGCATCAGATCGGGGTGAGCGACGTGCTCCTCGTGGCGGTCAACACCACGGGCGGCGTCACCGGCAAGATGATCTCGCCCCAGTCCATCGCCATCGCCTGCGCGGCGGCCGGGCTGATCGGCCGGGAGTCGGACCTGTTCCGCTTCACCGTCAAGCACAGCCTCGCGCTGGCGGCCATCGTCGGCATCATGACCACCATTCAGGCCTACCTGACACCGTGGATGATCCCCTAGGCAGCGAGGAGCGGAAGACTTCGACTGCCTGGGCCATCGTCCCGGTGCCCCGCAGCACCGGGACGATGCGCGTTGCGGGCTGGAAGTCCGTGCGACGGTCCGACATAGTGGGCGCGATCGTAGCCGGCTGGTCCGGCCCGATCCTCATCTGATCGGACCAAGGTAGGCTTTCACCGATGGCGTCGGCCCCCTCCCCTTCCTCTGCGCAGCGCGTGGCCGACCGGGTCGAACTCGCCATCGAGGCGCTGATCGAGGCGCGCGGCCTTGGCGTGGGCGACCGGCTTCCCTCCGAGCGCGCCCTCTCCGAAATGCTGGGTGCCTCGCGCAACACCCTGCGCGAAGCCCTGATGCGCCTTGGTGCGCGCGGGCGCATCACCATCCGCAAGGGCGGCAACATCATCGCCGAGCCGGCCGAAGCGCGCTGGACGGCCGCCGCCATCGCCGATCCGCTGGCCTCGGTGGTGGCCGGCAATCCGGGCTTCGGCCATGACGTTCTGGAAGTGCGCCGGGGGCTGGAGGGGCAAGCCGCCTACCACGCCGCGCTCCGGGCGACGCCGGACGATCTCGACGCCATCCGGCGCTGCATGGACCAGCTCGCGGCCTATCACGAGAAGGGCGACGCGGTGGCCGAGGCCCATGCGGACGCCGCCTTCCACCTCGCCATTGCCGACGCCTCGCACAATGCGGTGCTGCGCTCGGTCATGTCGAGCATGTTCGGGCTGCTCCAGAGCAGCATCTCCGAGAGCCTCGACAAGCTCTATATCGTGCCCCGCACCTACGAGCGGCTCTCCGCCCAGCACCAGACGCTGATGGACACCATCGCCGCCGGCGAGGCCGACGCCGCCCGCCGGGCCTCCGACGATCATCTCGCCTTCGTCGCCCAGACCATCCGCACCATCGACGAGGAGCGCGCCCGCCGCGAACGCGCCGACACCCTGCGCCGGACGGCGGGGATTTAGCGGCCGAACACGTCGCGCGCCGTAGCCACCAGTGCGTGCGCGTCGGCCGCAATGGCTTCCACCGCCTTGCCCGGCTTGAACAGCGCCGAGCCGATGCCGAAGCCTTCGGCCCCGGCCGCGCGGTAGGCGGCCATATTGGTGGTGTCGATGCCGCCGACGGGCAGGAGGGGAATGTCGGTAAGCACCGCACGCCACGCCTTCACGAGGTGGGGCGGGATGCCTTCCGCCGGAAACAGCTTCAGCGCATCGGCCCCGGCGGCGCGGGCGGCGAAGGCTTCGGTGGGGGTGGCGACGCCGGGGGTGCAGACGAGGCCGGCGGCCTTCGCAGCGCCGATCACGGCGAGGTCGGCATGGGGCATGACGATGAGCTGGCCACCCGCCGCCTTCACTGCCGCCACATCCTCCGGCGTCAGCACCGTGCCGGCGCCGATCAGCGCGCGGTCGCCGAAAGCGTCGGCGAGGATGCGGATGGAGTCCAGCGGCTGCGGCGAATTGAGCGGCACCTCGATGATGGTGAAGCCCGCCCCCACCAGCGCCGCGCCGATGTCCAGCGCCTCGTCCGGCTTCAGCCCGCGCAGGATGGCGACGAGGGGGCAGGCGGCAAGGGCGTCCTTGAAGGTGGGCATGGATCGCACTCCTGACATCAGATGAAGCCGGCCGCCTTCGCCACGGCGTGCTGTCCGGCCGGGCCGCAGCCCTCCGGCGCGCAAGCGTGGGGCAGGCCGAGAAGGGTCGCGGCTTCGGCATAGCGCGCGGAAAGGGCGGGGTTTGCCACCAGTGTGAACGGCTCGCCGGCCGAGGCATCGCGCAGTTCAGCACCGATGAGAAGGCCGGAGAGCATGTCCGCGCTGTCCGCCCCCTCGAGCCGCCCGGTAAGGCCCAGCGCGCGCAGCGAGAACAGCCGGCCGAGCAGGGCCCCCGGCCCTTCGAGTTCCGCCGCCGCGTCCACACCCCGGCGGAAGCCTTCGGTGGAAAAGGCCCCCTCCTCCATCATGCGGCCGAGGATGGTATGGCCCCGGAGCGCGGCGAACACCTCGCCCGTCATGTAGGTGGCGAAGGTGGTGATGCGGCCCGCCTCCACCCGCACCCATTTCGAATGCGTACCGGGCAGCACGAACAGACCGTCCGCGACGCCGAGGCGTGCGAGGGCGCCGAGCACTTCAACCTCCTCGCCGCGGATCACGTCCGGCGTTGTCTCGTCATCCTTCAGCACGCCGGGCACGATGGCGATGCGGCCGAAGCCGGGCTGGGCCGGCACTTCGGCGAGGGCGGCGGCGAGGTCGGGAAGGCCGGCGGGGCAGCGCGCGTAGGGCGCTTCCACCCAGCCCTGCCGGCTGCCCACCATGCCGGAGAGCAGCACCGGCAGCGGGCCGTGGTCGCGCGCCCACTCGCCGGCGATGGCCGTCAGCACGTCGGGAAAGCTCAAGCCGCCCAACGCCATGATGCCCTGCCCGCTCGCCCGGCTGGCAAGCACCTGTCCGTCTGCCGCCATGAGATAGGCGCGGAGCGAGGAGGTGCCCCAGTCACAGGTGATGAGCGCGGGTGTCATCTGGCGTCAGTGGTGCAGGATCTGGCCGAGGAAGGTGCGTGTGCGCTCGCTCTTCGGGTTGGCGAAGAAGGTGGCGGGCGGCCCCTCCTCCACGATCTCGCCCTTGTCCATGAAGATCACCCGGTCGGCCACCTGCCGCGCGAAGCCCATCTCGTGGGTCACGCAGATCATGGTCATACCGTCCTGGGCCAGCGAAATCATGGTGTCGAGCACCTCCTTCACCATCTCGGGGTCGAGGGCGGAGGTGGGCTCGTCGAACAGCATCACCTTGGGCGCCATGCACAAAGCGCGGGCGATGGCCACGCGCTGCTGCTGGCCGCCGGAGAGCTGGCCGGGATATTTGTTCGCCTGCTCGGGAATGCGCACGCGCTCCAGATACTTCATGGCGATGGCCTCGGCCTCCTTGGGCGCGAGGCCGCGCACCTTTCGGGGCGCCAGCGTGCAGTTCTGCAGCACGGTGAGGTGGGGGAACAGGTTGAAGCTCTGGAACACCATGCCCACCTCGGCGCGCACCTTGTCGAGCCCGCGCGAGGATTTGCCCACCTGCGTGCCATCCACCACGATCTCGCCGCCCTGGTGATGCTCCAGCGCGTTGATGCAGCGGATAAGCGTGGACTTGCCGGAGCCGGATGGCCCGCAGATGACGATGCGCTCGCCCTGGTGCACGTCGAGGTTCACGGCCTTCAGCGCGTGGTAGGTGCCGTAATATTTCTCCACGCCCGCCATGCGGATCATGACGGGGCGCGCGTCGCCGGCGGGCGTGCTGTCAGCAGGGGCGGGAGTGAGCATGGCTAGGCCCTTCTCGTGTCTGTTCCGTTATGCCCTGACGCCCGCGTCCATCGCACCGCCCTCGCGCCCCGGCCGACTGGAGCGATCAGCGGAAGGAGAGCCGGGGCCCAGCGCAACGGTTCGCCGCAGGCGGCAATGGCGGCGACAGCCGAACGTATCGCCGGCTGCGCCGAACTTTCCCCTGGACCCCGGATCGGCGCTCCACCTGCGGTGTCGCTGGTCCGGGGAACAGGGCGCATTCCTCAGAACGTCGGCATCGTCGGCAGCGGCACCTTGAACCACTTCTGGTTGATGGCGTCGAGCTCGCCATTGTTCTTCACGAAGTAGAGGAAAGTGTTGATCCACTGGAGGAAATCGGTGGAGCCCCGGCGCACGGTGATGCCGTTGTACTGGCTGCGCAGGGTGATCTTCTTCTCGATGCCCATGTCCGGGTTCGCCTCGGCGAGCTGGGTGCCGACGAGGTTGTTGGCGCCGAGCAGGTCCACCTGGCCGGAGAGGAAGGCCTGGGCGGCGGTGGCATCGTCGTCGAAGCGCATGATGGTGGCGCCCTTGGGCACGGCGGCGGTGAGCGCCGTATCCTGGGTGGAAGCGCGGGCCACCGCGATCTTCTTGCCCACCGTCTGGTCCATGCTCTTGATCTCGGTCTTCTTGGGACCGATCAGCTGGATCTCGATGGTGGAATAGGGGATGGAGAACATCACCTGCTTGGCGCGCTCGGGCGTGATGCCGAACACCGCCACCAGCACGTCCACCTTGTTGGTGAGCAGGTACGGGATGCGGTTGGGGCCGGTCACGGGCACCAGCTCCACCTCGACGCCGAGATACTTGCCCATGAGGCGGGCGACGTCGGCATCATAGCCTTCCGGCTTGCCCTGGGTGTCGAGCAGCCCGAAGGGGGCCACGTCCACCAGCATGCCGACAGTGAGCTTCTTCTTCGACAGGATGTCGTCGATGCTCTGCGCGGATGCGCCGTGGGAGAGGCCGGTGGCGGCGAGCGCCGCGAGGCCGAGCGCCGCGACGGCGCCGCGCGCGCTCTTCAGGATGGTGCCGAAAGTCATCGTCTCTTCCTCCATCTGTGCCGCATGCGGGGCGGCCTTGGTCTTGAGGGTCAACCTGAACCGTCACCGCGACACGGTGCCGAAACGCTTTTCGAGGTGGCGGGCATAAAGCGAGAGCGGCCAGCACAGGGCGAAGTAGATGGCCGCGACGATGCCGAACACGAGGAACGGCCGGAAGGTCGCGTTGTTCACGATCTGCCCGGCGCGGGTCAGCTCCACGAAGCCGATGATGGAGGCGAGCGACGTGCTCTTCACCAGCATCACCAGGAAGCCGACCGTGGGGGCCACCGCGATCTTCGCTGCCTGCGGCAGGATGATCTCGCGCATCCGCGTCACATAATGCAGGCCGAGGGCCGTGGAGGCCTCCCACTGGCCCTTCGGGATGGCCTGGATGCAGCCGCGCCAGATCTCGCCGAGGAAGGCGGCGGCATTCAGCGTGAGGCCGATGGCGGCGGCGGCCAGCGGGTCCACCGAGGCGCCGACCATGGTGGCGCCGAAGAACACGAGGAACAGCTGCATCAGCAGCGGCGTGCCCTGGAAGACGAGGATGTAGGCCCCCGCCGTCGCCCGCAGCCATTGCCATGGGGCGGTGCGCGCGAGCGCCACGAGGAGCCCCAATGCCGCCCCGCCCGCGAAGGCGATGGCCGAGAGCAGCAGCGTCCAGCGCACGGCGGAGAGGAGGAAGAAGAATTCGGCGGAGGTGAACTGGCGGATCATGTCGCTCCCCTCCTCAGCGTGCGGCGTCAGTGCGCGCGAACACCGCGCGGTAGATGAGCGCGAACGCGCCGGCGAACATCAGCGACATGGCGAAATACATGCCCGTCACAACGATGTAGATCTCGAACGAGCGGAAGGTCTGCGATTGCAAATTGTTCGCCACCGCCGTCAGTTCCTCGGCCGAAATGGCGGAGACGACGGAGGAGGTCAGCATCAGAAGGATGAACTGGCTGGTGAGGGACGGGTAGATCGCCTTCAGCGCCGGGAACAGCACCACATAGAGGAAGATCTGAAGGCGCTTGAGGCCCAGCGCCAGTCCGGCCTCGATCTGTCCCTTGTGGATGGTCTCGATGCCGGCGCGCACGATCTCGGTGCAATAGGCGCCGGCGTTGATGACCATGGCCAGCAGCGCCGCCTCGTTGGCGTCGAGCCGGATGCCGGCACGCGGCAGGCCGAAGAAGATGATGAAGATCTGCACCAGGAAGGGCGTGTTGCGGATGACCTCCACATACACGTCCACCAGCCAGCGCACCGGGCGCGGCCCCTGCGTCTTGCCCAGCGCGCAGAGCACCGCCACGGCGAGCCCGAGCAGCATGGCGAGGCCCGAGAGGCGGATCGTCAGCCACGCGCCGAGCAGCAGCTCGGGCCAGGCATTGAAGACGTCTCCGAACTGGAAGACGTAGTTCATCTTGCGCCTCCTGTCGGGCGATGGGCGGGCGGACGGCGGACGGCGGGTGTATCGGCAGCTTTCCCCGCGCCGCACGACTGGCGGATGACGAGGCGAGGCGGCACGATGATTTCTTCCCGCGGGCGCTCGGGATGGGCGATGCGGCGCAGCAGCAGCCGCGCGGCCTCGCGCCCGACCACGCGGGGATCGGTGGTGAAGGTGGTGAGCGCGGGGCGGTGCAGGCCCGCCTCGTCCACGTCGTCGCAGCCCACCACGGCCACGTCCCGGCCCGGCACCAGACCGTGCTCGTCGAGGGCGAGCATGACGCCGAAGGCCACCACGTCGTTGTAGCAGACGATGGCCGAGGGGATGTCGCCCTTGGCCAGAAGTTCACGGGCCAGGAACTCGCGCGCGCCGGCATAGCCGGAGGAGCGGTCGATCACCGCGCAGGGCACCACCGGCCCGCTCTTCAGCTTGTGGCGGCGCAGGGCGCGGTGGAAGCCGGCCATGCGCTCGGTGAGCGGCGCGATGCGGCGCACGCCGCCGATGAAGGCGATGTTGCGATGCCCGAGCGAAATCAGGTGCTCGGTGATGAGCTCCATGCCGGCGCCGTAGTCCGGGCCGACATAGTCGGCGGGAAAACCCTCCACGCGGCGCTGCGCGAGCACGCAGGGCATGCGCGCGCAGGCCCCCTCCTCCAGCGCATCGGCGCGGGTGTTCTCGGATGCGACCACCACGAGCCCGTCCACGCCGTGCTCCTGCATCCGCAGCAGCACCTCGCGCTGGCGGGTGGCATCTTCCGCAGCGTTGCCGATGAAGGCCATGTAGCCTTCGGTGCCCAGCACCTCGTCGATGCCGGCGGTGAACTGGGCGAAGTTGGGGGTGATGATCTCGCACAGCACGAGCCCCACGGTGCGCGAGGCGCCCGAGCGCAAATTGGCGGCGCTGCGATTGTAGACATAGCCGAGGCCGGCCATGGCCTCCTCGACCTTGGCACGCGTTTCCGCCTTCACCAGCGGGCTTTTGCGCAGGACGAGGGAGACGGTGGCGCGGGAGACGCCGGCGTGGACCGCCACATCCTTCAGCCGCACGCGCAGGCCACCGGCGAGCGGCGCCTCTTCCGGCAGATCGGCCGGCTCGGCAGCATCGCGGGCGGCCGGCAAGCGGCGGCCCTGTGGCCCCTTGGCACCCTCCACGCGCAGCCTCCTCGCCGGTAACGAGTTCTTAACGAACTTCTCGACGGCCATGTCTAGGAGACTGCGCAGGGTGTGGTCAACGAAAATTTAGATCGATCTAAATGCTGCGCCGCAATGCTCGCGGCCGGCGCGCCGGAGCGTTGCGCGGTTCAGGCGATGGCGACGACTTCCACCTCGCGACCGGCCACCAGCGCCACATCGCCCACGGCCTTGCCCATCACGGCGGCAGCGAGCGGCGAGACGTAGGACACGGAGCCCTTGGCCGGATCGGCCTCATCCTCGCCGACGATGCGGAAGGTCTGGCGGCGGCCGTCCTCGCGGTCGAGGGTCACGGTGGTGCCGAACTGGACGGTCTCGGGATTGGGAGGAGTCTCGATGAGCTGGGCGGTGGCGCGGCGGGCGCCGTAATAGCGCAGGTCGCGGGTGGCGCGGGCCATGGCCATGCGGTCGGCCTGCACGTCGCCCATCTGCGCCTCGGAATAGGCGGCGCGCGCCTCCGCCAACGCCGCATCGAGCGCGGCAAGGCCGCTCGCCGTCACAAGGTTCGGATGCGGCGAGATGGGCCGGTCCGGCAGGTCGGCGGCGGTGGCTTCGAGGTCGGTCTCACGCGTGAAGGCAACGGACATTCAAAAGCAAATCCCGGAGCTTGAGGCATCGTCCCCCAAAGTCAGGAGGACCATTGACCTAAGCATCCGGGACCAAGCTTGCAACCGGCCGCCGTCGCGCGGCAGCCGGTGGCCCATCTCACTTGAGCTGGGATTCGACCTTGGCGATCGCGGCGATCGCGCACGCCTCGTCGAGGTTGCCGCCGGGAGCGCCGCCGATGCCCACCGCGCCGATGGTCTCGTTGCCCACCTTCACCGGCACGCCTCCACCCAGCACCAGAAAGCCATCGATGGCCACGAGTTGCGCAGAGGCGGGGTTCTTCTGCACGTTCTCGACGATCACCGTGGTCGGGGTGCGGGTGGAGGCGGAGGTGAAGGCCTTGCGGCGCGCCGCCTCGACCGTGTGCGGGCCGGCATTGTCGGCGCGGGCGAAGGCCCTCAGGACGCCGGCGCGATCCACCACCGCCACCGACACGTTGTAGCCCTGCGCCGCGCAGGCCGCGACGCCCTCGCGGGCGATGTCGAGGGCGATCGCCAGCGGCATGTTCCGCTCCTGCAGCGCCTGGGCCGCGACGGGGCCGGCGAGCGTGGCGAAGGTGGCGGAGGCAGCGGCGGCGAGGAGGAGGCGTTTCATCATCGGCCCTTTCTTGGCGGCCGCGCGAGCGACCGGAGATTTTTCCGCGCCGGGCGGTGGCGCTGAGCCTCTCTAGGCCGGGAGAGCCGCGCGCTGAATCCGTCGCCTCACCGGGCGGGATCGGTAGAACTACCTAGGACGCGGGCGTTGAGCGTCATCCGCACGAAATCCGCCACGGAGGAGGTGCCGAGCTTTTCGGCGATGTTCGCCCGATGGGCGTCGATGGTGCGCGGGGAAACGCTGAGCGCGGCAGCGACTTCCTTGGTCGCCCAGCCACGGCACACCATGTCCAGCACCTCGCGCTCGCGCTCGGTGAGGCTGGCGAGGAGCGAAGCCGCCTCGCGCCGCTCCATGAGGGCGTCGAGGGCGCGGGCGGCGGTGCCGAGGGCATCGAGCAGCACCAGCTCGTCCACCGGCTTGGTCAGGAAGTCCACCATCCCGGCGCGGAACGCGCGGCGGCAGGCGTTGACGTCGCCGTGGCCGGTGATCATCACCGCCGGCCAGTCGATGCCCCGCGCGGCCAGCTTCTCCTTGAGCTGGATACCGGAGATCATGGGCATCCTCAGGTCGAGCAGGAGGCAGCCAGGGCGCGCCGGGTCCACATGGGCGAGGAAGGTCTCGGGATCGGCGAAGGCTTCCACCGTCATGCCGTAGGTGGAGAGCAGCAGCGTGAGGGCCTGCCGCACGGCGGCATCGTCATCGACGAGATAGACGCGGGGAGCGCTCACTGCGCCGCCAACCGGCGTTCGGCCAAAGCGGGAAGGCTGATGAGGAAGGATGCCCCCTCCCCCGGCCGCGCCTCGGCCTCGATGGTACCGCTCGCCCGCTCCACCAGCGTGGCGCACAAAGAGAGGCCCAGCCCCATGCCCTCGCTCTTGGTGGTGAAGAAGGGCTCGAACAACCGGGGCAGCACGTCCGCCGAAATGCCCTTGCCGGTGTCGCTGACGCGGATCGCCACCGTCTCGCCGGCATCGAAGGTGCGGATCAGGATGCGCTTGTCCGGCCCGTCGCGTTCCTCGAGGCTGTCCGCCGCGTTGCGGATGAGATTGTGCAGCACCTGCTCCAGCTCCACCGGGTCCGCGTTGGCCAGCGGCATGGGGCGTTCCAGATCCAGTTCCAGCGCGATGCCGCGACGGGCGAGGTCGGCGCGGGCGAGAGTCGCGGCGTCGTCCACCACGTCGCTGATGTCCACCGCCGTGCGCTCGCTGGCCCGGCGGGCGATATAATCGCGCATCCGCCGGAGGATCTCACCGGCCCGGCGCGCTTCCCGCACATTGGCGTCGAGCGCCTCGGAGAGCCGCACGGGGTCGCCCTCTGGACCGGACAGGCGCAGCGCCGCCTGGCTCTGGCTCAACAGGGCGGTCAGCGGCTGGGTGAGCTCGTGGGCGATGCCGGAGGCGAGTTCGCCCAACGAATTGACCCGTGCGGCATGGGCGAGCTGCGTCTCGCGCTCCAGCAGGCGGCTGCGCTCCTCCGCCAGCGCGGCGAGCTGCTGGGAATGGCGCGCCTCGTGCCGCTGGATCAGCGTGTAGCGCCCGGCGAACAAGGCAAGGAGCGAGAACAGGGCGAAGGCCGCGACCGGCACCGGGGCGACAGCCCTGTAGAAGGAAACCGGCCGCTCGATGCCGAGATTGACCGGCTGGGTGGTGCTGTCCGCCGGGCGGAAGAAGGTGAGCGTCGCGAAGGCGCCGGGCTCGGCCACGGGCGGGCGACCGGTCAGCGCGTAGGGCCCGAGACTCAGGCTGATGCGGTCGCTGGAGAGCCGCTCCTCCGGCGTCAGCAGGCCGTTGGGATCGATCTCCAGGATGATGGCGAGGCGCCGGTCGCTGCCGGCGCGCTTGCCGAGGAAATAGTGCTCGGGGTGATCGGCTTCCACATAATAGCGCGCCTCCCCCGCCCTCTGGCCGAAGACGAGCTGGGCGAACCGGGGCATCACCGTGCCCTCCATCTCGCCCGGCACGGCGACCAGCGTCTCGATGACCTGATCGGGGGTCATCTCCAGCACCCGGATGGACAGGATGCGGCGGTAATAGCGCATGATGCCCGTGGCCACCTGCCGGACCGTCTCGGCCGGCGGCGGATCGCTCGCCTGCACCAGCGCGGCGAGGCTGGTGAGATGGGCGTCGTGCTGGGCAACCCGCTGGGACAGGAGCCGATGCAGGGCGACGCCCTCGGCCTCGACCTCCGCATCTGCACGCGACAGGTTGCTCCGGATCATCAACATCGCGAAAACCGCGACGAGGCCGATCCAGACCAGAAGGAGAGCAGCGACGGACCTGAACGCGAAGGTACGCCGGATCACTGCTTCGACCTCCCTCCCCCTGGGGGCTGATTTGCCGGCTCGAACTTCAGCCTTCTAGCACCGGTTGAAGGGCGCGGAAATCGACGAGGGGCGTGCGCGCGGAAAATTCAATACGGCCGGTAAGGGGTGCCGCAACGGCACAATCGAGGGCCGCTCAGTGGCGCAGGGTCAGCAGGTCTTCCGGTAGCCCGCGGCAGATGTCGGCCACCTGATGCAGCAACTGCCCCAGCGCCGAGGTCTTGCGCCAGAGCAGCGCGATCTGCCGGCTGGGGCGGGAATCCGAGAAGGCGAGCAGGTGGATGTTCTGGGCCGGAGGCACCGGATTGCGCGTCGCGAGCATGGGCAGAAGCGTGATGCCGACACCCGCCGCCACCATCTGGCGCAGGGTTTCCAGGCTGGTGGCGCGGAACTCAGACTTCTCCCGCGCGCCGGACTGGTGGCACACGTCCAGCGCCTGATCGCGCAGGCAGTGGCCCTCCTCCAGCAGCATCAGGTTCTGGCCAGCAAGCTCCGCGACCCCCAGCGTGTCCCGCCCGGCGAGGCTGTGCCCCCCCGGGACCGCGAGGAGAAAGGGCTCCTCGAACAGGAACTCGCTGTGGAAATGGCTGTCATGCACCGGCAGTGCGAGGAAAGCGGCATCCAGCGTGCCGAGGTTCAGCCGCTGGATGAGGTTGGCGCTCTTTTCCTCGAACAGCAGCAGCTCCAGCTCGGGAAACCGCTGGCGGATCAGCGGCACCACATGGGGCAGCAGATACGGGCCGAGGGTGGGGAACACGCCGAGCTTCAGCGCCCCGCCCTCCGCATGGCGGCTGCGGTGGGCCGCCTCCTTGAGCTGCTCCACCTCGGTGAGGATGCGCCGCGCGCGTTCCACCGCATCGCGGCCGGCGGGGGTGAGCATGGCCTTGCGCGGCGTGCGCTCGATGAGGGCCACGCCCAGCTCCTCCTCCAGCTTGCGGATCTGGGTGGAGAGGGTGGGCTGGCTGACGCTGCACAGCTCCGCCGCCCGGCGGAAGCTGCGGGTGTCGGCGAGGGCGAGGAGATATTGCAGCTCGCGCAGGGTCATGGTGTCCGGCCCGCCGCCGGTCCGGTCATGCGGCCCAATCAGGCGGCCCTGACGGCCGCCTCCTTGTCCTCGGCGGGGGCGCTGGTGCGGATCAGGTGATCGAAGGCGGACAGCGAGGCCTTCGCCCCCTCGCCCAGCGCGATCACGATCTGCTTGTAAGGCACGGTGGTGCAGTCGCCGGCCGCGAACACGCCAGGAACCGAGGTCTGACCATGGGCGTCCACGACGATCTCGCCGCGCGGAGAGAGGTCCACCACGCCCTTCAGCCACTCGGTGTTGGGCAGGAGGCCGATCTGCACGAAGATGCCTTCCAGCTCCACCGTGTGGATGTCGCCGGTGTTGCGGTTCTCGTAGGTGAGGCCGCTCACCTTCTGGCCGTCGCCGAGCACCTCGGTGGTGCGGGCGGAGGTGAGGATGGTGACGTTGGCGAGGCTCTTCAGCTTGCGCTGGAGCACGTCGTCGGCGCGCAGCTGGCTGTCGAACTCGATCAGCGTCACATGGGAAACGATGCCGGCGAGGTCGATGGCCGCTTCCACGCCGGAATTGCCGCCGCCGATGACCGCCACGCGCTTGCCCTTGAACAGCGGGCCGTCGCAGTGGGGGCAGTAGGCCACGCCCTTGTTGCGATAGGCGTCCTCGCCGGGCACGTTCATCTGCCGCCAGCGGGCGCCGGTGGCGAGGATGACGGTGCGCGAGCGCAGGCTGGCGCCGTTGGCGAACTCCACCTCCACCACGTCCTTGCCCGGAACGAGCTTGACGGCGCGCTGGAGGTTCAGGATCTCCACCTCATACTCGCGCACATGCTGCTCCAGCGCGGCGGCGAGCTTCGGCCCCTCGGTGTAGGGGACGGAGATGAAATTCTCGATGGCCATGGTGTCCAGCACCTGCCCGCCGAAGCGCTCGGCGGCGACGCCGGTGCGAATGCCCTTGCGGGCGGCATAGATGGCGGCCGTCGCGCCGGCCGGGCCACCGCCCACCACCAGCACGTCGAAGCGGTTCATCTCGCCCATGCGCTTGGCGTCGCGGGCGGCCGCGCCGGTGTCGAGCTTGGCGACGATCTCCTCAATGCCCATTCGGCCCTGTCCGAAGACCTCGCCGTTGAGATAGACGGTGGGCACGCTCATCACCTGACGTGCATCCACCTCCGCCTGGAACAGGGCACCGTCGACGGCCACATGCTTCACCCGCGGGTTCAGCACGGCCATGAGGTTCAGCGCCTGCACCACGTCCGGGCAGTTCTGGCAGGACTGGGAGAAATAGGTCTCGAACACGAAGTCGCCGTCGAGCGCCTTCACCTGCTCGATCACCGCCTCCTCCACCTTGGGCGGATAGCCGCCCACCTGGAGGAGCGCCAGCACGAGGGAGGTGAATTCGTGGCCCATGGGCAGGCCGGCGAAGGTAAGGGAAATGTCGTGGCCGGGGCTCGACAGGGAGAAGGAGGGCACGCGCGCCCCCGGCTCCTGGTGCTCCCGCACGGTGATCTTGTCGGACAGCTCGGCGATATCGGCCAGAAGCTCGCTCATTTCCTTCGACTTCGGCCCGCCATCCACCGCGGCGGTGATTTCGACGGGGCGGACCACGCGCTCCAGATAGGCCTTGAGCTGGGTCTTCATGGCAGAGTCGAGCATGGCAATCCTCCGGCAGAAAAACACGCCGGATCAATGAGCCGGCGGGGTACAAACGGGCCACGTCCGCCGCTGGCCAAAGGCCGCGGCGGACGGTCGGGGCGCCTCCCTTTCGGGAGCCGGTGGGGCCTCAAGGCAAACGCCTCAAGGCCGGATCGGGTCGTAAAACCTCAGATCTTGCCGACGAGATCGAGGGAGGGCGCCAGCGTCTTCTCGCCTTCCTGCCACTTGGCAGGGCAGACCTCGCCAGGATGGGAGGCGACGTACTGGGCAGCCTTGATCTTCCGCAACAGGTCGGCGGCGTCACGGCCGATGCCCTCGGCGGTGACTTCCACGGCCTGGATGACGCCGTTCGGGTCCACCACGAAGGTGCCGCGGTCGGCGAGGCCCTGACCTTCGCGCATGACGCCGAAGTTGTTGGTGATCACGCCGGCCGGGTCGCCGAGCATGGTGTACTTCACCTTGCCGATGGTCTCGGAGGAATCGTGCCACGCCTTGTGGGTGAAGTGGGTGTCGGTGGAGACCGAGTAGATCTCGACGCCGAGCTTCTGGAACTCGCCATAGTGATCGGCCAGATCGCCCAGCTCGGTCGGGCAGACGAAGGTGAAGTCGGCCGGGTAAAAGAAGAAGACGGCCCACTTGCCGGCAAGATCGGTGTCCGAAACCTGGATGAACTTGCCATCCTTGAAAGCCTGCGTCGTGAAAGGCTTGATCTTAGTATTGACGAGCGACATGGCAATTCCTCGATGGGGTGTTTGCGCTACGACGGGCCGAAGCCATCGCAGTGCAACATATGGGGGCGGATGCCATATGTGAAATAGATAAGTTACGCGATATCGATAGTCTCACTCTATCAATCAGGCCGCAGGAACCCTGATTTCGCGCGGGAAACAAGAGGTTGGCTGTCGAAGGCCCCACGGCCCGGCTGACGTTGACGCGCTGCGACAGAAGCGCGCATTTTACCATCAGCCATGGGGGAGCGCGGCCGTGCTCGCGCGGATCGAAAGGTGCGCGCCGAATCCCGCTGTTGGAGGGCGCCTACCGCAACCGGTCCAGCAGCTTCAGCAGCATGGCGCGCTCGGCGGCATCCAGCGGCGCCAGCGTCTCTTCGGTGATGGCGAAGGCGTTCACGCTGGCGCGGGCAACCGCCTCCTCTCCGGCGGCGGTCAGCACCGCCACCAGCAGCCGGCCGTCCTCGGTGTCCGGCCGGGTCTCCACGAAGCCGCGACGAACGAGGCGGTCCACCACGCCCTTGATGGTGGCGGCATCCATGGCCGTGAGGCGCCCGAGCAGGTTCTGCGAGCAGGGGCCGGTCTCGGCCAGCTTCGACAGGGCCGCCCACTGGGTCATGGTCAGGTCGTCGCCGATGCGCGCAGCGAAGATGGCGGCATGGCGCTGGCCCACCTGCCGCAGGATGAAGCCCACCTGCTCGTCCAGCACATAGGGCGCATTCGCCCGCGAGCGGCGCACGGGGCGGCGCACCTGCATGGGGGGTATGGATTTGGGCGGTGTGGCTTTGGAGGGCGTGGCTTTCGGGGGCGTGGCATCGGCCACCTCGGGCGTTGCCACTTTCCGGGGCGCGCGGGGCGTCCGCAGGGCCTTGGGCTCCGACGCCATGGCTCAGACCGCCAGATAGGCGTCGCGGATTTCCGGATTTGCCTCCAGATCCGCGATGGTGCCGGAAAAGCGGATGCGCCCCTTCTCGATGATGTAGGCCCGATCCGAGATCAGCTTGGCGAAATGCAAATTCTGCTCGGAGATGACCACCGAAAGCCCCTCCCCCTTCATGGCGAGGATGGCGTCGGCCATCTGCTCCACGATCTTGGGCGCGAGGCCCTCGGACGGCTCGTCCAGCAGCACGAGGGAGGGGTTGCCCATCAGGGTGCGCCCGATGGTGAGCATCTGCTGCTCGCCGCCGCTCATCTGCCCGCCGGGGCGCTTGCGCATCTCGCCGAGGTTCGGGAACAGCTTGTAAAGCATGTCCGGCGTCCAGGTGGCGACGCCGGGACGCGGCGCCTGCCGGCCCACCTCGAAATTTTCCTCCACCGTGAGATGGCTGAAGATGCGCCGGTCCTCCGGCACATAGCCGAGGCCGCGCCGCACGATCTCGTAGGTTGGCAGGCGTGAGACGTCGGCGCCGTCGAACATCACCGTGCCCGCGCGCTGTGGCACGAGGCCGACGATGGAGCGGAAGGTCGTGCTCTTGCCTGCCCCGTTGCGGCCGAGCAGCGCCACCACCTCGCCGGCGCCGATCTCGAGGCCCACGTCGTAGAGGATGTGGGCGGGGCCGTAGTGGCTGTTGAGGTTCGAGACCTGAAGTTTCATGCCGCAGTCCCCTCGCGGTGCCGTGCGTCGTAGAGCAGTCCTTCGCCGAGATAGATGGCGCGGACCTGCGGGTCGCGCCGCACCTCGGCCGGGGTGCCGCGGGCGATGAGTTGGCCGCGGTTGAGCACCATCACCTCGTCGGCGTGCTCGAACACCACGTCCATGTCGTGCTCTGTGAAGAGCACGCCGATGCCCTTGGCGCGGGCGATCTCGGCTGTGAGGCGCATCAGCTCGACGCGTTCGCGCGGCGCCATGCCGGCGGTGGGCTCATCCATGAGGAGGAGGCGCGGCTCATTGGCCAGCGCCACCGCCAATTCCAAGCGCTTGAGGTCGCCATAGGCCAGCTCGCCGCACGGCCGCTCCGCCTGGGTGGTGAGGCCGACGAGGGCGAGCAGCGCATCCGCCTCCGCCCGGCAGGCAGCGCCGGCGAAGCCGAACACGCGGGAGATGCGCCCGTGGAAGGAGAGAAGTGCCACCTGCACGTTCTCGCGCACCGTCATGGAGGCGAAGGTGGCGGTGATCTGGAAGGTGCGGCCGACGCCGAGCCGCCACACGGCGCGCGGCGGCAGGCCCTTGATGTCCCGGCCCTCGATCAGCACCGTGCCGGCATCGGGCGGGATCTGGCCGTTGAGCATGTTGAAGCAGGTGCTCTTGCCCGCCCCGTTGGGTCCGATGAGGGCGAGCATCTGCCCCGCTTCCACCGTGAAGGACACGCCCCGCACGGCATGGACGCCGCCATAGGACTTCATCAGGTCTTTGACTTCGAGCAGCGGGCTCATCACGCGGCCTCCGCTTTGGTGGCGCCGACGGTTGCGCCGTTGCCCTTGCGGGGCCAGCGGTGGCGCAGATCCTCGATGAAGCCCACGACCCCCTTGGGAAACGCGAGCACGATGACGACGATGACGCCGCCCAGCACCAGCTTGGAGAGATCGGTCTGGCTCATCAGCCAGATGGCCAGCGCCTTGTAGAGCACCGCGCCAACCACCGCGCCGGAGACCGTCTCCACGCCGCCGAGCAGCACCATCACCAGCCCGTCCACCGAGGTGGGAATGGCCATGTAGTCCGGAAACACCGAGCCCTTGAGGAAGGCGAACAGCGCGCCCGCAAGCCCGGCGAAGGTGCCGGCGACGATGAAGGCCGCCCACTGCATCCGCTGCCGGTTGAGGCCGATGGCCTCCGAGCGCAGCGCGCTGTCACGCACCGCCCTCAGCCCATAGCCGAACGGCGAGAACACCAGCATCCTGAGCACCCCGACGCCCACCACCGCGATGCCCAGCGCCAGCCAGAAGAAGCCGGCCGGCCGTGACGCCCACGTCGCCGGCCAGATGCCGAGCAGGCCGTTGTCGCCGCCCGTCACATCCACCCACTGGAAGGCGATGGACCAGGCGATCTGCGCGAAGGCCAGCGTCAGCATGGCGAAATAGACGCCCGACAGCCGCACGCAGAACCAGCCGAACAGCACCGCCCCGGCCAGCCCCAGCAGCGGGCCGACGATGAGCGCCGCCTCCATGGGCGCGCCCAGGTATTTGACAAGGAAGGCCGCGCCATAGGCGCCGAGGCCGAAATAGGCGGCATGGCCGAAGGAGGCGAGGCCGCCCACCGTCATCATGAAATGCAGGCTCGCCGCGAACAGCACGTAGATGAGGATTTCCGCGCCAACCGTCAGGGCATAGTTGCCGAGGAAGAAGGGCAGCGCAGCCACCGCGACCACCACCAGCGCCACGCCGGCCCGCTCAACTTGCGTGAACGGGCGCCAGGGCCGGATGGTGAGGCCGGCGGCGGCGCGGGGCGCGCTCTCCGGCTTGCCGAACAGACCCCAGGGCCGCACCACCAGAACCACCGCCATCACCAGGAACACGGTGATGAGCGAGATCTGCGGCAGGATGAGAATGCCGAAGGCGTTCAGCTCCGCGACGATGATGGCCGCCACGAAGGCGCCGAACACCGAGCCGAGGCCGCCGATGACCACCACCACGAACACCTCCACGATGATGGAGAGGTCCATGGCGTGGGTCACGGTGGTGCGCGGGATCTGCAGCGCGCCACCCAGCGCGGCGAGGAAGACGCCCAGCGCGAACACGCCGGTGAACAGCCATTTCTGGTTCACGCCCAACGCCGCGACCATCTCGCGGTCCTGCGTCGCCGCGCGCACCAGCACGCCCCAGCGGGTCTTGTGGAACAGCAGCCAGAGGATGCCGAGCACCACCGGGCCGAGGGTCATCATGAAGAGATCGTAGGTCGGCACCATTCGGCCGAACAGGCTGATGGCGCCGGTGAAGCCGGGGGCGCGCGGGCCAAGCAGGTCTTCCGGCCCCCAGATCACCACCACGAGGTCCTGCACCATCAGCGTCACGCCGAACGTAGCGAGGAGCTGGAAGAGTTCGGGCGCCTGATAGATGCGCCGCAGCAGCACCATCTCCATCAGCGCGCCGAGCAAGGCGACGATGATCGCCGCCGCGACGATGGCGCCCCAGAAGCCGAGCGGCCCGGCAAAGCGCGTCGTCAGCGTGTAGGCCACATAGGCGCCCAGCATGTAGAAGGCGCCATGGGCGAAGTTCACGATGCGCGTGACGCCGAAGATGATCGACAGCCCCGACGCCACCAGAAACAGCGACGCGGCGCTGGCGAGCCCGCTCAGGGCCTGGACCAGAAGAAATTCCACGGCTTCAGCCTCTCGTTCACCTGCTGGAAGTTTTGATCTTCTTGGGCCACCCGCCGTCGAGGGCGGGGGCCGGATGCGGGGGCGGCTGACTGGCGCCGCCCGCGCTTTGTTGGATTGCCCTACCCCTCACGGTGGCAGAGGACGCTTCGTGTCGGCCCCGTCATGCCCGGGCTTGTCCCGGGCATCCACGTCGGGCCGCAGGGAAAATCTTACGGCGTGAGGTAACCGGCCGATCCACGTGGATGGCCGGGACAAGCCCGGCCATGACGGGCGGAAAAATCCGCCTCAGTTCGCCGGACGCAGCTTCGCGGCTTCGGCCTCGGGCGGCAGGTAGTCGGCGCCGGGCTTGAACTGGAAGTTCACCATGATGCCCTGCCCGTCCTTCTGCGAGGTGGTGCCGATATAGGCGCCCATGGTCGACTGGTGGTCGGCCGCGCGGTAGACGACATCGCCGAAGGGGGTGGAGACCTTGAGGTTCTTCATCGCCTTGAGAAGGCCGGCGGTGGAGTAGTCGTCGGTCGCCTTCAGCGCCGCGGCGATGGACTTCACCGTGGAGTAGCCGACGATGGAGCCGAGGCGCGGATAGTCCTTGTGGAGCTGCTGGTAGGCGTCGAGGAAGGCCTGGTGCTCGGCGGTCTTGATGCCGTACCAGGGATAGCCGGTCACGATCCAGCCCTCGGGGGTCTCGGTCTTCAGCGGGTCGAGATATTCCGGCTCGCCGGTGAGATAGCTGACCACCACGCGGTTCTTGAAGATGCCACGGGTGTTGCCCTCACGCACCAGCTTCACGAGGTCGCCGGCGAAGGTGGCGTTGAGGATGGCCTCGGGATTGGCGGCGTCGATGGCCTGGAGCACCGGGCCGGCATCGATCTTGTTCAGCGGCGGCCACTGCTCGGCCACGAACTCCACATCCGGCTTGCGCTTCTTCAGGAGTTCCTTGAACACCGCGACGAAGGACTGGCCGAACTCGTAATTGGGGGCGATGGTCGCCCAGCGCTTGGCCGGGAGCTTCGCCGCCTCTTCCGCCAGCATGGCGGCCTGCATGTAGTTCGAGGTGCGCAGGCGGAAGGTGTAGTCGTTACCCTTGGACCAGACGAGCGCGTCAGTGAGCGGCTCGGCGGCGAGGTACATCACCTGCTTCTGCTTGGCGAAGTCGGCGAGCGCGAGGCCGACATTGGAGAGGAAGCCGCCGGCGATCATCACCACGCCGTCGCGCGAGACCAGCTCGTTGGCGGCGGTGAGCGCATCGGCCGGCTTGCCGCCATCGTCCTTGGAGATGATGACGAGCTTCTTGCCTTTGATGCCGCCGGCATCGTTCACTTCCTTCAGCGCCAGATCCATTCCCTTGCGATAGGGATCGAGGAAGGCGGGCAGCGCCGAATAGGAATTGATTTCGCCTACCTTGATCTCGCCCTGCTGCGCCCGCGCCCCGCCTGCGGCGAGGAGGAGAGCGGCGAGGGATGCCGCGACCAGCTTCTTCATGTCCATTCCCCTTTTATGATGTCCCGTGAACCGTCCGCGCGCGGGGCGTGGCCTATCTCAGCCCGTCCTCGCCTTTGATCTCGTCCTTCTTCAACCCGCCGACGCGCGGCAGCGGCCGTCCGGAATCCGTGACCGCCACGGCAACCACGATCTCGTTCGCGCGCGGGGCATCCGACACGCTCACGATCATGCCGTCGAAATGGCTGCGCACGAAGGCCGCATCCTTGTGGCCCAGCGGAATGTCCAGATCCGCCCCGAGGCCGCCCCGCCGCTTGGATGAGGGGATGAGCGCCGCGCCCTTGCCCAGCACCGCGCGCACCGGCGCGCCCATCTTGGGGTGCAGCAGGGCCGCGGCGTGCTCCAGCTCGCCATTCTCGCCCACCAGCGCCGCCTTGCCGTAGCTCTCGGCGGAAGGCCCCTCGATGCCGAGGGCCTCCACCGCCTTGTTCGTTAGAAGCCCGCCCAGCTCCTCGCCCATGGCGATGAGGTCGGACAGGTCTTCCGCATAGCGGCCGGCAAATGGATTCTCGATCACCGCGATGGCCGCCGCGCGCCGGGTGGGCGGGGAGACGGGACGGCCCATCTCGGTCCGCGTCTCCTCGACGATGGTGACGATCTTGCGGATGTTGGCGCTCATCGCAGGCCGTCCTCGCCCTTGATGGCTTCCGCCGCGAGGCCGCCGACGCGGGCATGGACGCGCGGGCCGCAGGTCATGACCAGCACGAGGGCGATCTCGTCGGCCTTGGGGGCATCGGACACGCCCACTTCCATGGCGTCGAAATGCGAGCGCACGTAGGAGGCGTTCACATGGGTCACCGGCACGTCGAGCCGGGTGCCCGGCCCGCCCACCTTCTTGGTGGAGGGCACGATGGCCTTGGCATCGCCCAGCGCCTCGCGCATGGCGTAGCCGCCCGGCACGTGCCAGAGCGCGCCGTGCTCGATCTCACCGGCGGCGCCGACGATGGCGCCCTTGCCGTAGCCGTCGATGGCCTTGGCATCGCCGCCGAGGGCCGCGAGCAGTTCCTTGGCCATGGCGGCGCCCAGCGGCTTCAGGTCTTCCATGAAGCCGGCGATGTCTTCCACATAGCGGCCGGCGAACGGGTTCTCGATCACCGTCACGATGGCGCCGCGCTTGCGCGGGGTGGCGGCGGCGGGGCCGCCCTCGTGGAAGATCTCCTCCAGAATGCGGACCTGCTTGCGGATCTTGACCTCAGGCATGGGCGACGCCTCTTTCTTGTTCTGCGGCAAGGGAAATCGGACGGGATGACAGGGGGGCATCCCCCACCGGACAAGTGGAGACGCTGGCACCCTGCAGATGGAGCGCGGCGGCGGTGATGAGGCCGCGCGCCACCAGCGCGCCAGCGCAGGCGAGGCCTTCGGCCAGCGCCTCGTCCCGCTCGGCGGGCGTCAGTTCAGGCACGTGGCGCGTCACTTTCAGCAGGCCGAGGTCGCTGTCGGGCAGCACATCGCGCGCCGGGACGCGGACGATGCCGGGATGGCCCGGCAGGTTCACCGCATTGGCGATGACGGTCGCCGCCGCATCCGCCGCCGCGGCGGTGGGCGCCAGCACGGTCACGGCATCGGCGATGCCGAGGGAAAAGCTGCGCCCGCGCCAGCCCGAGGTGGCGATGCCGCGCACCGGGCCATCGGCGGCGATACGGGCGGAGCCCACCACGCGCGGCCGGTCCGGCCGGTCCACGATGCCCGCCACCAACTCGGCACCGGGCGAAAGATAGAGCGCGATGTCGCCGCCATTGTTGACGAAGGCGCGGGTGAGGCCGGGCCGCACCATGGCGGCGAGCACCTCCTCCGCCACCGCCCCGGCAACGGCCGCCATGGGGGTGATGAAGCCAGCGCGCGCATGGGGCGACACCGCCGCCCACATGCGCCGCGCCACCGGACCCTGAAGGGGGCAGGACCCGGGATGGGCAGGCCGGCGGAGCAGGGAGAGTTCGCCGCACAGCGTATCGAGGAGGCCCGCGAGGCGTTCGGTCGCCGCGCCATAGGCGGCGGCCACCACATCCGCCGGACCATCGGCCTCGATCACGAGGTCGATGGGGCCGTCGTTCAGATGCAGCCGACGCCCGTCCGCCAGCAGCCCCGCCTGCGGCAGGCGCCGCTGCACCGGCATCGCGGGCGTCGCGACGCGGGGCGCTGGAGCGGGGATGTCGGCGGGGCGCAGCATCATCTCAGCCCTGCGACCGGGCCGAGAGCGGCCACGGAATATCGGAGAAGGGCGCCATCTCGCGCACCGCCTCGCGCTCGATCACCGAGGCGGCCGGGCGCACATGGTCCATGTGACCGCCGAGCGCCTCATAGGCGGCGAGGGGCAGGGTGAATTCGATGGGCGCCACCAGCGCCGGGGTCGGCACATAGCCGAAGCCGTTCTCCGGCACGTGGGTCACATCCACCATGAAGGTGATGCCGCCGCCCGGCCAGACATAGACCGGCGCGCCGCCGCAGGTGACGCGGGTGATGGAATCCTTCACCGAGCGGGTGAGACGCACCGGATTTTCCGTCACGCCCGCGCGCAGCGAACCACCGGCCCCGGCCATGAACAGCACGGAGGAGAGCGCCGGCTCGCAATTCTCGCGGATGCGCTCCACGGAAGGATAGAGATCGGCGGGGACCTCGGTCTCCACGGGCACCAGATGCTCGTCGAGAACGTAATAGCCGTAATGCTCGCCGGTGGTGGACACCAGCAGCAACCGCAGGCCCGGCCACGCCAGCTTGGCGTCGAACGCGCCGAGGATGGAGAGCGGATCGGAAATGTTGGTGCCGCCCCAGCCGAGGCCCGGCTCGGCCACCTGGAAGTAGCGGCCGGGGGTGGAGCGGCGCCCCTTCATGCGGATGCCGGTGTCACGGATGCCCAAAAGCTTGCCGGCCTGATGCTCGGAGAGAACGCCGGTGATGTGGTCATCCACCACCACCACCTCGTCCACCTTGCCGTGCCACTGCTTGGCGAACATGCCGATGGTGGCGGAGCCGCAGCCCACCCGCATCCGCGCCTCTGCCGCGCCGTTGACGATGGGTGCCTTGCCGGCCTGCACCACGAGGGTGGCGCCGCCGTCAATGGCGAGTTCCACGGCCTTGCCGTTGCACAGCTCCAGCAGCGCCTCGCAGGTGACGCGGCCTTCCTTCTTGGAGCCGCCGGTGAGGTGATGCACGCCGCCGAGCGACAGCATCTGCGAGCCGTATTCGGAGGTGGTGACATGGCCCACCGCCTCGCCATCCACCCGCACCGCCGCCTGCTCGGGGCCGATGAAGCGGTCGGTATCGATCTTCACCTTGGCGCCGGCGTAGCTGAAGATGCCTTCGGTGACGACCGTCACCATGTCCACGCCGTTCACTTCGGCGGAGACGATGAAGGGCGCGGGCTTGTAGTCGGGATAGGTGGTGCCGGAGCCCACAGCGGTGACGAAGGCTTCGCCGCCGGCCACGAGCCGGCCGTCCCAGTCGCCGCCGCGATCGAAGGGCACAACCTTGCCGCCCTGCGCCAGCGTGCGATCGAGCACGATGTGGGGATCGACGCGGATCAGCTCGCCGTCGCGGTTGGCGTAGCGGTCGCAGGCGCCGGTGAGACCGGGCCGGATGTAGCACATGACCGGGCACGCATCGCAGCGGATCTTGTCATCCTCGGCGCGGGCGGTGATGGTGGACTCTTCGGCCATGGAACCCCGGCTCCGGCCCCGCAGCGGGGGCATCCGATTTCATATGTACACTAATGAAAATCGGGACAGCCCCGAGTGTCAAGCACAAGGAACGGGCAGGCCGCACGAAGAGGCAGCATTGCTTCCATTCTTTTGCACTTGCAGCATTTTCCCGCCGTCTTCGCGCTTCGGACAGCCGCCGGGAGCCTGCGTTTTGAGCGTCCCCCGCGCTTGACGCTCGATCATTAGTATAGAAACAATCCACTCTGTGGCGGGCCGGTCCCGGTCCCGGTTTCTTGCGGCAAAGGCTGAGCGGTCCCTTCGAGATGTCCGCCCCCATCCTACTCCAGGTCAACGGCGAAACCCACGCCTTCGCGCTGCCGCGCGAGACGCCGCTGATCTACGTGCTGCGCAACGACCTCGGGCTGAACGGCCCCAAGTTCGGTTGCGGGCTTGGGGAGTGCGGCGCCTGCACGGTGCTGATGGACGGGCGGGCGACGCGCTCGTGCGTCACCACGCTGGGCACGGCGGAGGGGCGCGCGGTGACGACGCTGGAGGGGCTCGCGACACAGGGCACGCTGCACCCGGTGCAGGCCGCCTTCGTCGCCGAGCAGGCGGCCCAGTGCGGCTATTGTCTCAACGGCATGATCATGACCACCGTCGCCTTCCTCGCCCGAAACCCCTCCCCCACCGAGGCCGAGGCCCGCGCGGCGTTGCGCTACAATCTGTGCCGCTGCGGGACGCATGTGGAGATCCTGCGCGCCGTGCTGCGGGCCGCCGCCCGCACGGGTGAAGCGGAGGCGCAGCCGTGAGCGAGCCGCGTCCCGATCCCGCGGCACTTCTCGCCGCCACCGGCAATCTCGCCATCCTGCGCCCGGCGCAGGTGGTGCACGGCCTCGTGCCCAGCGCCGTGCCGAAGGAGGGCGCGCTCGACCTGTTCCTGCTGGTGGACGACACCGGCGCCGTTACCGCCTTCAACGGCCATGTGGACCTCGGCACCGGCATCCGCACGGCGCTGGCCCAGATCGTCGCCGAAGAGCTGGATGTGACGCTCGATCGCGTCACCATGGTGCTTGGCCACACCGGCGTCGCGCCCAACCAGGGCGGCACCATCGCCTCCGATTCCATTCAGGTCTCGGCCCGCCCGCTGCGCCATGCGGCCGCGCAGGCGCGCGCCCATCTGGTGGCGCTCGCCGCCGAGGCTCTGGGCATTCCGGCGGACGAGCTGGAGGTTGAGGAAGGCATCGTCCGCCCCAGGGATGGGCGCAACACGGGCCGCTCCTATGCCGACCTCCTCAAGGGCCGCGCCGACCGGTTGATGCTGCATCAGGAAACGGCGGTGAAGCCGGCGAGCGAGCACCGCATCGTCGGCCGCCGCGTGCCGCGGGTGGACATCCCCGCCAAGGCCACGGGCACCTTCACCTATGTCCACGACGTGCGCGTGCCGGGGATGCTGCACGGCCGCGTGGTGCGCCCGCCCTATGCCGGCATCGATGCCGGCCCGTTCGTGGGCAAGAGCCTGATCCGGGTGGACGAGCACTCCGTCGCCCATATTCCGGGCGTGGTGGCAGTCGTCACCATGGGCGACTTTATCGGCGTCGTCGCCGAGCGCGAGGAACAGGCCGCCGAGGCCGCCCGCCTGCTGAAGACCGAATGGCGCGACACCCCTGCCCTGCCCGACCTCTCCCGCACCGAGGAGGCCCTGCGCGGCGCCGAGAAGGCCAAGACGCGCCTCCTCCACGAGCAGGGCAACCTCGACACCGCCCGCGCGGACGCAGCGCAGGTGCTGGAGGCGACTTACGTCTGGCCCTACCAGATGCACGCCTCCATCGGCCCCTCCTGCGCCGTCGCCGACGTGCGGGAGGACAGCGCCACCATCTGGGCGGGCACGCAGAACCCCTATTGGCTGCGCACGGATATTTCCCTCCTGCTCGGCCTGCCGGAAGAAGACATCGAGATCGTCCGCTTCGAGGCGGCCGGCTGCTATGGCCGCAACTGCGCGGACGATGTGGCGGCCGATGCCGCCCTGCTCTCCCGCGCCGTAGGGCGGCCGGTGCGGGTGCAGCTCACCCGCGAGCAGGAGCACGCCTGGGAGCCCAAGGGCGCCGGCCAGCTCATGGAAGTGAAGGGCGGCATCAACGCCGACGGCACGCCCGCCTTCTACGACTTCCTCACCCGCTACCCCTCCAACGCCGCCGTCACGCTGGCGCTGCTGCTCACCGGGCGGGTGCCTGCGGACAATCCCGTCTACGAGATGGGCGACCGCACGGCGATCCCGCCCTATGCCTATGACGTGATGCGCGTGGCGGTGGATGACGTGGCGCCCATCGTGCGTGCCTCCTGGCTGCGCGGCGTCTCGGCCCTGCCCAACAGCTTTGCCCACGAGAGCTATGTGGACGAGCTGGCCTCCGCCGCCGGTGTCGATCCGGTGGATTATCGCCTGCGCCATCTGCACGACCCGCGCGCCGTGGACCTGGTGAAGGCCACCGCCGCGCGCGCCGGCTGGCAGAAGCGCACCGGTCCCCGGCAGGAGGTGGTGGAAGGCGACATCGTGCGCGGGCAGGGCTTCGCCTATGCCCTCTATGTCCACTCCAAATTCCCCGGCTACGGCGCCGCATGGTCCGCCTGGGTGGCGGATGTGGAGGTGAACAAAGCGACCGGCGACGTGGCGGTGAAGCGCGTCACGGTGGGCCAGGATTCCGGGCTGATGATCAACCCGGCCGGCATCGAGCACCAGATCCACGGCAACGTCATCCAGTCCACCTCCCGCGCGCTCAAGGAACAGGTGACGTTCGACGAACAGGCGGTGACGAGCCGGGAGTGGGGTGCCTATCCCATCCTCACCTTCCCGGAAGTGCCGGTCATCAACGTGGTGCTGATGCCCCGGCCGGACGACCCGCCGCTGGGCTCGGGCGAATCCGCCTCGGTGCCCAGCGCGGCGGCCATCGCCAATGCCATCTTCGACGCCACCGGCGTGCGCCTGCGCGAACCGCCCTTCACGCCGGACCGCGTGCGCGCGGCCCTCGCCGGCGAGGTGCCGCCCCGCCCGGTGAAGGAGAAGACGCGCAAGCCGTGGCTCGCCATGGCGGGCGCCGCGCTCGCCGGTGCTCTGGGCATGGCGACGCTGGCGCTGCCCATTCGCGGCGCCATCGCCCCCATCGTCCCGCCTGATCCTTCGGCCTTCTCGGCGGACATGATCGCCCGCGGCAAGGTGCTCGCGGCGCTGGGGGATTGCGCGGTGTGCCATACGGCGGACGGCGGCATCGCCAATGCCGGCGGACGGCCGCTGCACACGCCCTTCGGCACGGTCCATTCCACCAATCTCACGCCGGCTGTGGAGACGGGCATCGGCGCATGGTCCTATGCCGCCTTCGAGCGCGCCATGCGCGAGGGCATTGGGCGGGACGGGCGGCACCTCTACCCGGCCTTCCCCTACACCGCCTTCAGCCGCATCAATGATGCCGACATGCAGGCGCTCTACGCCTTCCTCATGTCCCAGCCGGCGGTGACGGCGCCGGCGCCCGAAAACCGGATGACCTTCCCCTTCAACGTCCGCCCGCTGATGGCGGGGTGGAACATGCTGTTCCATCGCCCCGGCCAGCTTCAGGCGGAACCGGCGCAATCGCCCCAATGGAACCGCGGGCGCTACCTCGTGGAAGGCCTCGGCCATTGCGGTGCCTGCCATACGCCGCGCAATGCGCTGGGCGCGGAAAAGGGCGGCGCGGCCTACCTTGCCGGCGGTGTCGCCGACGGCTGGGAGGCGCCGGCCCTCACCGAACTGTCCAAGGCCCCCATTCCGTGGACCGAGGACGAGCTGTTCACCTATCTGCGCACCGGGTTCTCCCGCTTCCACGGCACAGCGGCCGGCCCCATGGCGCCGGTGGTACATGCGCTGTCCGACGCGCCGGACGCCGACGTGCGCGCCATGGCGGTCTATCTCGCCTCGCTTTCAGGCCCCGCCATCGCCGATCCGGTCGCGGCGGCGGCGACGCTGGAGGCGAAGGCCGAAGCCTCGCTCCGCCCCATGGACACGGTGGGCGGCCGCCTCTTCGCCGGCGCCTGCGCCGCCTGCCATGCGCCGGAGGGGCCGACCCTGTTCGGCGCGCGGCCGGCGTTGGCGCTGAATACCAATGTCCATGCGGCGCGGCCGGACAATCTCATCCGCGTCATCCTCGAAGGCATCCCCAAGCCCGCCGCCCCGGAGCTGGGCGACATGCCCGCCTTCCGCGACAGCCTCGACGATGCGCAGGTGGCTGACCTCGTCCGCTACATGCGCGCCAAGTTCGCGCCGGATGCACCGGCGTGGGAGGGGCTTGAGGGCACGGTGGCGCGGCTGAGGGCGGCGCCGACGAACTAAAACGAAGGCACCCGGCCTTTTTTCACTGCCGTCATGCCCCGGTTCATCCGGGGCATCCACTTCGCCACACGCACGGTGCCTGACCTGAAGGACCGCCCCGTCCCACGGTGGATCCCCCGGACAAGCCGGGGGATGACGGGAGGTGAATGGAAGAGCGGCCCCTCCCCTGCCCAAAATATCCCGCCCCGCTGCCCAAAAGAGCCGCATCCTGCCCATGACAAGCCGTTGACAGCCTTCGCGGCCCGACTCTATTTTCATTTGTACACAAACAATATGCCGAGGGCGTTCCCATGGCCTATGTCGTCACCGAAGGCTGCATCCGTTGCACCTACATGGATTGCGTCGCGGTGTGCCCGGTGGATTGCTTCTATGCCGGCGCGAACATGCTGGTGATCCACCCGGACGAGTGCATCGACTGCGGCGTCTGCGAGCCGGAATGCCCGGCGGCGGCCATCTTCCCGGACAGCGACCCGCGCGCCGCCGAATGGGCCGCCCTCAATGCCCAATACGCGGCAGTGTGGCCCAACATCACCGAGAAGGGTCCACCGCCGGCCGATGCCGATGCCTGGAAGGACACGCCGGACAAGCGCGCCCTCCTCTCCGCCGATCCTGCCAGCCTCTAGAACCGCCCCGAGACCACCATGAGCAATTTCTTCGAGGAGCAGGTGCTCAGCGTCCATCACTGGACCGACCGCCTGTTCAGCTTCACCACCACCCGCGATCCCGGCTTCCGCTTCCGCACCGGCGAATTCACCATGATCGGCTTGAAGGTGGACGGCCGGCCCCTGCTGCGCGCCTATTCGGTGGTGAGCCCGGCCTGGGCCGAGACGCTGGAATTCTTCTCCATCAAGGTGCCGAACGGCCCCCTCACCTCCCGCCTCCAGCACATCCAGGTGGGCGACGCCATCACGGTGGGCCGCAAGGCCACCGGCACGCTGGTGATGGACAATTTGCTGCCCGGCAAGAACCTCTATCTGCTCGGCACGGGCACCGGCCTCGCGCCCTTCCTCTCGGTGATCCGCGATCCCGAGACCTACGAGCGCTTCGAGAAGGTGGTGCTGGTGCACGGCTGCCGGCATGTGGCCGACCTCGCCTACGAGGATCTGATCACCAAGGAACTGCCGGCCCACGAATTCCTCGGCGAGGAGATCGCGGCCAAGCTGCTCTATTACCCCACAGTGACCCGCGAGCCCTTCCGCAATACGGGGCGCATCTCCACCCTGCTGGAGAGCGGCAAGCTCTGCGCGGATGTGGGCCTGCCGACCCTCGACGCCGCCGCCGACCGGGTGATGATCTGCGGCTCGCCGGCCATGATGGTGGACCTGAAGACGCTGCTGGAATCCCGCGGCTTCACCGAGGGCTCGGGCAGCGAGCCCGGTCATTTCGTGATCGAAAAGGCTTTCGCCGAGCGGTGAAATCCGCCCCGCGCCCGGTTTTCAGAGGCCCGGCGCGGGCGTAAACTTCATATGCCTACAAACAGAAAGGCGCGCGTCGCCGCGCCGCCTCCGGAGACGAGAGCATGGCCCACGACGCGCCCCAGGGTCCCGCCGGCCCCACCAAGCTGGTGATCCGCAACATCGGCCTCCTCCTCAGCGGCGACCTGACGAAGCCCATTCTGGACGCCGACACGGTGGTGGCGCTGGACGGGCGCATCACCGCCATCGGCCGCGAGAAGGACGTGGACACCGAGGGCGCGACCACCCTCATCGACGCCAACGGCACCACCCTCACCCCCGGCCTCATCGACAGCCACGTCCACCCCGTGGCGGGCGACTGGACGCCCCGGCAGAGCCAGATCAACTGGATCGATTCCTCCCTCCACGGCGGCGTCACCACCATGATCTCCGCCGGTGAGGTGCATTATCCTGGCCGCGCCCGCGACGTGGTGGGGGTGAAGGCCCTCGCCATCACCGCCCAGCGCGCCTTCTCCGCCTTTCGCCCCTCCGGCGTGAAGGTCCATGCCGGCGCCCCGGTCATCGAGAACGAGATGGTGGAGGACGATTTCAAGGAGCTGGCCGCCGCCGGCGTGAAGCTGCTCGGCGAGGTCGGCCTTGGCGGCGTGAAGGACGGCCCCACGGCGCGCAAGATGGTGGGATGGGCGCGCAAGTACGGCATCCAGTCCACCATCCACACCGGCGGCCCCTCCATCCCCGGCTCCGGCCTCATCGACAAGGATGTTGTGCTGGAAGCCGACACGGACGTGGTGGGCCATATCAACGGCGGCCATACCGCACTGCCGGACAACCAGATTCGGTGCATCTGCGAGGGCTGCAAACGCGGCCTGGAGATCGTCCATAACGGCAACGAGCGCTCGGCCCTCTACACGCTGCGTCTCGCCCGCGAACTGGGAGAACTCCAGCGCGTCATCCTCGGCACGGATGGGCCGGCCGGCTCCGGCGTGCAGCCGCTCGGTATCCTGCGCATGGTGTCCATGCTCTCCTCCCTCGGCGAACTGCCGGCCGAAGAGGCCTTCTGCCTCGCCACCGGCAACACGGCACGGATGCGGGCGCTCGATTCCGGCCTGATCGAAGTGGGACGCGCGGCGGATTTCGTGCTGATGGACAAGGCGCAGCATTCCCCCGGCACCACGCTGCTCGACAGCGTGCGCCTCGGCGACCTGCCGGGCGTTTGCATGACCATCATCGACGGCATCGTGCGCACCCAGCGCTCGCGCAACACGCCGCCCGCCACGCGCATGCCCATTGTCGTGAGAGGCTGAGGCGCCTCACACCACGGGCGGCGCCGGGTTCGGCCGCAGCACCAGCAGCACGCCGGCGAGCACCAGCGCGATGCCGCCGGCGGACACCAGCGTCCAGTGGTAGTCCTCGAACACGGTGGAGATGGCGAGCGCCACCAGCGGGAACACCACCGTGCCATAGCCGGCGCGGTTCGGCCCGATGCGCCGCACCAGCGTGTTGTAGACGGCGAATCCCGCCAGCGTCTGCACGAGGATGAGGCAGGCAAGGGAGCCCACATAAACGGGGCTCCAGTCGAAGATGAACGGCACGCCGTGGATGAGGGCGATCACCAGCAGGATGATCATGCCGTAGAAGAAGCCCCAGGTGGTCAGCGAGGCGATGGGATATTGCCGCCGCCCGGCGATGCCGGTCAGCAGGCTGCCCACCGAGAAGGAGAGCGTTCCGGCGAGCCCCAGCGCCAGCCCTTCCCCAGCCCCGTCGATGCCGCGTCCGTCGGCGAGGCTCGGGCCGAACACCAGCGCCAGCCCCACAACGCCGGCCAGTGCCCCGCCGATGATCTGGCGGCGCAGCGGCACGCGCAGGAACAGCGCGGAGAGCACGGGAATGATGATGGCGGAGAGGGCGAAGATGACGGACATCAGCCCTGAGGGCAGATGATAGCCGGCATAATAGAAGCTGACGAAATTCAGCGAGAACAGCGTCGCGCCGAGCCCCGCGAACAGCAGATGGTCGCGCCAGCCGAAGGCGAGCCGCCCGCCGGTGACGAGCACGTAGACCAGCATCACCGAACCCGCGACCAGGAAGCGCCAGACGCCGGAGACCTCCGGTGCGACCACACCGAGTTGCAGCTTCAGCGGCAGCCAGCCCGTGCCGAAGATGAGCACGCAGACCGCGTAAAGCAGAAGCTCGCGCGGGCCGAGCGGTCCGTCGGTGCGGGGCGGTGGGGCATGCATGGAGGGGAATCCGGAGGGTGATACACCCTATGCGGTCACCCTGCCCCCGGCAACGCGCGGCGGCCGGTGGGAAAAGCGTGAGCCGGGCCTTGCCGATCGAGGCCCTACAAGCCCCGGTGGGCGAAGTGAAGCCTCCAGCATCAGCCATGCCCAGAACGCATGGCAGCCCTGCGCATCGATGGCGCGACGCGCCTCAGTAGGCGAGCGCGTCGAAAGCCGGCTCCACGGAGCCGTTCCACGGGCCGTGGTACAGCTCCAGCAGCTCCTCGGCCGGCACGCGTCCGGAGAGCAGCGTCTGCTCCAGCGGCTCCAGGAAGCGCGTCTCGTCGCGGCCGAGCCGGTCGTGGAAGCCGCGCCGCTTCAGGCCGGCCTGCGAGAGCTTGAGCACCTCTTTCGCCACGTCGCGCAAAGCGCGGCCGCGGATCTCGGCCTTGAGGGCCAGACGGGGCACGTCGTCCCGCAGGGTCTGGCGCTCCTCGGCGGTCCAGTCCTTCACCAGATCCCAGGCGGCATCGAGGCTCTGCTGGTCATAGAGCAGGCCCACCCAGAAGGCCGGCAGGGCGCAGAGGTTGATGGAGGGGCCGGCGTCCGCGCCGCGCATCTCCAGGAAGCGCTTCAGGCGCACTTCGGGGAAGATGGTGGAGAGGTGGTTGATCCAGTCGGAGAGCGTCGCCGTCTCACCCGACAGCAGCGGATTGCGGCCGGCGAGCAGGTCGCGGAAGGAGGAGCCGGCCACGTCGATGTAATGGTCGCCGCGCTTCACGAAATACATGGGCACGTCGAGCGCGTAGTCCACATAGCGCTCGAAGCCGAACCCCTCCTCGAAGGCGAAGGGCAGCATGCCGGAGCGGGCATTGTCCGTGTCGCGCCAGATCTCGGAGCGGAAGGAAAGGAAGCCGTTGGGCTTGCCCTCGGTGAAGGGCGAGTTGGCGAAGAGGGCGGTGGCCACCGGCTGGAGCGCCAGGCCCACCCGCATCTTCTTCACCATGTCGGCTTCGGAGGAGAAGTCGAGGTTCACCTGCACGGTGCAGGTGCGGAACATCATGTCGAGGCCGAGGGTGCCTACCTTCGGCATGTAGTTGGACATGATCTTGTAGCGGCCCTTGGGCATCACCGGCGTCTCGGAGCGTGACCACTTGGGGCTCATGCCGATGGCGAGGAAGCCGATGCCGAGGGGTGTCGCCACTTCCCGGACCTGCGCGAGGTGGGCGTTCAGCTCCGAGCAGGTCTCGTGAATGGTGCGCAGCGGCGCGCCGGACAGCTCGAACTGGCCGCCGGGCTCCAGCGAGATGGCCCCGCCGCCGGTCACATCCGCGAGGCCGATGATGGTCTCGCCTTCCATGATCGGCTCCCAGCCGAGCAGGGAGCGCATGCCCTCCAGAAGCTTGCGGATGCCCTTCGGCCCCTCATAGGGCACGGGCTCGTGACGGCCCATGGTGAAGGGGATCTTCTCGTGCTCGGTGCCGATCCGGAAGGACCGCTCGGGTTTCGCGCCCTCTTCCATCCAGGCGACGAGTTCGCCGCGGTCGGAAATCGGGGTCGCGTCGAGCGTGTCGCGGGCCATCAGGAAGCTCTTCAAGCGGAGGGGCGCGAGACCATACACGGCACCTCGGTCAAGGCAAGCGCATGGGGTCGGCACGGAAGGTGGCGGGGAAAGGCGGGACTTCAGGCAGGCAGAAAGGCAGGGCCGGCCCCGTTCCGCGCGCCGCACCGCACGGAAGGAAGGCCAAGGTTCCGCTCAGATGGTGACGGGATTTGCTTTCGCAACCGCGTCGAACGCCTGAAGGGTGGTAATCAACGCCTCCAGCTTCGCCAAGGGCACCATGTTAGGCCCGTCGGAGGGCGCCTTGTCCGGGTCCGGATGGGTCTCGATGAACACCGCCGCCACGCCCACGGCCACTGCTGCGCGGGCCAGAACCGGCACGAACTCGCGCTGCCCGCCGGAAGAGGTGCCCTGCCCGCCCGGCTGCTGCACCGAATGGGTGGCATCGAACACGACAGGCGCGCCGGTGGTCTTGGCCAGGATCGGCAGGCCGCGCATGTCGGAAACGAGGGTGTTGTAGCCGAAGGAGACGCCCCGCTCCGTCACCAGCACGCGGCCATTGCCGGCGCCGGTGAGCTTGTTGACCACGTTCGCCATGTCCCAAGGCGCGAGGAACTGCCCCTTCTTCACGTTCACCACCCGGCCCGTGCGGGCGGCGGCCACGAGAAGGTCGGTCTGGCGGCAGAGGAAGGCGGGAATCTGCAGCACGTCCACCACCTCGGCGGCAGCGGCGCACTGGTCGATCTCGTGCACGTCGGTGAGCACCGGCAGGCCGAGGCTCTCCTTGATCTCGCCGAATACCGGCAGCGCCGCCTGGAGCCCGAGGCCGCGGGCGGCGGAAAGGGAGGTGCGGTTCGCCTTGTCGAAGGAGGTCTTGAAGACGAGGCCGATGTTGCGGCGCGTCGCGATCTCCTTGAGGGCGGCGGCGACCTCCAGCGCGTGGGCGCGGCTTTCCATCTGGCAGGGGCCGGCGATCAGCGTCAGCGGCAGATGATTGCCGAAGCGCACGGAGCCGGCCTCGACGATGCTCTGCGGGGCGACGGGCGGCGGGGCGACGGTCATGGGCGATCCCTCACGGCTCCGAGGATCGCCACCAGAAGGTCGGAAGCGTCCTTAAGCCTCAGAATAAATTCAGCTTTCCGGTCGCCGCACGAGGCGGCGCTGCCGGAGCGCGCCCTTGATAGAGCATTTTCCCCATTTCGCTAAATCGCGAATGCGCGTGGTCCGGCGCTGCGCGCAGGCCGGACCACGCTAAAGCCGATCGGGAAGGCCGTTCAGGGTGTGACCAGCTTGAGCCCGACGATGCCGGCGGCGATGAGGCCGATGGAGGCGAGACGCAGCAGGTCGGTCGATTCGGAGAAGAACAGGATGCCGGCGACCGCCGTGCCGACGGTGCCGATTCCCGCCCATACCGCATAGGCGGTCCCGATGGGGATGCCCCGGAGCGCGAGGGACAGGAGCAGCAGGCTCACCCCGATGGCGCCGAGCGTGAACAGGCTCGGCCAGAGCCGGGTAAAGCCTTCCGATTGCTTCATTCCGATGGCCCACGCGATTTCGGTGAGGCCGGCGATGAACAGATAGACCCATGCCATGGGCAGACACCACGAGAGGCGGGGTCGTCCCCGCCGCGCGACAAGAAGGGAGCACGGTCGTCCGTGCCCAGGGGCGGTGACCTCCGCCCGATCCGATGTAATGGATTTTTCCTGAGAGTGAAACCGGTGCGGTTCAGCCCGGTGTCAACTCGAACACCAGCGTGGCGCCCAGCGCAGCGCGGGGCGGCACGACGACGATGCCCTCGATGGTCTCTTCCACCATGCGACGCGCGGCCAGCGAGCGGCGCAGCTCCGGCGCGCCGGGGGTGGAGAACCGCACGGCGGCGAGGCGTAGGCCCGGCCCACCTGGCGCCGGCACGCCATAGCGCTCGGTGAACAGTTCGCGGGACATGACGTCGATGGAGCCGCGCGGCGTCTGCGCCACGTACCAGGCATCGAGCGCGCGCTGCACCTGACAGCCGGAAAAGGTTTCGAGAAACGCCTGATGCTCGGCCGGCGCATCGGCCACCAGCACCACGCCGGCGACGCCCGTCACCTGGTTGGAATGGCGCTGGAGGTCCGGCGACCAGAAATTCTCGGGATTGAGCTGGGTGCAGGCGAAGGCGCCGAAGTCCGGGCTGGCCGGATCGCGGGCGAAGGCGAGGCGGAAGCCCACGTCCACTTCCTGACCGTCCGGCCGGCGCGCCTTGCGGGCGAAATCGAAGATGTCGAACCCGCCGAAGCCGTCCGCATCGAAGGCGGCCTTCTCGTGGGTCGCGTCCGAGCCCTCCAGCACCAGCATGGAGAGGCCTTCGCCCATGCGGGCGAGGAAATCCTGATTGAAGGCGCCGAAGGAGAAGGCCTCGCCCTGCGCGGCGGGAATCTTGTCGGGCTCGACGATCTGCAGCAGCTCGATGAAGAAGCCGGGCGTCTGGATGATGCGGTTTTCCGTGCCCCACGGGTGGCGATTGCGGGCACCCACGGTGAAGCCCAGGAGGTCGTAGATTTCGCCAGCTGCGTCGAGATCGCGGACGAGGTGCACAACGTGGTCGAGGCCGCGTCGCATGGCTTCTCCTCTCATCGGGCCGATGCTGCGACCCCATCGGGCGCGCATTCCGCAACGGCAGAATCATGGGAAGGAACGCTACGGCAAGGGGCCGCGCGTCGCCTGGTTGGCGGGCGCATCCCCCCGGCGGCCCGGCCGGAGCTTAGTGCGTTTTGACGCGACGTGGCTACCGCCCGGAGGAAGAAATCCCGGGACGGCGCCCTAAGCCATTGCAAAGAAACGGCTCAGACGAGCCGGCTCTGATCCTTGGCGGCACGGATGAAGGAGGCGAACAGCGGATGCGGGTCGAACGGCCGCGACTTCAGCTCCGGGTGGAACTGCACGCCGATGAACCAGGGATGGCTCGGATATTCCACGATCTCCGGCAGCAGCCCATCCGGCGACATGCCGGAGAACTTCAGCCCGTGCTGCTCCAGCCGCTCGCGATAGGCGGTATTCACCTCGTAGCGGTGGCGGTGTCGCTCGGAGATGTCGCGCCGGCCATAGACGCCTTCCACCTTGGTGTCCGGCTCCAGCACCGCATGGTAGGCACCAAGGCGCATGGTGCCGCCGAGGTCACCCGCGGCGTTGCGCCGTTCCAGCTCGTTACCGCGCAGCCATTCGGTGAGCAGGCCCACCACCGGCTCGGAGGTGGGGCCGAACTCGGTGGAATTGGCCTTCTCGATGCCGGCGAGATTCCGCGCCGCCTCGATGACCGCCATCTGCATGCCGAAGCAGATGCCGAAATAGGGCACCTGCCGCTCGCGGGCGAACTGGGCCGCGCGAATCTTGCCCTCGGCACCGCGCTGGCCGAAGCCGCCGGGCACGAGGATGCCGTGGACGTGCTCCAGGAAGGGCGCGGGGTCCTCGCGCTCGAAGGTCTCGCTCTCGATCCAGTCGAGATTGACCTTCACCTTATTGGCGATACCGCCGTGGGCGAGGGCCTCGATCAGCGACTTGTAGGCATCCTTCAGGCCCGTGTACTTGCCGACGATGGCGATGGTGACTTCGCCCTCGGGGTTGCGCACGCGGGTCTCGATGTCGGTCCAGCGCTTGAGGTTGGGCGCGGGGGCCGGCTCGATGTTGAAGGCGGCGAGCACTTCCTTGTCGAGGCCTTCCGCGTGGTAGGCGGAGGGCACGGCGTAGATGTTGTCCACGTCCCGCGCCTCGATCACCGCCGTTTCCCGCACATTGCAGAACAGCGAGAGCTTGCGGCGCTCCTCGCGCGGGATCTCGCGGTCGGTGCGGCAGAGCAGGATGTCCGGCTGGATGCCGATGGAGCGCAGCTCCTTCACCGAATGCTGGGTCGGCTTGGTCTTCAGCTCACCGGCCGAGGGGATGTACGGCATCAGGGTGAGGTGAATGAAGATGGCGTGGCCGCGGGGCAGCTCGTTCTTGAGCTGGCGGGTGGCCTCGAAGAAGGGCAGGCCCTCGATGTCGCCCACCGTGCCGCCCACCTCGATCAGCACGAAATCGAAGCCCTCGTTGCCTTCCAGCACGAAGTCCTTGATCGCGTTGGTGACGTGGGGAATCACCTGGATGGTGGCGCCGAGATAGTCGCCACGGCGCTCCTTGGCCAGGATGTCCTGGTAGATGCGGCCGGTGGTGATGTTGTCCTGCTTGGTCGCCGGATGACCGGTGAACCGCTCGTAGTGGCCGAGATCGAGGTCCGTTTCGGCCCCGTCATCGGTCACGAACACCTCGCCATGCTGATACGGGCTCATGGTGCCCGGATCGACGTTCAGATAGGGGTCGAGCTTGCGCAGGCGGACGGTATATCCGCGCGCCTGGAGAAGAGCGCCGAGTGCTGCGGAGGCGAGGCCCTTGCCCAGGGAAGACACGACGCCGCCGGTGATGAAGATGTAGCGCGCCATGGGCCTCGACCTTACCTAATGCAAACGCGATTCGGCGAGGGCGAAACCGGGATCGGCCTCGCCTCGCCTGTGGAGAAGAAACGGCGCGGCCGAAGCCGCGTCGCGTCAATGGATCACTAGAACAGGATCACTTGGACTGCGGAACCTGGGGACCGGACGGCGCCGCCGGCTCGGCCGGGGTGGCAGGAACCGGAGTGGCAGGCGCCGGGGCAGAGGTACCCTGCGGGGCCTGCTGGCGCAGCTGGTCGAGAATCGACCCGCCGCTCTGCGGCACCTGCGGCCCGCCCTGGTTCTGCTGCGCCGGCGGCAGGATGGAGCGCGGGGCGCGACCCCAGCCGGCCACGATGGTCAGCGACAGCGAAGTGATGAAGAAGATCAGCGCGAGAATCGCGGTGGCGCGGGTGAGCACGTTGGCCGTGCCGCGCGCCGTGAAGAAGCCGCCGCCCGAACCGCCGCCGCCCCCGCCGATGCCGAGACCGCCGCCTTCCGAGCGCTGGATGAGCACCACGCCAATGAGCGCGAGCACCACCATCAGGTGAATTACGATGAGAACCGTCTGCATGGAATCCATCACGTTCGCGCCAGAGCGGTGCCCCGGCGCGCAGGTCGCGGGTTCCCTACACGATCGGGCGGCAGGAGGGAAGAGCGGGAGGGCGGCGGCCTTCCCTATGCCCCCCATTGCGGCGAGGCCTGCCGCGACCAGCGGCAAGGCGTCGCGCCGGGCGCGCCATCGGGGCCGCAATGCCGGGCTGAAGATTTTTCTTGTTCGCTGCGGTAGGCGGTTCGTCTAGAATTGCTGCAGTGCCCTCGCTCGGTTTGGGTTCGCAGACGGGTTCCCTTCGCCGGGAGCGTCGTTGCGGTCCCCCAAGATTGTCCCATCAGGACCTTAATCCTATTATTCTCGCCTGCCTCAGCAGGCTCGCGCCGGAGGCGATACGCATGGACCTGTCCCGCAAGTTGCATAATTCGAAGGCTGGTCTTCGCGCGATCATGCACTTCGATAATCGCTGGGAGGTTGTGGCCACGAGATTGCTGTTCCGTGGTACCGGCATGATTACCTACCGGAAGAACGGTATGGAATTCGTGATCGACCACCATGGCGGTGACGAGACAGGGACGCGAGCCTGTCTTACCAGTCCGATGTACCGTCTCCTGATCCCCCAGATGGCGCTCAAGGGTCCCCTGACGCTGGTCGATATTGGCTCGAACGGTGGTGGATTCCCCATTCTTCTTTCCGACATGGGTTTCGCGCTCCGGAAGATTGTTGCCGTGGAAATGAACCCACGGGTGTTCGCGCGAATGCAGCTCAATCTCGTTCAGAACTTCGACGCCGAGCTCAAACTGTTCAATTGCGCCATCTCCGGCCAGGCTGGAACGATCAACGCGGACTTCGGAAGGGGAAGCACGGGTGAATCGATCTCCGGATCCCTCGGGCACAGCTCGCATGGCGTGCGGCGCCATGCGGCGATCGAGGCAATTACCTTCGATGACCTGATCGGACGGTCGCTGTCCGAGAACGAGGTGGTCGATCTTTGCAAGATCGATATCGAAGGGTCCGAATACGAGATCTTCGCCTCGGGCAGTTGCTCATCGCTGCGGCGTTGCCGCAATCTGGTCATCGAAATCCACGCTGTGGCCGGCAAGAAGCCCGAGCAGGTCGTATCCGCGATCTGCGATCTCGGATTTGCGGAAATCCCCCGGCCCGCGGGCGGCGAACTGGACGTTTACTGCTTCCGTAACCTTCAGCTCAGCTGACGGCTGGGCGGCCCGGACGCGCCCTGCCCCGTGCCGCCTATTCGATCGCCAGCAGCACCGCCGACGCGATCGCGATTACCCACACCGCGCCGCTGATGCGCCGCCAGCGGCCGGCGATGAGGTTAACCGCCACATAGGTGATGAAGCCGAGGCCGATGCCCGTGGCGATGGAGAAGGTGAAGACCACCGCCAGCGCCGCCGCGGCAGCAGGGAAGGCTTCGGCGGCGTCATCCCACGGCAGGTCGCCCATGGCGCCGATCATGGCGAGGGCCACCACCAGCAGCGCCGGGGCGGTCGCATATCCAGGCACCGCCAGCGCCAGAGGCGCGAACAGCAGGCAGGCGAGGAACATGAGCGCCACAACCACGGCGGTGAGCCCGGTGCGCCCACCCGCCTCGATGCCGGCGGCGCTCTCGATGTAGGAAGTGAGCGTGGAGGTGCCCAGCGCCGAGCCGACGATAGCGCCGCCCGAATCGGCGATCAGCACCCGGCCGAGGCGCGGCACTGAGCCATCCTCCCGCATCAGACCGCCCTTGTAGAGGGTGGCGATGAGCGTGCCCATGTTGTCCAGCAGCACGAGCAGGAACAGCGCCGCGATCACCCCCGTCATGGAGAGGCGCAGAACGCCGGCGATGTCGAGCTGGAGCAGCGTCGGCGCCAGCGAGGGCGGGGCCGAGACGATGCCCGAGAACGAGACGAGGCCGAACGGCACCCCCGCCAATGTCGCCGCCGCAATGCCGATGAGGATCGCCCCCGGCACGCCCCGCGCCGCAAGGCCGCTCATGAGCAGGAAGCCGCCGCAGGCGATGAAGGTGGAGGGCGTTGAAAGGTTGCCGAGCGCCACCAGCGTCACCGGGTTTGCCACCACGACACCCATGCCCTTGAGGCCCAGGAGCGCGAGAAACAGGCCGATGCCCGTGCCCATGCCGAGCTTGAGCGACATGGGGATGGAATTGAGCAGCCACTCCCGCACCCTGAACAGGCTGAGCGCCAGGAACAGCACGCCCGAGACGAACACCGCCCCCAGCGCCTGCTGCCACGGCACGCCCATGCCCAGCACCACGGTAAAGGTGAAATAGGCATTGATGCCCATGGCCGGCGCGACGGCGATGGGATAGTTGGCGATGATCCCCATCATGGCCGAGCCGAACGCCGCCGAGAGGCAGGTGGCGGTGAAGGCCGCGCCGGCGTCGATGCCCGCCTGCGCCATGATCTGCGGGTTCACCACCACAATATAGGCCATGGTGAGAAACGTGGTGATGCCCGCCACCACCTCGGTCGGGATGGTGGTGCCGTGCGCCTCCAGCTGGAAGACGCGCTCGATCAGTCCGCGCATGTGAAGCCGCCCTGCCCCGTATCCGGGAGGAGGCTAGCAGCAACGTTCGCGCCGTGCAGGCGCTAATGCAGATCCTGCGTGTAGACGAATTTCGGCATGCTCCAGCCGAAGCGCAGGGCCAGCAGGCGCAGGGTCAGGCCGGCGGCCATGGCGATGGCCATGGTGAGCGGCTGCGGCAGCCCGGCCAGCGGCCCGGCCACGTAGAGCAGCCCCGTCAGGATCGAGACGGTGGCGTAAAGCTCGGCGCGGAACAGCAGCGGCACCTCGTTGCACAGCACGTCCCGCAGCACGCCGCCGACGCAGCCGGTGATCATGCCCGCCGCGATCACCACGATGACGGGCAATCCCAACCCGATGGCCACGTTGCAGCCGATGACGGTGAACACCACGAGGCCCACCGCGTCCAGAAACAGGAACACCTGCCGCAGATGGTCCATGACCCGCGCGAGGAAGACCGTGCCCAGCGCCGCCCCGCCGGTGACGATGAGGTAGGAGGGGTGCGCCACCCACGAGAGCGGGTAGTTGCCGAGCAGCACGTCCCGCACCGAGCCGCCGCCCAGCGCGGTGACGCAGCCGAGCAGGAACACGCCCACCCAGTCCATCTCCCGCCGTCCGGCGGCAAGCGCGGCCGTCATGGCCTCGGCCACGATGGCGACGAGATAGAGGATGTGGAGCAGGGTCTGCGGCGTGATGTAGGAACCCAGGATAGCCCCCGCGCAAAAACGCCGCCTGCCCCGGCAGGGACAGGCGGCCTTGGTGTTAACCACGGCGAACCGGGGCGGTTCAGTGCCCCAGCACCGCCAGCAGCAGCAGCGCGACGATGTTGGTGATCTTGATCATGGGGTTCACGGCGGGGCCCGCCGTGTCCTTGTAGGGGTCGCCGACGGTGTCGCCGGTGACGGAGGCCTTGTGGGCTTCCGAGCCCTTCATGTGCCGCACGCCGTCCTTGTCCACGAAGCCGTCCTCGAACGATTTCTTGGCATTGTCCCATGCGCCGCCGCCCGACGTCATGGAGATGGCGACGAACAGGCCGGTGACGATGACGCCCAGCAGCATCGCACCCACCGCCGAGAAGGCCGCCGACTTGCCTGCCACACCGCCGCCCGCCACGAAGTAGATGGCGAAGTAGCAGAAGATGGGCGAGAGCACCGGCAGCAGCGAGGGGATGATCATCTCCTTGATGGCCGCCTTGGTCAGCATGTCCACCGCGCGGGAATAGTCCGGCTTCTCGGTACCGGCCATGATGCCGGGCTTTTCGCGGAACTGCCGGCGTACTTCCTCCACGATGGCACCCGCCGCGCGGCCCACCGCCGTCATGCCCATGGCGGCGAACAGGAAGGGCAAGAGGCCGCCGAACAGCAGGCCCACCACCACGTAAGGGTTCTCCAGCGAGAAGTTGGGCGTGACGCCGGCGAAGTAGGAGCCCGGCGCCGCCTGCGCAATGAAGAACTTGAGGTCCTGGCTGTAGGCGGCGAACAGCACCAGCGCGCCGAGGCCGGCGGAGCCGATGGCGTAGCCCTTCGTCACCGCCTTGGTGGTGTTGCCCACCGCGTCGAGGGCGTCGGTGGACTGGCGCACCTCCTTGGGCAGGCCCGCCATCTCGGCGATGCCGCCGGCATTGTCCGTCACCGGGCCGAAGGCATCGAGAGCCACGATCATGCCGGCGACGCCGAGCATGGTGGTGGCGGCGATGGCGATGCCGAACAGGCCGGCAAGGCCGTAGGCGCACAGGATGCCGGCGATGATGACGATGGTCGGCAGCGCCGTCGATTCCAGCGAGACGGCGAGGCCCTGGATGATGTTGGTGCCGTGGCCCGTGACCGACGCCTGGGCGATGGACACCACCGGGCGATAGCCGGTGCCGGTGTAATACTCGGTGATGACCACGATGGCCCCCGTCACCGCGAGGCCGACGAGGCCGCACAGGAACAGGCTCGTGCCCGAATAGGCCACCCCCTGGATCGGCCCGAAGCCGGGCAGCAGCCATGTCACCACGGCAAGCGCGATGATGGAGAAGCCCGCCGTCGCCATGAGGCCCTTGTAGAGCGCGCCCATGATGGAGGAGTTCGCCCCCAGCCGCACGAAATAGGTGCCGGCGATGGAGGTGAGGATGCACGCCCCGCCGATGGCCAGCGGATAGACGATCATGGTGGCCAGCGTCGCCGGGTTCGCGGCGAAGAAGATGGCCGCGAGCACCATGGTGGCGACCACCGTCACCGCATAGGTCTCGAACAGGTCGGCCGCCATGCCGGCGCAGTCGCCGACATTGTCGCCCACGTTGTCGGCGATGGTGGCCGGGTTGCGCGGGTCGTCCTCGGGAATGCCGGCTTCCACCTTGCCGACGAGGTCGCCGCCCACGTCCGCGCCCTTGGTGAAGATGCCGCCTCCGAGACGGGCGAAGATGGAGATGAGCGAGGCGCCGAAGCCCAGCGCCACCAGCGCATCCACCACCGTGCGGCTGTTCGGCGCGAAACCGAGGAAGCCGGTGAGGATGAGGTAGTAGACGCTGACGCCGAGCAGCGCGAGGCCGGCCACCAGAAGGCCGGTGACGGCCCCCGCCTTGAAGGCGAGGTCGAGGCCGCCGGCCAGCGAAAGCGTCGCCGCCTGCGCGGTACGCACGTTCGCCCGCACTGACACATTCATGCCGATGAAGCCGGCAAGGCCGGAGAGGATGGCCCCCAGCGCGAAGCCGATGGCCACCAGCCAGCCGAGGAACACGCCCACGAGGATGAAGATGACGGCACCCACGATGCCGATGGTGGTGTATTGCCGGCGCAAATAGGCCTGCGCGCCTTCAGCGATGGCGGATGCGATCTCCTGCATCCTGGCGGTTCCCGGGTCCGCCTCCATCAACCCTTTGATCGTCCATACGCCGTACGCCACGGCCAAGAGGCCGCAGGCGATGATGAGCACCAGAGCCAGCATCTATCCCACCCTCAATTCGTTTCCTGCCAATTATGTTTATGGGCCGGGAGTGTGAGGGGTGCCGTGGGCCATCGCAAGGGGCGTTTGGGCAAAGCGTCGCACCTTGGGGCGGTTTCATGAGACCGTCGCACGATTGCCCCATGGGCGGGGCTTCCACTTTCGCTTCCCCCGTCCCGCCGGGGCATTGGAGGGGCTATCGCGTCGGTGGCGTTCCGGTCGAATCGCGGAATTCGAAGATCTTGCGCAGGAAGCCCGGCGCCACGGCCGAGATGGGGTTGATCCGCAGGGTCGGACCGGTGGACAGCGGGCCGACGACCTCGAAGGTCACGCCCACCAAGCCCTCGTTGGGCCCGCCGCCGAGGAACAGGCCGATGACCGGCAGCTTGGAGAAGATGTTGTTGAGCGCGTAGGCCGGCACGAAGGTGCCGCGCATGTTGATGCGGTCGGCGGCGAAATCCAGCGAACCGTCGAAGGTCGCCCCCACGGAGGGGCCCCAGATGGCCCCTTCCTTGAAGACGATCTTGCCGGTTGATCGGGAGAACTGGGCCTGCGCCTTCTCGAAAGCGGCGGTGCCGTTCTCGATGCGGCCGGAGCTGTCGCGGGCGGCGCTGGAGAGGCGCTCGAGGCCGGGCTCGCCCTTGATGGAGAAGTCGCTCAGGTGCAGCACGCCTTCCTGCGGCGTGTTGTCGCTGCGCGGGGGATCGACCACCAGCCACGCCTCGCCGCCCTGCATCTTCGCGTAGATGTCGAGGAAGCGGAACAGCGCGCCGGCATCCGAGGTGGTGATCTGCAGCGCCCGCTCGCGGCCCTGCCAGGTGCGCATCTCGCCGGCCACCGTGCCTTCCCGACCCGTCTTGGCGGTGAGGGTGAAGTCGCGCATCTCGACGCCGCGCCGCGTGGTGGAGAGATCGAACTGGCGCAGCACCTCGCCGTTGTTGCCGGTGAGCGCGCCGATGCGCGCCTCCACGTCCACGTCCTGCGACTTGCGCTTGTCGGTGGGGGGGCCGCTGACGAGGCTCTTCATGATGCCACGGGCATCCATCACCTCGCCGGTGATGCGGATCTTCAGTACCGAGCCGACCCGCTCCGCCTTGGCCGAGGCCTTGTCGCCGTCGGAGAGCTGGAAGGTCGGGAAGTTCGCGCCCATCAGGTCGCCGCTGTCGGCCAGCTCGATGTTGCCCTTGAGCAGGGTGCCCGAGCCGTCGATCACCATGTCGTCGAGGCGGACCGAGTTACCCTTGTCGTTCACGGTGAAGCGCGCCTTGAGCGGCTTGCCGGCGGGCTTGCTGAGGCCGGGAATGAGATCGGCGATCCGCGCCTGGGTCAGGTCGCCTTCGATGCTCGCCCGCGTGTCCTTGTTGTTGGTGGTGCCCACCACCCGCACGCCCACCGGGCCGCTGACGCCGGGAATGTCCACGCCCAGCTTGCCGCGGGCGGCATCGTCGAGGGTAGCGGAGACGCGGATGTCCGAATCGGCCACGTCCTTCTTCTTCTCGTACTCGAAGGCGAGCGGCGCCCCGGCGAGCTTACCCTCGCCACGCAGCACGATGCCGGCGGGCGAGGCGAAGGCCTTCACCGTCGCGCCCTCCAGCCTTTGGCCGCGGAACACCTTGTCCACGCCGAAGTCGGTGAGGTTCGCCTCCAGAGAATAGTCGAGATCCTCCGGCAGCGGCACCTTGCGGAAGATCATGTTCACCTGCAGCAGCGCCGAGAGCCGGCCGCGCGTGGTGGAGGGATCGAAGGCCGTGCCCTGCGGCCCCTTCAGGGGCTCCATGCCCAGCACCTCGATGCCGGCGTCGGCGGGGCCGTTGAAATTCACCCGGATCTGCGCGGAGGGCTCGCGCGGGAAATAATCGGGAATCAGCATCACGCCGTCGCTCACCGCGATCTTGCGGTTCTGCGGCGTCACCACTGTGCCGTCGGGCATGGTGATGCGTACCGAGCGGCCGGTGACGAGGATGGCGAGGCTGGAATTGGTGATGGGCGGCAGTCCCTTCACCGGCCGGATCGTCACGCCCTTGCCGGTTATGGTGAAGCGCACGCCGTCCTCAGGCAGCGGCACCTGCTTCTGGCCGATGAGGTCGAGCGGCAGCTTCACCGCGACCGCGATGCCTTCCGCCGTGCCGCCGGAGACGTTCTCCACCGCGAACTGACGGGCGGGAGGCGCAATGTTCACCGGCCAGAAGCGCTTCACCGTCGCCACCGGCATGGGAGAAGCGACGCCGTCGAACTTCAAGTAGGGAATGGGCACACCGAAATCGAACAGCGCCGTGAAGCTGAAGCTGGCGGTGGAAGCGCCCAGCAGGCCCTGGTCCACCACGATCTGGCGGCTGGGCGGATCGAACCGGCCGGACACGTCCACCTTGGTGATGACGAGGGGCGGCTCGGGCATCTCCGGCCCCTGAAACACGACCTGCTTCGGCCCCATCTGGAACGGCCACGGCTCCTGCGCCTTGGCCGGCACGCGGATCTCACCCGCCAGCTCGATGATGTTCTGGCTCTTCACCGCCTCAATGGGAGCGACCACGATCACACGCCGCGCCACATCCAGCTTAGCCACGATGCGGGCGCGGTCGATGACGAAGCGCTCTTCCGGGTCCTCCCCACTGCCGAGCGCGCCGGCGCCGAGATCGAGGCTCGCATCCGCGGACGTGAGCGCGCCGTCGAGGGCGAGGCGGGCGGAGAAGGAAGCGTTGAGGGGGGTGTCGATATAGAAGCGCCGCTGGTCCTGCACGAAGGCGTGCAGCAGGTCGCGGGTCGAGACGTTCCGGATGGCCACGTCCATGGCGCGCTCGCCATTGCTGACCGGGCTGATGCGCGCGACAGCGGTGGCGACGCCCTGCGGCGACTGGGTGGTGAAGGTCAGCACCGCGCCGCCACCCGGCGGCCGCGCGAGCCGGACGCTCATGTGCTGGAAGACGATTCGGCGGCCGGCGCCCTCGTTCTCCACGATCACGGTGCCGTCCTTGAGGCCCACGTCCGCGAGCGCACCGCCATCGAAGCCGGCGGTTTCGAGGTCCGCCATCCAGCGGGCAAGCGCGACGGGCTTGAGCGGATCGAAATCCGCGCCGGCGGCATCGGCGGCCTGTTGCGCCTTGTCTGGCGGCGAGGCGGGAGCGGAGGCCGGGGTCGCAGTCTGGGATGCAGCGGGCGCCACCGCGGAGCGGGCGGTGGGGCTGGCGGGGATCGCCTTGGCGCCGCGGCCGGTAGCCACCGCCACCTGACCGGTCGGGGCGATTCGCACCGTCATTTCCGCGCCCACGAGGTCGATGCGCCGCGCCTTGGGCATGAGCGAGAGGATGGAGCCTTCCAGTTCCACCTCGGCGCTCGGCGCGCTGGCGACGAGCTGGCCGTCGGGGCCGGTGACGCGGATGTCGTGGACCACCACGGCGGTGGCGCCATGGCCCACCGTCTCCATGGTGGTGGCGCCGATGCTGACCTGGTGGCCGCCGCCGATGCGCTCCTCCAGCGCCCGCTCGATATAGGGCGTGGCGAGGTTGGCGGTGACCATGCCGGTGGCGATGAGCGCGTAGAGGGTGACGGCAGCGACGCCGCCGAGGGCGATCAGGACGAGGCACAGGCCGGTAAAAAGGCGCGCGGCACGGCTGCGCGGCGTCAGCGCACCGACAATGCCCCGGAAGCGGGACCGCTTAGGCTCGCGCCGCGCCCCCGCCGGCCTCTCCTGCCGAAACTCCATTCCGTCTGGACCTTCCCTCTACCGCTTCGGCCGTTCCCGGCCGTTCGTCCGCAACCCGGCGATGGTCCCGCGGTGCCCTCCGGAGTGCGCTTCGATTCGCCTCCGGCCCGCAAGAAATGACCCTAACCTGCCCTTGTCTCGTAAAGATGAGGTGGATCAACTCCCTTGATGATACCATCTGGCCCAAGAACGCGGCCATCTTGTGGGCTTGCATTTGAGCAGCCCCGTATGGCGCCGAACACGTCGAAAGGAAGGCGGAATGTCCAGTTTCCCGGAGGTTGGCGCCAAGGCGCCTGCTTTCTCGCTCACCCGTGATGGGGGCGGTACCGTTTCATTGAAGGATTTCAAGGGCCGCAAGCTGGTGGTCTATTTCTACCCCAAGGCTGACACGCCCGGCTGCACCAAGGAAGCCATTGCCTTCAACGGCCTGAAGGCGGAATTCGCCGCTGCCGACACCGACATCCTCGGCGTCTCCGCCGACGAGGTGAAGGCGCAGGACAAGTTCCGTGACAAGTACAGCCTCGGCTTCGCGCTGGGCTCCGATCCCGACAAGGCCATGCTGGAAACCTATGGCGTGTGGGTGGAAAAGAGCATGTACGGGCGCAAGTACATGGGCGTCGAGCGCGCCACCCTCCTCATCGGCCGCGACGGCAAGGTGGCAAAGACCTGGCCCAAGGTGAAGGTGGATGGCCACGCCGCCGAGGTGCTGAAGGCAGCGCAAGAACTGGGCTAAGCCCAGTTCAAAGCTTCAACCGCGCTGGGCTGAGCCCGGCTCCCCCCTGCCTGCCCTTACCCCGCCGCCTGCACGTTCTGCGGCAGTATGAAGGGGCCGGGCGGGGCCACCCCGATTCGCAGGCGAATGCCGAAGGCGTCCGCCAGCACCGGCTCTGTCAGCACCTCCGCCACTGGCCCCGCCGCGCGGACCCGCCCTCCCGCCAGCACCACGATCTCGTCGGCCACCATGGCGGCGAGGTTGAGGTCGTGCAGCACCGCCAGCACGCCTCCGCCCGCATCCGCATGGGCGCGGGCAATGTTGAGCACGGTGAGCTGGTGGGCGAGATCGAGGCTGGCGGTGGGCTCGTCGAGGAAGAGATAGCCAGGTGCATCCGGCTTTCCCGCATCCAGCTGGGCGAGAATGCGGGCAAGTTGCACCCGCTGCCGCTCGCCGCCTGACAGGCTGTCATAGCGACGGTCGGCGAAGCCGGGCAGGTCCACCCGCGCCAGCAGGCGCAGGATGCGGGCGCGGTCGTGCCCCTCCCCCGCCATGAGGCCGGCGGTGATGACCTCCGCGGCGGTGAAGGGAAAGGCCACCTCCGCCGCCTGCGGCAGCACCGCCCGGCGCCGCGCCAGTTCCAGCGGCCGCATCTCATGGATGGAGATACCGTCCAGCGTCACCCGCCCGGTGGCGAGCCGATGCTCGCCGGACATGGCCTTGAGCAGGGTGGACTTGCCGGCGCCGTTCGGCCCCACCAGCACGGTGACGCGCCCCGGCCGAACCGTGAGGCTCGCGCCATCCACGAGCCGGCGGCCGGAGGCCGTGACGGTGACGTTCTCTGCGCGATACATGCTCACCCCACGAACGCCCGGCGCTTCAGCAGCAGCCACAGAAAGAAGGGCGCCCCGACCAGAGCGGTAACGACGCCAAGCGGCAGTTCGGCCGGCGCCGCGATCATGCGGGCGAGGATGTCCGCGCCGAGCAGCACCGCCGCTCCGAGCAGCGCCGAGGCCGGCACCAGCGCGCGATGGGACGGCCCGATCACCAGCCGCGCGAGATGCGGCACCACCAACCCGACGAAGCCGACGACACCGGTGGCCGCCACCGCCGCCCCCACCCCGGCCGCGACGGCGACGACGGCGGTGCGCTTCAGCCGCTCCACACTGACGCCAGCGTGAAACGCCTCCGCCTCGCCCAGCGCCAGCGCATCGAGCCCGCGGGCGAGGCCGACGGCGATGGCCAGCAGCCCCAGCACGAAGGGGGCGGCAAGCAGCGCCTTCATCCACGTCGCGCCGCCGAGGCTCCCGAGCGTCCAGAACAGGAAGTCCCGCGTCTGCTGCTCGGAGGCGAGGAACACCATTACCCCCGTGCCGGCGCTCGCCAGCGCCCCAAGGGCAAGGCCGGCGAAGAGCAGCGTCGCCACCGAAGTGCGCCCGTCATGCTCCGCGAGCCGCGCGATGACGAGGGTGGTCACGAGCCCTCCTGCGAAGGCGGCGAGCGGCAGCCCGACCACCTGCAGCGGCTGCGGCAGCAAGGCGACGAGCGGCGCGCCGAACACGACGAACGCCACCGCCGCCAGCGCCGCCCCCGGCGCCACGCCCACGAGGCTGGGATCGGCGAGCGGATTGCGGAACACGCCCTGCATCAGCGCCCCCGCCACGGCCATGCCCGAGCCGGCCAGCGCGCCAACGAGCGCGCGGGGCAGGCGCACGTCCAGCACCACGATGCGCTCGCGCAGGGGGCCGGCCGGCGCCGCGCCGGTGATCCAGTCCCACAGCACGGCGAACACCCGGCCGGGGGCGATGGTGAACGGGCCGATGGCCAACGCGCCCACGAAGGCCGCAACCGCCAGAACAGCGAACAGGGTCAGCCCCGCCGTCACCGGACGCCCGCGCGTTCCCGCCTCCGCCGTGGCCATGGCAACGCCTTCCATGCTCATTGGTCCGGCTCCGCGCTCCAGGGTCGGGCCGGCAGCTCCGGCAGCTTCGCGCCCGGGTGCAGCGCCGCCGCGAGATCGCGCGCCGCGCGCGGCGTGCGGGGGCCGAATCCGAGCAGATAGGAGCCGGGCAGCGACACGAGGCGCTTGTCCCGCGCGGCGGGCGTTCCGGCGAAGGCGGGCAGCGCGAAGACGGTCGCGACATCGAGCACCTGCCCGCCGCCGCGCATCACCACCACCGCCTCCGGCTCCGCCGACATTGCCGCCTCGTCCAGCGCCGGCTTGAAGCCCTTGATCTCAGCCATGGCATTGGTGAGGCCCGCGAGTTTCAGGATGGCATCGGCGCTGGTGTCCGCGCCGCCCACCACCGCCGCGCCGCCCGAGGCGGAGAGCACGAACACCGCGCGCGGCCGCTCCGGCAGCGCCTTCACCATGGCATCCAGCGCGGCGAAATCGTCGGAGACCTCTGCGGCGAGCGCCCTGCCCTTTTCCTCCGCGCCAACCGCCTGCGCCACGGCCGCGATCTTGCGCAGCACCGCCTCCCTGTCGTGCCCGTCCGGGATGATGACGACCGGCACCGAGGCCTGTTTCAGCACCTCCATGGTGGAGGGCGGCCCGGCGCCTTCCATGGCGAGGATCAGCGTCGGCCCCACCGAGAGCACGCCCTCCGGCGACAAGGCACGCGCATAGCCCACATCCGGCAAAGCGCGGGCGGCGGCGGGGTAGCGGCTGGTCTGGTCCACCGCCACCACGCGATCACCCATGCCGAGCGAGAACAGGATCTCGGTGACTGCGCCGCCGATGGAGACGATGCGCGGCGAAGCCTGCGGCTGGGCCGCAGCAACACGTGGCGCGAGGCCGGCGACGGCAAGAAGGGCAGCGACGACCACGCCAAGGCTGACAAGACGCGCCGCAACACGGCACGCGCGGATATCTTTCTGACGCCGGATCAACATGGAATTAGAGCAACTCCATTTTTTATGGCGAGTCTTCATGAGACCGATTCGCCTTTATTTTATTTATTCCAATATCGAACGGGCACATATCTACGTGCCAGACACGCAACAGTCTCTGACGTTATTTCAGTTCATTGGCAAGTTGGATGTATTCTTCTTGACGCTTCCGTGGCGTGACGGTAGCCAAATCGTGTCAGGCAAGACGCCTGCTCAGGACATCGCCTGCGCAGGAAATCGCCTGCTCAGGCAGCACGCCTGCGGCCCGCCACGTCCCCGGTCTCCGGATCGACGCCAGCCAGCCTCCGAACATCAGCCGGGAGAGGATTATGGCGGGAGAACCGCAGCGCATTGCCGTGTTCAAGGGCGAAGGGCATCGCCGCGGGAAAGAGGCACTGCTCGCGGGCGTCGCGCTCTGCGCCGTCCTCATGGCCACGCCGCTGCGCGCCCAGAGCGCACCTGAGGCCGGCGCGACCGACGACACGACGACCATCTCTCTCGACACCATCACGGTGGCCGCCAGCTTCACGGAAGAGCGCGCCATCGATGCGCTCGCCGCCATCAGCGTGGTGCGCCCGGACGATCTCGAACAGCTGATGCCGTCGCGGACGCAGGACGTCTTCTTCGGCATGCCGGGCACCACCGTCATCCAGAACGGCAATTCCACGCAGGCCTCCATCAACATCCGCGGCATGGAGGACTACGGCCGCGTCGCGGTGTTCGTCGACGGCGCGCGGCAGAACTTCACCCAGCTCGGCCACGGCACCGGCGCCGGCTCCTTCTTCCTTGAGCCCGGCCTGCTGGCGGACGTGGACGTGGTGCGCGGCCCGGTGGCCAACATCTACGGTTCCGGCGCCATCGGCGGCGTGGTGACGTTCCGCACCAAGGACGCCGCCGACATCATCAGGCCCGGCCAGACGTGGGGTGTGGAATCCGCCGGGGAGTTCGGCTCCAACGGGCCGATGGGCTACGCCGCCCTGTTCGCGGCGGCGAAGGTGAACCCGAACATCGACCTGTTCTTCGGCGGTACCTACCGCTCGCAGGGCGACTATACGGACGGCAACGGCAACGAGGTGCCCGGCACCGGCTCCGACATCTGGACCGGCGTCGCCAAGCTCACCTTCCGGCCGGCGGACCATCACGAGGTGAAGATCACCGGCCTCAATTACGACGCCGACTACACCACCTACAACGCCGCGCTGGTGAACAACGCGCTTCCCGCCAACTCGACCCAGTACGGCACCACCGTTCTCAACCAGACCCTGACGGCGAGCTGGAACTACACCAACCCCGACGACAACATTTTCGACTGGCGCAGCCAGATCTACTGGAACCGGGTGAAGCAGAGCCAGCTGAAGGTGGCGGGCACGCCCAGCTCCATCACCGGCTCCGTCGGCGACCCGCGCTATTTTACCATCGACACGCTGGGCTTCGACCTCAACAACACCTCGCGCTTCACCTTCGCCGACATCCGCAACGCCATCACCATCGGCGGCGACTATTTCCACGACGACGTGGACAATATCGACAATTACGGCTTCGGCGACGGCTACAACCCGTCCGGCGAGCGGGGTGTGGGTGGTGCCTTCATCCAGTGGAAGGCCAATTATTCCACCTGGTTCGAGGCCATCGGCGCGCTGCGCTATGACACCTACAATCTCAGTGGAGACGGCGTTTCCACCAGCGGCGACCACCTCTCGCCCAAGATCACGGTGGGCCTCACGCCCTGGCAGTGGGTGACGCTCTACGGCACCTTCGCGGAAGGCTATCGGGCGCCGGCCGTCACCGAGACGCTGGTGAACGGCGCGCACCCGCCGAACATTCCGCTGGTCTTCTGTCCGGATGGCAGCTTCGGCGTGTTCTGCTTCGTGCCGAACCCGTATCTCCGGCCGGAAATCGGCAAGAACAAGGAAATCGGCCTGAACTTGCGGTTCGACGACATCTTCACCAAGGGCGACAAGTTCCGCGCCAAGGCCAACGTCTACCAGAACGACGTGGAGGACTATATCGAGCTGGTGGGCTACGACCGGACGCCGTTCGGCAGCTTCGCCAACTACCAGTATCAGAACATCGCCAACGCCCGCATGCGCGGCTTCGAGTTCGAGAGCAATTACGACGCCGGCCTCTGGTTCGCGGGCTTCAATGCCACCGTGTCCGAGGGCGAGAACACCAACAACGGCCAGCCCCTCGCCAACGTGATGCCCAACAACATCGCCGCGACGCTGGGCGCCCGCTTCTTCGAGAACAAGCTCACCGTCTCGGTGCGCTGGCAGTGGGTGGCGGCGAAGACCGCGGCCGACCTGCCGGCCGATTCCCCCTACGCGGCGACGCCGAGCTTCAACCTCGTGAACGTCTATCTCGGCTACCAGCCGGACCCGAACGTGCTCGCCCAGCTCTCCGTTGAGAACCTCTTCAACGAGCAGTACGTTCAGTACCAGCAGTTCCTGCCGAGCGCCGGCATCACCGCGAAGGCCGGCCTCAAGTTCAAAATCGGCGCCGAGACCATCGCGGCGGCGACGCCCTACCCGGTCAAATAGGCGGCCGGCTACCTTTCCCATTGCCCATACGGAGTGACGAGATGTTCATTGCCACCAACAGGTTCAAGGTGAAACACGGGTCCGAGGCCGAGTTCGAGCGGGTCTGGCGGGAGCGCGACACCTACATCGCCAGCGTCCCCGGCTTCGTCGCCTTCGATCTGTGCCGCGGGGCGGAGAAGGAGGATTACACCCTCTACATCTCCCACACCGTGTGGGGCTCCAAGGCCGATTTCGAGGCCTGGACCAAGTCGGAGGCCTTCCGCCTCGCCCACCGCGACGCGGGTGCGTCATCCAACCGCGTGAACTATATCGGCGGTCCGGAGTTTGAAGGATTTGAGTCGGTGCTCTCGCTCACCCCCGGCGAGAAGGCGGCCTGAGGGCCCACCGACCCGAACCACGGTGTTACCTCCAGCCCGGCCGGACCCAACGTCCGCGCCGGGCTTTTCTTTGCGACCCGCGCCGCAGGCCCCGCCCTTTCCATGCCGGCCCCGCTTGGCTACCGTCTTGGCCCTTTTCCCGGCCCTTGAATTCTCCGGCCCCAGAGCCAACAGGATCGCGCCATGACGGCCTATTCCGACCTCGCCGCCCATTTCGACCGTGCCGCGGCGCTCGCCAACGGCATCGGCATCCTCCAGTGGGACAGCGACACCATGATGCCCAAGGGCGCCGCCTCCACCCGCGCGGAGAGCCTCGCCCTCTTGCGCGTGCTCCACCACAACATGGCGACCGACCCGCGCATCGGCGACTGGATCGCCAATGCGGAGAATGAGGATCTGGGCCCGTGGGAGCGCGCCAACGTGCGCGAGATCACCCGCAGCTTCACCGTAGACACCGCCGTGCCCGCCGACCTCGTGGAAGCTTCCAGCCGCGCCTCCTCCCGCTGCGAGATGGCCTGGCGCAAGGCGCGTGCGGACGCGGACTTCCCCGCCCTCCTGCCTTATCTGGAGGAGGTGCTGCGGCTCCAGCGCGAGATCGGCCGGGTGAAAGGCGAGAAGCTTGGCCTTTCCCCCTATGATGCCCTCCTGAACGGCTACGAGCCGGGCGGCCGCTCAGCCCGCATCGACGCGCTGTTCGACGACCTCGCCCAGTTCCTGCCCGGCTTCACCGAGGAAGTGCTGGAAATCCAGGCCCGCCGCCCGGCGACGTCCCCGCTCGAAGGCCCCTTCGCCGTGGAGGCGCAGCGTGCGCTTGGGCTGGAGATGATGAAGGTGGTCGGCTTCGATTTCGAGCGCGGCCGGCTCGATGTCTCCACCCATCCCTTCTGCGGTGGCGCCGACAACGACGTGCGCATCACCACCCGCTACGACGAGAGCGACTTCTCCCGCGCCCTCATGGGCGTGCTGCACGAGACCGGCCATGCGCTCTATGAGCAGGGTCGCCCGCAGGATTTCATCCACCAGCCGGTGGGGCAGGCCCGCTCCATGAGCATCCATGAGAGCCAGTCTCTGCTCATGGAGATGCAGGCCTGCCGCAGCCGGGAATTCCTCACCTTCGCCGCCCCGCGCATGCGCGCCGCCTTCAAAGGCTCCGGCCCGGCCTGGGAGGCGGATGCATTGTGGCGGCTCTACACCAAGGTGGAGCGCGGCTTCATCCGGGTGGATGCCGACGAGGTGACCTATCCCGCCCACGTCATCCTGCGCTACCGGCTGGAAAAGGCGCTGATCGGTGGAGATATGAAGCTCGCCGACCTACCCGGGGCCTGGGCCGAGGGCATGAAGTCCCTCCTCGGCGTGACGCCGCCCGACGATCGTCTGGGCTGCCTCCAGGACATTCACTGGCCGGGCGGCGGCTGGGGCTATTTCCCCACCTACACGCTGGGCGCGATGACCGCCGCGCAGCTGTTCGACGCCGCCTGCCGCGCCGATCCCGGCATCCTGCCCGGCATCGCCAAGGGGGATTTCGCGCCCCTGCTGACGTGGCTGCGCGTCAACGTCCACGGCCAGGCCTCGCTGCTGGAGACGGACGAGCTTCTCACCCGCGCCACCGGCCGGCCGCTCGATGCCTCCGTGTTCAAGGCCCACCTGCGCCGCCGCTATGGCGGCGAGATGGAGCATCCGGCGGCCTGATCCACCGCCCAACGCAAAACGGCCGGGCAGATGCCCGGCCGTTTTCGTTTGAGATGAAGTTGCGATCAGAGACCGGCGACGTAGCGGCTCGGATCGACGGGCGTCGACCCCTTGCGGATCTCGAAGTGCAGCTGGGGCGAGGAGACGTTGCCGCTCTGGCCGGCCTTGGCAACAATCTGGCCGCGCCGCACGGTATCGCCGCGCTTCACCGTCAGCTCGCTGTTGTTGGCATAGGCGGTCACGTAGCCGTCCGCGTGCTTGATGAGCACGAGGTTGCCGTACCCCTTCAGCTCGTTGCCGGCATAGGCGACGGTGCCGTCCTCGGCAGCGCGCACCGCAGTGCCCTCGGGGACCGCGAAGTTCACGCCGTCATTGTGGGCACCGCCGGGCTTGGGACCATAGGAGGCGATGACGCGGCCGCGCACCGGGGCGCGGAACTGGGGACCGGAGCCACCGGCGCGCGGGGCGTCGTCGGCATCGATCACCGGCGACACCTTCGCGGCGGTCTCGACCTTGGGCTCGGGTGCGGCCGACTTGGACACCGCCGCAGTCGGCGCGGAACCGGCGGGCTTGGCCGCAGCGGTCTGGGTGGTCTTCGCCGCGGGGGCGGCAGCCGGTGCCGGAGCCGGCGTGGCGGCGATCGTCGCGGGCTTGGCCGAGCCGGGAACCTGCAGCGTGCTGGCGACCGGAGCCGCCGCGGCAAGCTGCGGCGGCTTGGCGGCAGCAGTGGACTGGGCAGCAGCCTGCGCGGCCTTGGCCTGCGACGCGCCATTGCCGCCGGGCGGGATGATGAGCGTCTGGCCCGTGCGGACGGTGCCTCCGGCGGGAATGTTGTTGGCGATGGTCAGCGAGGCCACCGAGACGTTGTACATGCGCGAGATGGACCCGAGGGTCTCGCCGGCCACCACCACATGGGTTCCGGCAGCCGGACCGCGGGCGGCGGGAGCCGCAGCGGGCGTCGCCGCCGCATAGCCGGGCGCTCCGTATAGCGGCTGACCGCCACCGGTTGAGGCATAGGATGAGGCCGGGTAACCGGGCGCTGCCGCCTGTCCCGGCGGCGGGGCCGGCATGGCCTCGACCCGACCCGAGCCGAGCGAGCCCGTGACGTCCCCGTTGCCGGCGGGCGGATAGCCGCCCGGATGCCCCTGGTAGCCCGCGACGGGCGCCCCGGCCGGTGGCTGGGGCGAGTCGGCGGCGAAGCGGATCGTATCCGAACTACAGCCTGCAACCGTTCCGGACACGAGCCCGATCAGTGCCAGCCGCGCGAAGACGTTACGCCCGTGAGTCCCGCAGGAAGTACGCATGTGACCGAACTCGCACGCAAACATTACGGCCCGCAGTTAAGGGTCCCATGCGTAAACGGCGGCTTAAATGACGTATCTTCGGCATGGTGCTGCCGAACTTTCGACTCCCGCGTGACAAACCTGCAACAGGTCGGCGACCCCGACCTGCCGTTTGGTCAGTTGCCCTTGGGGAGCGTAACCACGCTGGCGCCGCTCTCGGCGGTGTCCGACACCGAGCGGCCCAGCTGGTTCACATGCTGGTTGTAGTGGGAGCGGGTGTTCTCATCCACCACGGCGACGGGCGCGGCGATGACGAGGCCGGCGGCGGTGCCGACGGTCGCGGCGGCGTCCGAGGTCGCCTTGATGATGTGCTCGCCGACGCCGACGCGGGAGTCGGTCATGGTCTGCCCCTCCGCAAGGCGGGCGCCGATGGCCTGCACCACCTTCGGGCTGGCGGCGAACTTGCCGTGGGCGAGGGGATCGTTGGTCCTGAGCTTGGTCAGGTCCACCACGTTGATGTTATTCTTCTCGAACTCGGTGCGGAACGGCTCCTGCTCCGGATCCACCGCACCGACACGGGGGACGTCACCCCACACCCGACGGGAGACGGCGAGCGCCTTGTCGTCCTGCGAGACGAACAGGGTGAAGGCCGGGCGCTGGCTGGTCTTGCCGATCTCGTTGAAGAAGGTGGAGAAGACGTCCACGTCCACGTCCGGCGCCGCCAGCATCACATACTTGATCTTGGGGAGGATGCGCCCGTTGCGGATCGCCATCTGCCGCAGGGCTTCCAGCGTGACGACGTTGCCCATGGAATGGGCGAGGATGGAAATCTCGCCCACGTTCGGGTCCTTGGCCATGAAGGTCAGCAGCCGCTCGAGGGAATCCCTGGAGAAGGAGGTGCTTTCGCGGTCATAGCCGTAGGCGAGCAGGCTGCCGCGCGAGGGCCAGGTGAACAGCACCGGCGTCACCGGCGCCTCGGAATCGTGGATGATCTGCGCGAAGCGGAACACCGCGTCGTCGAAGCGCTGGTTGTAGCCGTGCACGAACACCAGGGCCTGCCGGCCGGGCGTGCGGCTGATGCGGTTATGGAACCACACGGTCGCCTGATCCTGTGTCAGGTCGACGAGCTTGGTGGTGACGAAGTCCGTCGCCGGGTTGCCCGGAATGCTCCGCGGCCACTGAACGTCGCCGATCTTGCGGGCGCCGTCGGGCGGGATGGAAACCTCGATCTCGGCATAGCTCGGCGTGCGGGCGCGCTCGCCGTTGAAGATGTCCGGGCCATCGGACCGCTCGCGGACGGTGGCGACCACCATGTCCACGCGGGACGTGCCGGGAATTGTATCGGGCACGGGAATGAGCGCGCCATCGGGGCGCCCGGCGCAGCCTGTCAGCAGGCCGAGCAGCAGCGCACACGTCAGAAACTGCCGCCCGCGGCCGGAAACGCCCTTCAATTCTCGATCCCCCGGAACGCAACTGTCGATCCCGATAGCCGAGGGATCGGACCCCCGCAACGGGCTTCGGCACCAGGGTACGGTGAAAGCGATGCTTTCGCTCAGAGTGTGGCCGCGGCGCCCGGAACGAGCGGTACAAAGCGCACCTTCATCAGGTCGGTGCGGCTGCGGCCCGACTGCTCCTTGACGATACGGACGAGCGTCTGCACCTCCTCCGGCGCGCCGAGGGGCGCGACGATGACGCCGCCGAGCTTGAGCTGATCCATCAGCGCCGGCGGGATGTCGGGTGCCGCGGCGGTGACGAGGATGCGGTCGAACGGCGCGCGGGCCGGCATGCCGTTCATGCCGTCGCCCACATAGGCGGTGACGTTGCGCAGGCCGAGCACCTCGAAACGCGTCTGCGCCTCGCTGACGAGGGAGCGATAGCGGTCCACCGTCACCACGCGGGCGGCGAGATGGGAGAGCACGGCGGCCTGATAGCCGGAGCCGGTGCCCACCTCCAGCACGGTCTGGTCTGCTGTGACGCCGAGGGCTTCCGTCATGGCGGCGACGAGGCTCGGCTGCGACATGGTCTGGCCGCAGGCGATGGGCAGCGCCACGTCGTCATAGGCGTGGCGGCGCATCATGGGATCCACGAACAGCGGCCGCGGCACCAGCTCGATGGCGCGCAGCACCGCGAGATCCCTGATCCCACGCTGGCGCAGCCGGAGGATGAAGGCCGCACGTTCCGCCTGCTCGCCGTCGCCCTCGCCGGTGCTCATCCCGGTGTCCATCTCCGCCTAACTGTTGAAACCTATAGCAGATTGCCGCCGATCTCCAGCCGGTGCCTTTCCACCATCTTCCCAGCCGCCGCGCCCCGCCCCGGCTTGCGCCGCAACGGCCGATCGGACACCCTCGCGCCGCCATGCGCCCCGACGTCCTGTCCCCCCTCTTCGCAACCCTCGACAGCCTCTCCGGCATCGGCCCCAAGCTGATGAAGCCGTATGCGCGCCTGCTGGGTCGGGACATGCCGCGGGTGATCGACCTGCTGTTCCACATGCCGTCCGGCTTCGTGGACCGCCGCGCCCGCCCCCTGCTCGCCGAAGCCGTTCCCGAGACCGACGTGACGGTGGAAGTGACGGTGGACGCCCACCAGCCGCCCCCGCCCGGTAGCCGGGCGCCGCACCGCACCTATGTGTCCGATGCCAGCGGCGACATGGTGGTGGTGCATTTCAAGATCGAGCCCGCGCGCATCGAGCGGATGCTGCCGGTCGGAGCCAAGCGCTGGCTGTGCGGCCGCATCTCGATCTATGACGGGATGCGGCAGATGACCCACCCGGACCGCATCCTCGATGCCGCCGGGGTCGAGCGGCTGCCGGCGGTGGAGCAGGTCTATCCGCTGGTGGAGGGCCTCGCCTCCGGGCATCTGCGCCGGGCCATCGAGGCGGCGCTCCAGCGCGTGCCCGACCTGCCCGAGTGGATTCCGGACGACGTTCGCGCGGCGCGGGGCTGGCCCTCCTTCCGCGAGGCGCTGATGCGCCTGCACAAGCCGGCCTCCCCCCACGAGGCGACGCCGGCCGGCGGGCCGTGGCGCCGGCTCGCCTTCGACGAGTTGCTCGCACATCAGCTCACCCTCGCCCTCGTCCGGGCGCAGGAGGAGAAGGCCGGCGGGCGCTCCACCATCGGGGATGGACACATCTCGGCTCGGCTCGCCGCCGCCCTGCCCTTCACGCTCACCGGCGCGCAGGAGCAGGCCATCGCCGCCATTCGCGCGGATTTGGCCGCCGACACCCGGATGCTGCGCCTGCTTCAGGGCGATGTGGGCTCGGGAAAGACGGTCGTCGCCCTGATGGCCGCCGCCACGGTGGCCGAGGCTGGGCGGCAGACCGCGCTGATGGCACCCACCGAGATCCTCGCCCGCCAGCATCACGAGACCATCGCGCCACTGGCCGCCGCGGCTGGGCTCTCCACGGCCATCCTCACCGGCCGGGAGAAGGGGCGGGCCCGCGAGGCCGTGCTCACGGAGCTGGCCTTCGGCCGCACCGATCTGGTGGTGGGCACCCATGCGCTCATCCAGGACGACGTGATCTTCCGCGACCTCGCCCTCGCCGTGGTGGACGAGCAGCATCGTTTCGGCGTCGAGCAGCGGCTGACGCTGGCCCGCAAGGGCGAGGCGGTGGACATGCTGGTGATGACGGCGACCCCCATCCCGCGCACCCTCGTCCTCACCCTGTTCGGCGACATGGAGTCCAGCGAGCTGCGGGAGAAGCCGCCGGGCCGGCAGGCCATCGACACCCGCGCCTTGCCCCTCGACCGACTGGACGAGGTGGTGGCAGGCGTCGGGCGGGCTTTGGCATCCGGTGCCCGCGCCTACTGGATCTGCCCGCTGGTGGAGGAGACCGACACCTCCGACCTCGCCGCCGCCACAGAGCGCTACGAGACGCTGCAATCCGTCTTCGGCGCATCGGTGGGACTGGTGCACGGGCGCATGTCCGGCGCCGCCAAGGACGAGGCCATGGCCCGCTTCGCCCGCGGGGAGACGCGGCTGCTCGTCGCCACGACCGTGATCGAGGTGGGCGTGAACGTGCCGGAGGCCACCGTCATGGTCATCGAGCATGCCGAGCGCTTCGGCCTTGCCCAGCTGCACCAGTTGCGCGGCCGCGTGGGGCGCGGCGACAAGCCATCGGTGTGCCTGCTGCTCTACCGTCACCCGCTGGGCGAAACCGCGAAGGCCCGCCTCGCCATCCTGCGGGAGAGCCAGGACGGGTTCCGCCTCGCCGAGGAGGATCTGCGGCTGCGCGGCGAGGGTGACGTGCTGGGCACGCGGCAAAGTGGCCTGCCCGGCTTCCGCCTCGCCCGCATGGAATGGCACGGCGGCGAGGTGGAGGCCGCCCGCAATGCGGCGGCGGCGCAGGTGCGGGCCGATCCCGACCTTGTCGCCCCCGGCGCGCGGGTGCTGCACACGCTGCTGCACCTGCAGGAGCGGGATGCGGCCGTGCGCTTGCTCTCCGCCGGATGAGGCGCCATGGTCCCGCGATGGCCGCCGACAACGATGCATCCGCCCCTCCTCCGCCTGCCCCGACGGCGCAGAGGGCGCTGACGCAGAGTGAGATGCTGGCCGCAGGGCGCTGGAGCCGCGACGCCATCTATCGCAAGCTGCTGTTCGCGGCGGGGTTCGTCTTCCTGGTCATCGGCGCCATCGGCATGGTGGTGCCCATGCTGCCGGGCACGGTCTTCCTGATCCTCGCCGCCTGGTGCTTCACCCGCTCGTCGCCCAAGTTCGAGGCGTGGCTCCTCAATCACCGCTGGCTCGGCCCCGGCGTGGTCCGGTGGCGGGAGACCGGGGCCATCCCGCCCCTGGTGAAGCTGTTCGCGCTGGCAAGCTTCGTCGGCACCTTCACCGGCAGCTGGTATCTCGGCGCGCCGACCTTCGTGCTCGCGTTCCTCGGCGTGCTGTTCATCCTGCTGGCGATCTTCATCGCGACCCGGCCGAACCGCTAGCGCGAGATCCCTCAACGACGCAGGGGCACCACGTTGTCGGGCAGGAATTCCTCTTCCGCGCAGCAGACCCGATTGCGACCGGACCGTTTCGCCTCGTAGAGGGCGGCATCCGCCCGCTCGAACGTCGCCGGGAGCGGCTCGACCCGCGAAGCCAGCGCGACGCCGATGCTGACGGTGAAGGGCGGCACGTCCGTCTCCTCATGGCCGATGATGGCGAGGCGCACCGATTCCGCCTGCAGCCGCGCCATCTCGGGCGAGGCGCGCTCCAGCAGGATGGCGAACTCCTCGCCCCCCACCCGGCCGATGAGCGCCGACTGCGGCAGCGTGTGCTGCAGCATGCCGCCGAAGCCGCGGATGGTCTGGTCGCCCACGCCATGGCCGAACGTGTCGTTGATGGCCTTGAAGTGGTCGATATCGATGAGCAGCAGCGCGAACGGCGCCGCCCCGGCCTGCCTATGCACCAGATCTGAAGCGCGCTGCTCGAACCCGCGGCGGTTCAGGAGGCCGGACAGGGCGTCCGTATCCGCCACCTCCTGCGTCTCCCGCACCAGTTCCAGCACAGAGATCACCAGAATCAGGAAGCCCGTCGCCACCATCAGGAGGCCGGTGCTGACCTGGGCCACCACCGCGAACGGCGTGTCCATGTAGTTGATCTGGTGCGGCCCGGTATGCAGGCTGACGGCCAGCGCGGCCTTGAGCGGCACATGCATGCACAACAGCGCGAACAGGCCGGCGAGCAGGAGATCACGCAGCCGGCGCGGGCTGTCCCGCAGAACCACCCAGCAGCTTGCTGCCGTCGCGACCACGAACGGCAGCTGATAGCTGACCACCCGGACGAACATGTTCACGGTCAGTTGCAGCGCCAGCGCGGCGCTGAGCACCGTCACGACGCCAAGGACAGCGACCAGCCCCAACGGGATGGGCTTGCGGTAGAGCACGGCCAGCCCCGGCACCATCAGGATGAGGCACGTCGCGAAGGAGAGGTAGATCACCGGCGCGAACAGGACGATCCAGCCGGTGTAGGACTGCGCCAGCATCGCCAGCGGCGTGATGACGATGGCGCCGAAGCTGGCGGCGAACCAGAGCGGTGCCGTGTAGCCGCGATGAAGCAGCGCCAACGCGAGATAGCTCGCGGCGAACAGAGCCGCCACCACGGCATTCATGAAGATAGGGAACGTCGCAGCAGGCATTGACCGGCGTCCGCACCCAGGATCGAGCGTTGGTTGTGTCGGAAAATGAAGGACCCGAATCGATATCGGCGCAACAGATTTCAAGGGGCACGGGTGGATTGTGCCACCCGCGCTGGACCAGGCCACCGTCGCCGACTATTCCACGGTGACGGCCTATTCCACCGTCACGGACTTGGCGAGGTTGCGCGGCTGGTCCACGTCCGTGCCCATGATGACCGCCGTATGGTAGGCGATCAGTTGGACCGGGATGGAATAGACCATCGGGCACACGGTCGCCGGCATCTCGGGCAGGATCAGCTTCTGCACCGCATTCACCGGCGCCGCCTCAGCCCCCTTGGGGTCGGTGACGAGGATGATCTTGCCGCCGCGCGCCGCCACCTCCTCCATGTTGGAGACGGTCTTGTCGAAGATGCGGTCGTGGGGGGCGATCACCACCACCGGCATCTTCTCGTCGATGAGGGCGATGGGGCCGTGCTTCAGCTCGCCGCCGGCATAGCCCTCGGCGTGGATGTAGGAGATTTCCTTGAGCTTCAGCGCCCCTTCCAGCGACAGCGGATAGTTCGTTCCGCGGCCGAGATAGAGCACGTCCCGGGCCTTCGCGAGGGTGCGGGCCAGCACCTCGATCTCCGGCGAGAGCTTCAGCGCCTCGGTCATCAGGCGCGGCACTTCCATGAAGGCGCGCACCAGCTTGTGCTCGTCATCCGCCGACAGCACGCCCTTGGCGCGGCCGAACGCGACGGACAGGCAGGCCAGCGTCGCCAGCTGGCAGGTGAAGGCCTTGGTGGAGGCGACGCCGATTTCAGGGCCGGCGAGAATGGGCAGCACCACGTCCGCCTCGCGGGCGATGGTGGAGGTGGGCACGTTCACCACGGCCACTACCTTCTGCCCGCACTCCTTGGCGTAGCGCAGGGAGGCCAGCGTGTCCGCCGTCTCGCCCGACTGGGAGATGACGATGGTGACGCCGCCCGGCGCCAGCGGCGTCTCGCGGTAGCGGAACTCGGACGCGATGTCGGTGGAGACAGGCACGCGGCCGAAACGCTCCAGCCAGTATTCCGCCACTGCGCCGGCATAGAGCGCGGTGCCGCAGGCGGTGATGGAGATGTGCTGCACCTCCTTCGGGTCGAACGGCAGCTCGGGCAGGCAGACGGTCTCGGTGTCGAGATCGAGATAATGGCCGAAGGTGTGGGAGATGACCTCGGGCTGCTCGTAGATCTCCTTCGCCATGAAGTGGCGATGGTTGCCCTTGTCCACGAGCAGGGCGCCGGCTGGCACCTTCTGCACCGCGCGCTCCACGATGCGCCCCGTCTCGTCGCGGATTTCCGCGCCCTCGCGGGTCAGCACCGCCCAGTCGCCCTCTTCCAGATAGGCAATGCGATCGGTGAACGGGCCAAGGGCGATGGCGTCCGAGCCGAGGAACATCTCGCCATTGCCGTAGCCGATGGCGAGGGGAGAACCGCGGCGGGCGGCGATCAACAGGTCGGTCTTGCCGTCGAACAGGAAACCGAGGGCGAAGGCGCCCTTGAGGCGCGGCAGCACGGCTGCCACCGCCGCCACCGGCTCCTTGCCGGAGAGCAACTCGCGGTCCACCAGCTGGGCGACGACCTCGGTGTCCGTGTCGCTCCTGAAGGTGACGCCAGCAGCCTTCAGCTCTTCCTTCAGCTCGCGGAAATTCTCGATGATGCCGTTGTGGACCACCGCCACGCGCTTGGTGCCGTGGGGATGGGCATTGCGCTCGGAGGGCTTGCCGTGGGTCGCCCAGCGGGTGTGTCCGATGCCAGCGTGGCCCTTGAGCGGGTGCTTGTCGAGCTTGGTCTCGAGATTGCGCAGCTTGCCTTCGGCGCGGCAGATCTCGAGATGCCCGTTCTCCAGTGTCGCGATGCCGGCGGAATCATAGCCGCGGTATTCCAGGCGCCGGAGGGATTCGACCACCTTGTCCGCGACGGCGCTCTTCCCCAGAATGCCGACGATCCCGCACATGCGATCTAGCTCCGATGTTGGCGGCGCCCCGGTTGGGCCCGGCTGATTGTCGCGCCCAAGGTGCACTGCAAAAACTGAATGGACCGTTCCTAACCCGCAAGTCCTACCTCGCGAGTCCTAACCCGCAAGTCCTACCCCCCACGGGGCCGGAGCCGGAATCACATCGCCTTTCCGTTGGTGTCAGGCGAAGGCTACTTCTTCTTCGCGTCCGCCCGGGCGGCGCGGAAATCCCTCGCCCAGCCGTCCTTCACCACCTGCCGGCTGCGGGCGATGGCGAGGGCATCCTCCGGCACATCCGAGGTGATGACGGCGCCGGTGCCCACATAGGCCCCCGCCCCGATCGTCACCGGAGCCACCAGCGCCGAATTGACGCCGATGAAGGCACCCGCGCCGATCTCGGTGCGATACTTGGAGAAGCCGTCGTAATTGCAGGTGATAGTGCCGGCACCGAGATTGGCGCCCGCGCCCACATGGGCATCACCCACGTAGGAGAGGTGGTTCACCTTGGCGCCGCTCTCGATATGGGCGGCCTTGGTCTCCACGAAATTGCCGATGCGCACGCCCTCATCCAGCCGCGTGCCCGGCCGCAGCCGCGCGTAGGGACCGATGGAGACGCCGGGCGCGAGCTGCGCGCCTTCGAGGTGGCAGAAGGCGTGGATCACCACATCGTCTCCGACGGTGACGCCCGGCCCGAACACCACGTTGGGCTCCACGATCACGTCGCGGCCGAGCACCGTGTCGGCGGAGAAGAACACCGTCTCCGGCGCGATCAGCGTGGCGCCCTCGGCCATGGCGGCGAGCCGCAGGCGCTTCTGCAGGATGGCCTCGGCCTCGGCGAGCTGGATGCGGCTGTTGACGCCGGCCACCTCGTCCACATCCGCCTTCGCCGCGACCGCGGCGCGCCCGTCGGCGCGCGCGATCTCTACGGCGTCGGTGAGATAATATTCGCCCTTGGAATTGGCGTTGCCGATGCGGTCGAGGATGGAGAGCGCATCCTTGCCCGAGAGCGCCATCAGCCCGGCATTGCAGAAGCGAACCGCCTTCTCGGCGGCGGTCGCGTCCTTCTCCTCGCGGATGGCGACGAGTTCGTCACCGGAGGTGACGAGGCGGCCATAGCCGGTGGGGTCTTCCGGCTCGAAGCCGAGCGCGGCGACGGCAGCGCCCTCGGCCAGCGGGGCCCGCAGGCGGGCGAGGGTTTCGGGGCGCACCAGCGGGGTGTCGGCATAGAGCACGAGCACGTCGTCGGCGCCCTGTTCCAGCGCGGCGCGGGCGGCGAGCACGGCGTGGGCGGTGCCGAGCCGCTCGGTCTGCACGAACACCTGCGCGTCCGGCACGATGCGCGTCGCCTCGGCGGCGACATCCTCGCGGCCGGGGCCGACCACCACGGCGGTGCGGGTGGCGCCGGCGGCACGGGTCGCCGCCAGCACATGGTGGAGCATGGTGCGGCCGGCGACCTTGTGGAGCACCTTGGGGAGGCGCGACTTCATGCGCGTCCCTTCCCCGGCGGCGAGCACCACCACGAGCAGGCTCCGGTCACTCATCGCGATTCCTCCGCGGCGCTAACGTTCCGCCCCCATTACCCCGCCGCCGCAGCGAGCGGAAGCGGGGAGGACGCGAGACGCAGGCGCGCCTCAGATGGCGATTTTCAGGCGCCGCGGGTCCAGCGCACGGTCGCCTCGGCGACGCGGCGGCCGAGATGGGCGGCGGTGCGGCGGTCGGTGGCGGGCGGCACCACGTCCGGGCCTTCATCGATGTTGGACTGGGCATAGGCGCCGGCGAAGCCACCGAGGCGGTTCAGGTCGTCCAGCGAGCCCTTGGAATTGTTGTTGCCGGGATGGAGACCGAGGCCCACCCAGACCATGCCGTGCTGCTGCGACAGGCCGAACATCGCGTGGATGCCCTGGTGCTTGTCGCCGTTCTGCGCGCCGGAATTGACGAAGCCGGCGGCCAGCTTGTCCTTCCACTTCATCTCGAACCAGCGCTTGGACGACTTCTCGGCAAACGCCTGGAAGGCAGCGGAGACGTTGCCCATGTAGATCGGCGCGCCGAAGATGATGGCGGCGGCGCCGTCCAGCACGTCCCACTTCTCGTCCACTTCGTCCACGGAGACGAGGACGCCCTCGACCGCATCGACTTCCTTGATGCCGGCGAGCACGGATTCAGCCACCACCTTGGTGTGGCCATAGCCCGAGTGATACACGATCGCGACGACTGGTTTCGACATGACACGTCTCCCCGTTGGGTTCGCCACCGGTTATGCCGTGCATGAATGCCTACATCCAGCCGTAAGATCGCAATCCAGCCTTGCGCTTTCGCAAACGCACGACGGCGTGCTCAGCCGCACGTTCAGCCGCCTTTGGGGAACTCCAGCCCCATCTCGCGATAGCGCTCGGGATCATCCGCCCAGCTCTCGCGCACCTTCACGAACAGGAAGAGATGCACCGGCTGCTCGATGATCTCGGAGATCTCCTTCCGGGATTCGGACGAGATGGTCTTGATGGTGTTGCCGCCCTTGCCGAGCACGATCTTCCGCTGGCTTTCGCGCTCCACGAAGATCGTCTGCTCGATGCGGACGGAGCCATTGCGCAATTCCTTCCAGCTCTCGGTTTCCACCGTGGAGCGGTAGGGCAGTTCGTCGTGCAGGCGCAGGAACATCTTCTCGCGGGTGATCTCGGCCGCGAGCATGCGCATGGGCGCATCCGAGACCTGATCCTCGGGATAGAGCCAGGGGCCTTCCGGCACCGTCTCGGCGAACCAGCGGCGGACGTCGTTCACGCCGTCGCCGGTGAGCGCGGAGACCATGAACACCCGGTCGAACGGCGCCCGCTCGGTGATCGCGGCGGCGAGCGCCAGAAGGCTGTCGCGGCGGATCAGGTCGATCTTGTTGAGGATGAGCGCGCGCGGTTTGCGGATGTCCTTCAGCTGGCCGAGCAGCGCCTCGATATCCTCGTCGAGGCCGCGGTTGGCGTCCACCAGCAACGCGATCACGTCGGCGTCGGCGGCATGGGTCCAGGCGCTCGACACCATCGCCCGCTCCAGCCGGCGCTTGGGCGCGAAGATGCCGGGTGTGTCCACCAGCACCACCTGCGCCGCGCCGTCCAGCGCGATACCACGCACGATGGAGCGCGTCGTCTGCACCTTGTGCGAGACGATGGATACCTTGGTGCCCACCAGCGCATTGGTCAGCGTGGACTTGCCGGCATTGGGCGCGCCGAGCAAAGCGACGAAGCCGCAGCGGGTCGGACCTTGGAGCGGCGCAAGAGGAGCGCGCTCGGCGCGATCCAGCTCGTCGTCGAAATCGTCGTCCTCATCGTCATCCGGAAGATCGTCGTCCGGAAGATCATCGGAGAGTTCATCCTCCGCGATATCCTCTTCGGCGACATCCTCGTGCGGCGCGGCGGCGGCGAGGGCTTCCTCTTCCGCAACGGCAGGATGTTGATCCGGGGCGGCCGTGTCGGCGCCCGCCTTCTTCCTCGGTGCCATCAGGCCTCGTCCTTCTCCCAAACGCCCTCACGGACGAGGAAGGCGGCGGCAGCCGCCTTCTGTGCATTCTGCTTGGAGGCGCCATCCGCCTGCGCCGAAGCGAGGCCGGGCAGGTCCACCGCCACGGTGAAACGGGGCGCGTGGTCCGGGCCGGAGCGCATCACCTCGCGATAGACGGGCGGCGGCAGGCCACGGGCCTGGGCCCATTCCTGCAGCACGGTCTTGGCATCGCGCAGCGGCCGGCGCGGGGCCTCTAGCCGCGGACGCCAGAACCGCTCCACCAGCGCGTGGGCCGCCTCATACCCGCCGTCGAGGAACACCGCCGCGACCACACCCTCGGCCACATCGGCGAGGATGGCGCGGCGCTTGTGCGCGCCGGACTGGCTTTCGCCAGGGCCGAGGCGGATGAACGGGCCGAGGTCCATGTCCTCGGCGACCTCGGCGCAGGCTTCCTCGCGCACCAGCTCGGCGAGCCGGCGCGACAATTCCCCCTCCTCGCCTTCCGGGAAGGCGAGATAGAGCATGTGCGACACCACCGAGCCGAGCACGTGGTCGCCCAGGAATTCCACCCGCTGGTAGGAGCGCAGGCGCGGCGCCTCGCCCTTGACGGCGCTGATGTGGGACAGGGCCAGCTCAAGCATCGAGCGATCGCGGAAGCGGTAGCCGATCCGCTCCTCGAGATGGGCGAGATCCTGCCCCGCCCCGTTCAATGCACCCGTGTGAACAGCCGATCCCATCGCACCGTCCAAGGCCATGTCCAAACCTGCCACGCAGAAGCGCCCTCGTCGATCGAGAAGAAGATCAGCTGCGCCTTGCCGATGAGATTCTCGAACGGAACATAGCCCACCTGGCTCAGCACGCGGCTGTCGGCGGAATTGTCCCGGTTGTCGCCCATCATGAAGAAGTGCCCGAGCGGCACCTCATAGACGGGTGTGTTGTCGTAGAAGCCGTTATCCACCAGGTCCAGCGTCTCGTAGGAGACGCCGTTCGGCAGCGTCTCGCGCCAGCGCTTCACCGGCACCTTGCGGCCGGAGCCGTCGTCCTCGCTCACGTCCGACAGGCGCTCGCGCTGCACCGGCACGCCGTTGATGTGCAGGAGGCCGTTGATCATCTGAATCTTGTCGCCGGGCATGCCGACCACGCGCTTGATGTAGTCGGTCTCGTTGTCCTTGGGCAGCTTGAACACCACCACGTCGCCGCGCGTCGGCTCGGATCCGAAAATCCGGCCGGAGAACAGGTTCGGCGAGAAGGGAATCGAGAAGTGGGAATAGCCGTAGCTGTACTTGGAGACAAACAAATAGTCGCCGATCAGCAGCGTGTCCTTCATCGACCCGGAGGGGATGTTGAACGGCTGGAAGAGGAAGGTCCGGATCACCAGCGCGATCAGCAGCGCGTGGACAATCACCCGGACGGTTTCGAGAAAGCCGCCGTCCTTCTTGGAATCGCTGGTCGCGGTCATCGGGTGTCCAAGGTTTCCCAAATGAGGCGCAGGGTACGACAAACTGCGCCGAAACTGAGGAGATACCGGCAGATGCGCGCCGGTCTCGACAGGCAAGACCGCCCCTATAGAGGCTTCGCGGCCTCCCGGCAACGCACGCCCTCGACCTCCTCCAGCGTCAGGCGCCGGAGCGGGACACCGCCGAGATGATGACATAGGCGGCCGTCAGCGGACCCTCGTCGGTGAGGGAGAGGTGGATGTGCGGCTCATACCCTTGCGGCACCATCTGCGCGAGCCGCCGCGCTGCCCCGCCCGTCAGCACCAGCGTCGGCTGGCCGGACGGCAGGTTGACGACGCCCATGTCGCGCCAGAACACGCCTTGGCTCAGGCCGGTACCGAGCGCCTTCGCGCAGGCCTCCTTGGCCGCGAAGCGCTTGGCGTAGGTCTCCGCCCTCAGCTTGCGCCGGTCCGCCTTCGCCCGCTCCACGGGCGTGAAGACGCGGTTCAGGAACCGATCGCCGAACCGCTCGATGGATCTGGCGATGCGGCGCGCATCCGAGAAGTCGGAGCCGATGCCGAGGATCATGCCGCCTCGCCGGTTGCGGCCGCCCGCCCGGCGGCGATGGCCGCCCGCATGGTGCGGATCGCCGCCTCCAGCCCGACGAAGATGGCCTCGCCGATCAGGAAATGGCCGATGTTCAGTTCCACGATCTCGGGAAAGGCCGCGATGCGCTCAGCCGTCGCATAGTCGAGCCCGTGGCCGGCATGGACTTCCAGCCCCAGCGCATTGGCTTGCCGCGCCCCGGCCTTGAGGCGCGCGAACTCGGCTTCCGCCTCGGCCGTGCGGCCTTCCGCAACCGCGTCGCACCATCCCCCCGTGTGCAGTTCCACGATATCGGCGCCGAGCGCGGCCGCCGCGGCGATCTGCCTCTCCTCAGCCGCGATGAAGAGCGAGACGCGGATGCCCGCCGCCTTCAGCCGGGCGATGCGCGGGCCGAGTTCGGTCGCAAGCCCCGCCGCATCGAGCCCGCCCTCGGTGGTGCGCTCCTCCCGCCGCTCGGGCACGAGGCAGCAGGCATTGGGGCGGACGGAGACGGCGATGCCCACCATCTCCTCGGTGGCGGCCATCTCGAAATTGAGCGGCAGGTCGATCTCGGCCTTCAGCCGCGTCATGTCGGCATCGCGGATATGGCGCCGGTCCTCGCGCAGATGGGCGGTGATTCCATCGGCGCCCGCCGTGGCGGCGAGACGGGCGGCGCGCACCGGATCCGGCAGCAGGCCGCCCCGCGCGTTGCGCACGGTCGCCACGTGGTCGACGTTCACCCCGAGCCGCACCGGCTTCAGCACCGCCATTTCGCTTGCTCCCGTCCGCGCCGGCCTCAGCCGTTCACGCGCTCCACCTGCGAGACCACCTCGCGGGCCTTGAGATCGGCGATGATGGCGTTGAGGTGCCTGAGGTCGAACACCTCCACGTCGATCACCATCTCGTGGAAATCCGCCGAGCGGGCATGCATCTGCAGCCCGTCGATATTGCCGCCCCGGTCACCGATGGCACCGGCGATCTGCGCCAGCGAGCCGGGTTCGTTGCGGGCGGTGACGATGATGCGGGCGGGGAAGCGCCCGTCGGACAGCTCGTCCACGTCCCACCGCACGTCCAGCCAGCGTTCGGGCGCGTCCTCGAACCCCTGCAGCGACGCCGACTGGATGGGATAGATGGTGATGCCCTCACCCGGCGTGAGAATGCCGACGATGCGATCGCCCGGCACGGCGCCGCCATCCGGCGCGAAGCGCACGGGCAGGTCGCCGTTGATGCCGCGGATGGGAATGGCGTCGAGCCGTTCCGACGTGGCGCCCTCGGGGATCTTGAACTTGAGGTTGTGGCCGCGCTTCAGCTCGAACCAGCCTTCGCCACTGGCGGCGCGCTCCGCCCGCTCCTCGGGGCGGGGCGGCACCCAGTCGGGATAGACGGCGCGGATCACGTCGTCGGTCTTGATCTCGCCCCGGCCAATGGCGGCGAACACATCCTCCGCCGATGCGCGGGCGAGCCGGGGCGTGGCCTTGGCCACCCCATCCTCGGTAAAGGGTTTGCCGACGCGGGTGAAGGCGCGTTCGGTGATCTTGCGGCCGAGGCCGGCATATTGCGCGCGCACGGCGGCACGGGTGGCACGGCGCACGGCGGCGCGGGCCTTGCCGGTGACGGCGATGGTCTCCCACGCGCCCGGCGGCGTCTGCGCCTTGGAGGTGATGATCTCCACCTCGTCGCCGTTCTTCAGCTCCGACACCAGCGGCGCGATGGTGCCATTGATCTTGCAACCCACGGCGGTATTGCCCACGTCGGTATGCACGGCATAGGCGAAATCGATGGGCGTCGCCTTGCGCGGCAAAGCGATGAGTCGCCCCTTGGGGGTGAAGCAGAACACCTGATCGTGGAACAGCTCGAGCTTGGTGTGCTCCAGGAATTCCTCGGGCGAGAGCCCCTGCGACAGGTTCTCGATGGTCTTGCGCAGCCAGGCATAGGCGCGGCTTTCGTGGGAGAGCATCTCCCCTGGCGCGCCCGAGGCATCCTTGTAGAGGGCATGGGCGGCGATGCCGTATTCGGCGATCTCTTCCATGTCCTTGGTGCGGATCTGCATCTCGACGCGCTGGCGGCGCGGGCCGACCACGGTCGTGTGCAGGGAGCGGTAGTCGTTGGGCTTGGGGGTGGAGATGTAGTCCTTGAAGCGGCCCGGCACGATGGCCCACTTGGTGTGGACGACGCCCAGCGCCCGGTAGCAGTCCTCCACCGAGGAGACGAGCACGCGGAAGCCGTACAGGTCCGACAATTGCTCGAAGCCGATGGCCTTGCGCTCCATCTTGCCCCAGATGGAAAAGGGCCGCTTCTCCCGCCCCTTGACCTCGGCGACGATGCCGCGCCGCTCGAGTTCGTCCTTCAGCTCCCGCTCGATCTCCTGCACCACCGGGCCGTTGAACTGCCTCAGCTCGGAGACGCGGGTGGTGATGCTCTCATAGGCTTCCGGGGAGAGCTGGCGGAAGGCGAGATCCTCCAGCTCCTCGCGCATGTCCTGCATGCCCATGCGGGCGGCGAGCGGCGCGTAGATGTCCAGCGTTTCCTGCGCCACCCGGTCCCGCTTCTCCGGCGGCACCCATTTCAGGGTGCGCATGTTGTGGAGGCGGTCGGCGAGCTTGACGAGGAGCACCCGCACGTCGTCGGCGATGGCGAGCAGCAGCTTCCTGAGATTCTCGGCCTGCTTCGCCTGCTTGGAGACGAGGTCGAGCTTCTTGATCTTGGTCAGCCCCTCCACCAGCGTCGCGATCTGGTGGCCGAACAGCCGCTCGATCTCCGCCTTGGTGGCGCTGGTGTCCTCGATGGTGTCGTGCAGCAGGGCCGAGACGATGGTGGCATCGTCCAGCTTGAGATCGGTGAGGATCGCCGCGACTTCGAGCGGGTGGGAGAAATAGGGATCGCCGGACGCACGCAGCTGACTGCCGTGCGCCCTCATGGCGTAGACATAGGCGCGGTCGAGCAGCGCCTCGTCGGTGTTGGGATTATACCGTCGAACGCGCTCGACGAGTTCGTATTGGCGCATCATGGCCGGAACGATCCGTCGCAGCACGGCGGAGCAGGCTCAGCGCGCCCGCCCCATCCTTGTTGAACCGTAGATATCATGCGGAGGGGCGGGATGCGCAAGCCATTGTAACGGCGTGACTGTGGGAATGATGAAGACGCCTGCATCCGGGCGGCCCCTCTCGCCTTGCAGGAGAGGAGCGCGAGACTCACGGCAGCAGCAGTGTCGACCCCGTGGTGTTGCGGCCCTCGAGGTCGCGGTGCGCCTTCTGGGCGTCCTTCAGCGCATAGGTCTGGTGGATCGGGATCTTCACCGCGCCGGTCAGAACAGCCTCAAACAGGTCGTTGGCGGTGGCGATAAGGTCGGCGCGCTTGGCGACGAAAGTGCCCAGGGTCGGCCGGGTGGCGAACAGCGACCCCTTTTGCGAGAGGTGCAGCAGGTCGAAATTCTTGATGGCGCCCGAGGCATTGCCGAAGCTGACCCACAGGCCGAGCGGCTTGAGGCAGTCGAGGGAGGCCGGATAGGTCGCCTGACCGATACCGTCGTAAACCACGTCGCACAGCTTGCCGGAGGTGATCTCCTTCACCCGGTGAACGAAGTCCTCTTCGCGGTAGAGAATCACCTCGTCGCAGCCATTGGCGAGGGCAAGCTCGGCCTTGTCCTTGGAGCCCACGGTGCCGATCACTGTGGCACCGAGGTGTTTGGCCCACTGGCACAGGATGAGGCCGACGCCGCCGGCGGCGGCCTGCACGAGAATCACGTCGCCCGGCTTGATGTGGTGGGTACGGCGCACGAGGTACTGCGCCGTCATGCCCTTGAGCATCATGGCCGCGGCGGTGCGGTCGTCGATGGCAGCAGGCAGATGCACGAGGACCGAGGTCGAGATGTTGCGCACCTCGGCATAGGCGCCGATGGCCATGGCGTAGGCGACGCGATCCCCCGGATGGAAATCGGTCACATCCGGCCCCACCGCCTCCACCACGCCGGCGCCTTCGCTGCCGGGAATGAAGGGGAAGCCGGCGGCCTTGTAGAGGCCTGTGCGGAAATAGACATCGATGAAATTAAGGCCGATGGCGGTGTGGCGCAGTTGCACCTGACCCGGGCCAGGCGGGGGGACCGCCACCGCTTCGAAGCTGAGCACCTCGGGTCCGCCCGTCTGATGCACCTGAACCGCATGGACCATGACCACCAACCCCTATCCTCCCGAGATTGAGCGGATCATAGGGCGGGCCGGTTCGGCCGCAAGCGGGCTCAGCGGCCTCCCGAAATCTTGAGCACCGCGCCCGTGGTATAGCTCGCCGCCTCCGACAGGAGGAACATCACGCCGTCCGCAACCTCTTCGGCCGTGCCGGGCCGGCCCATGGGCGTGGTCGGCGCGAGGCGCTCCAGCCGCCCGACGACGCCGCTCGTGTCGTGGATATCGGTGGCGATGAGGCCCGGGGCGATGGCGTTCACACGGATGCCCTCGCGCGCCACCTCGCGCCCGAGACCCAGCGTGAAGCTGTCGATGGCGCCCTTGCTGGCGGCGTACCAGACATATTCCCCCGCCGAGCCGAGCGTCGCGGCCATGGAGGAGATGTTGACGATGGCGCCGCCCTTGCCGCCGCGCGTAGTGGACATGCGGCGAACCGCCTGCTGCGCCACGAGAATCGCCCCCGTGACGTTGAGATCTATGACACGGGCCATCTCGGCCGGGTCGGCATCGGCGAAAGGACCGGCGCGGCCGGTGATGCCCGCGTTGTTCACGAGGTCGGTGAGGGTGCCGAGGTTGGCGTCCACCTCCTCGAAGAGGCGGGCGATGTCCTTCGGCCGGGCCATGTCGCCCTGGACGACCAGCACCTCAGCCCCCAGCGCCCGCGCCTCGGCGGCCACATCGTCCGCCGCCGCCGCGTCGCGGGTGTAGTTGATTGCAATGCGCCCGTAGCCGGCTTCCGCCGCGCGCCGCACGCAGGCCGCGCCGATGCCTCGACTACCGCCTGTGACCAGCAGAACCTTGTCCGCGTTCATCGTTCGCCTCCCCTGCCGAGTGCGATCCGCCGCTTGCGCCGGCCGGCGGCGGCGACATTCAGCACCTCCACCATCACCGAGAACGCCATGGCCGCATAGATGTAGCCCTTGGAGATGTGGGCGCCGAAACCGTCGGCGACCAGCGTCACGCCAATCAGCACCAGGAAGGCGAGCGCCAGCATCTTCGTCGTGGGGTGGGTGGCGATGAAGGCGGAGAGCGGGCCGGAGGCCACGAACATGATGCCGACCGCGATGATGACGGCCAGCACCATGATGGCGAGATGCTCGGCCATGCCGATGGCGGTGAGGATGGAATCCACCGAGAAGACAAGATCGAGCAGGATCACCTGCACGACGATCCCGGCGAAGGCCCGCTTGGCGGCGCCGGCGACCGTCTCCTCGCTCGGCTCGTCCTCACCTTCCAGCGCTCCGTGCATCTCGGACGTCGCCTTGGCAATCAGGAATGCGCCGCCGCCGATGAGGATGATGTCGCGCCAGGAGAAGTCGTGACCGAACGCGGTGAACAAAGACTGCCTGAGGCCAATGAGCCAGGACAGGGCGAACAGAAGCCCGATGCGCAGCAGCAGCGCCGCCGAAAGGCCGATCTGCCGAGCCCGCAGGGCCTCGGCCGGCGGCAGGCGCTGCACCACCAGCGAGATGAACACGACATTGTCGATGCCGAGCACGATCTCCATAGCCGTCAGCGTCACCAGCGCCGCCCAGGCTTCCGGCGACGTGATCCAGTCCAACATCGGCGCACTCCCTGCCCCAGATTCGCGAAGGCTGATCGGAACGCGGCGCGACCGCAAGAGCGCACGCGCTGGTCCGCGGCGGCGTCCCACACGTATCCGCGGCATCTCCGCAGCTTTCGCCGCGGCAGACTCGGCTCTAGTGTCCCCTGATCCGACCATGAGGAGGCAGCGATGGAACACGACGTGATGCACGAGGTGGTCGTCGTTGGCGCAGGTCCCGCCGGGCTTGCCACCGCCATCGGCCTCGCCGCGCGTGGCGTCTCGACCGCGCTCGTCACCGGCCCCGATCGCGGCGCGGATCATCGCACCACGGCGCTGCTGGAAGGCTCGGTACGTATTCTGGAAGAGTTCGGCGTGTGGTCGCAGATCGCGCCCCGTGCCGCGCCACTGCGCGACATGCGCATCGCCGATGCCACGCGCCGGCTGGTGCGCGCGCCGGAGGTGACCTTCCGCTCTGCCGAGATCGGCCTCGACGCCTTCGGCTACAACATCGAGAACGACGCCCTGCGCAACGGCCTCCTCGCCGCGGCGATGGAGATTCCGAACCTTCACATCGCCCGCACCTCCGTGGAGCACATCGATTTCGGACCGGATGCGATCACTCTGAAGCTGGCGGATGGAACAAGCCTGGCCGCGCGGCTGGTCGCCGGGGCGGACGGGCGCCAGTCCACCGTCCGTGCCGCAGCCGGCATCAAGATGCGCAACCGCACCTATCCGCAGGTGGCCTTCACCGCCACCGTGCAGCACACGCGGCCCCACGAGGACACCTCCACCGAATTCCACACAGAGAGTGGCCCCTTCACCCTGGTGCCTCTGACGGGCGACCGCTCCTCCATCGTCTGCGTGGTCACCGAGCGCGAGGCGATCCGCCTGCTCGGCCTCAGCGACGAAGCGCTGGCGCGTGAACTGGAAGCGCGCGCCTCCTCCGTGCTCGGCCGGTTCGAGATGGAAGGCGGCCGCGGCGCCTTCCCGCTGGCGGCGGAGACGGCGGAGCGCCTCGTCGGCGATCGCGTGGCACTTTTGAGCGAAGCCGCCCACATCATGCCGCCGATCGGCGCACAAGGACTAAACCTCGGGCTCCGGGATGCGGCAGCATTGGTCAGCCTCGCGGCGGATGCGATCGCGACGGGCCGCGATCCCGGCAGCCGCGAGGTGCTCGCCCGCTATGCGGACAGGCGCCAGCGCGACATCTCGGGCCGCATGACGGCGGTCGACCTCCTCAATCGCTCGCTGCTGTCCGATCTCGTGCCGGTGCAGAGCGTGCGCGGCTTCGGCCTGTATCTGCTCGATCGCGTCGGCCCGCTGCGGCGCAGGCTGATGCGCCTCGGCATCGGCGACAAGGCTGCATAAGGCTTGCGGCGCAAGGTTGGCCGCGTGAGCCTCAGAACAGGCTGAGCGGGATGAGGTGCTCGCGCAGCATATAGAGCATCAGCGTCACCGTCACGACCGACGACAGGGTGCCGAGGAGGACGGCGGTGGAGGCCTCCTCCACAAACACGTGGTACTGCCGGGCCAGCACAAACACGTTGAGCGCCGGCGGCAGCGCGGCCATGAGCAGCAGCGTCTCCTCCCACACCGGCGAGAACGGCCCGAACACTGAGAGCGAGACGAGTGCCACGAACGGGTGAACGAGCAGCTTCAGGCCCAGGAGCGGCCCGAGTTCCACCGGCACGCGCTTCAACGGCCGGAGCGCGACCGTAACCCCGAGGGCAAACAGCGCGCAGGGCGCGGCCGCGTTCTTCAGGTAATCCAGCATCCGTGACAGCGCGTCCGGCTCCTTGAACTCGAAAGCCGCCGCCAGCACCCCCAGCAGGGTGGCGATGTTGAAGGGGTGGGTGAGGACCCTTTTGGCGATGAGCACGAAGGTGTGCCCGAGGCTCTCACCCCGCCCGCGGGTCGCCATCAGCAGCGGCACGACGGTGAAAAAGAACATGCTGTCGGTGGCAAAGATAAGTGCAGCCGGGCTTGCGGCTGCCTGCCCGAAGGCGGCGAGCGTCAGGCCAGGGCCCATGTAGCCCACATTGGCGTAGGCGCCGGCCGTGAGGGCGATGGCCGCCTCGCCGATATTCCCCTTCCGGAACCAAAGGCCCACGCCCAGCGCCAGCAGGGCCATGGTGGCGGTGGAGGCCAGCACGGCCAGGATGAAGGCGGGATTCGCCAGCTCGTGGAACGGCGTCTGCGCGACGATGCGATAGAAGAGCGCCGGCAGCGCCACGTAGATGATGAAGAAGGAGAGCCAAGCGAGCCCCGCCTCCGGCAGCTTCACCCTGCGGCCGCAGAAATAGCCGAGGAGAATCAGGCCGAAGAACGGAAAGGCGAGGCCGAAGAGGTCGCTCATGATCGCCGGAGGCTGGCCGGAAGGCGGGGAAAGGAGGCAGCAGGGTGCCCCCTTCCTACAAATCCCTGCGAAGGATGAAAAGCGCGGGCGCGCCGATCAGCGCGGCGGCGTCGCTGCCTTGCCCATCAAATGCCGCACCGCATAAAGCTCCGGATAGAGCCGGTTGCGGAACTGGCTCGCCGCCGGCTCCACCGTCGCAAGCAGGCGATCGATGGCACCCGAGCGGGGCGTGTCGGCCCAGGCGCGGCGGGCGATGGGGCGGTCGTCGAGCCAGAAGGGGCTCCAGTCGAGCGTGGTCTCGATGAGTTCGCGGGCGAAGTCCGGCCCTTCGTCGAGGGAGCCCTGCATCACCACGTCGATATAGGACTGGAGCAGCGGGAAGTTCACGTCCGGCCGCTGGAGGTCATCCGGCCCCTTGCCGGCGGACTCCTTGGGCACATAGACCCAGATCTTGCCGACGCGCGGCAGGCCTTCCCAGTCGATGGCCTCCACATGGGCCTGGTCCAGCTCCACCCGGTCATAGCCGCCCTCGCGGGCGTCGAAGGATGCAAGCTCGGCTTCGTCCTTCACCGGGAAGATGACGCCGTTGATGCTGCCCGGCTCCTCGCCCGGCATCCGCGGACGGATGCCGAGGGCGGTGAACCCCGCCGCGCCTTCCCGCGGGGTGAAACGCGATGCCCACGAGCGCACATAGCCGAAGCTGCCGGCGATTCGGGCGGCGATGGCCGGCACGGGGCGGCCGGACGTCGCGGTCCGGGACGGCCCGCTGATGAGGGAGCCGTAGCCGAACAGGAACTCGCGCGGGGCATTGGCGAGGCGCTGGCCCCAGAAGTCCTTTGCCGTCGCCGGCAGGGTGGAAGAAGCCGCCAGCCCGGCGAGACCGCCGAGCACACCGCGCCGCGTAATTGTCATGCCTCGATTCCCCCTGCCCGACGGGCGCCAGCCCGGTCGCCCTGAAGTCGTGTTGCGCAGGCCGGCCACCTATGCTGCATTGCAATCAACAGGTTCTGCGGGGGGTTATATGCCCCCTGCCTGCATCCACACGGGGGGACTCATGAAGCTGCCGCGCCAATTCTTCAAGCCGCTCGCCATCGGCGCGCCCGCACCATATCGCGAGCTGCCGGTGCGGCTCGAGCGCATGATCCATTTCGTGCCGCCGCACCTGGAGAAGATGCGCGCCAAGGTGCCGGATATTGCCAAGCAGGTGGACGTGGTTCTCGGCAATCTGGAGGACGCGATTCCCTCCGATGCCAAGGAAGCCGCTCGCAAGGGCTTCATCGAGATGGCCAAGGCCACCGATTTCGGCTCCACCGGCCTGTGGACCCGCATCAACTGCCTCAACAGCCCATGGGTGCTGGACGACATCATCGAGATCGTCAGCGAGATCGGCAACAAGCTGGACGTCATCATGCTGCCCAAGGTCGAGGGCGCGTGGGACATCCATTATCTCGACCAGCTCCTCGCCCAGCTCGAGGCGCGCCATTCCATCCAGAAGCCCATCCTCATCCACGCCATTCTTGAGACCGCCGAGGGCGTGAAGAATGTGGAGGAGATCGCCGCCGCTTCTCCACGCATGCACGGCATGAGCCTCGGCCCGGCCGACCTTGCCGCCTCGCGCGCCATGAAGACCACCCGCGTCGGCGGCGGCCACCCGGACTACAAGGTGCTGGCCGACCCGGACGGCGACAAGCCGCGCATCGGCTACCAGCAGGACCTTTGGCACTACACCGTCGGCAAGATGGTGGACGCCTGCGCCGCCAACGGCATCAAGCCCTTCTACGGCCCGTTCGGCGATTTCGCGGACCTCGCCGCGTGCGAGAGCCAGTTCCGCAATGCCTTCCTCCAGGGCTGCGTCGGCGCCTGGTCGCTGCACCCCACGCAGATCGAGATCGCCAAGCGCGTCTTCTCGCCGGATCCGGGCGAGGTGGCGTTCGCCCTCAAGATTCTCGAAGCCATGCCGGATGGCGCCGGCGCGGTGATGATCGACGGCAAGATGCAGGACGACGCCACCTGGAAGCAGGCCAAGGTGATCGTCGACCTTGCCCGCATTGTCGCAGCCAAGGACCCGGAAATGGGCAAAGCCTACGGATTGTGAGAGAATTGATTAACCAACGGCCGCGGCGAAGGTCGCCGCGGCTCTTCCACCCGGTGTCGGGCGGAGCGGAAAAAGTCAGGAAGAGGCGGGATATGGCCAGCCAGGACAAAGCGCGCGCAAAGCCCGCAATCGTTGCTCCCATTGGCGACGGCATCCCCGAAGACCCCACGCATTACGCTGCGTCAGAACTCGGTGCCGGCATGCGGCAGGCGAAATTCCGCATCGGTGAGGTGGTGCGCCACAAGCACTTCCCCTTCCGGGGCGTGGTGTTCGATGTGGACCCGGTGTTCGACAACACCGAGGAGTGGTGGCTCTCCATTCCCGAGGACATCCGCCCCCACAAGGACCAGCCGTTCTACCATCTGCTCGCCGAAAACGCGGACAGCGAATACGTCGCCTATGTCTCCGAGCAGAATCTGGAGCGCGACCCCTCCGAGGAGCCGGTGCGCCACCCCAAGGTCACCGAGGCGCTTTCCGAGGACGGCGCCGGCGGCTGGCGGGTGCGGCCCGATCTGGTGAACTGACAAGCAGTTCACGCAGCGCTTGAGCCAATAAAAAACCCCCGGCCACAAGCCGGGGGTTTTTCTTTTGGAGAGAAAGAGACGGCAGCTGCCGCCGGCTCACTTCTTGGCCGGATCGGCCGCAGGCGCCGCCGGAGCGGGGGTGGCGGGCGTAGCGGGAGCGGCCGGGGCGGCGGTCTTCTCGATCTTGGCGTCGGCGCGCAGCTTCGTCACCATGTCGGCCTGCGCCTTGCGGACGAGATACTGCTCAACCTGGTCCTCGACCTGCTCATAGGACGGCACGGCCTTCTGGCGCTTGTCCTCGACCTTGATGACGTGCCAGCCGAACTGGGTCTTCACCGGATCGGAGACCTGACCCTTCTCCAGCTTGAACGCCGCCGCGGCGAATTCCGGCACCATCTGGTCCTTGGTGAAATAGCCGAGGTCGCCGCCGTCCTCGGCGCTGTCCTTGGAATTTTCCTTGGCGAGCTTGGCGAAGTCCTCGCCGGCCTTGGCCCGCTTGGCGATGTCCTTGGCCTTGGCCTCGTCGTCCACCAGGATGTGGCGGGCGTGGACTTCCATGTCGGCGGGCGCCGACTTCACCAGCTCGTCGTAGGTCTTGCGCTTGAGCTCGGCGGAAACGGCCTTCTTGGCCTCCTGCATCATGAGCGCTTCCATCAGCGCCTTCATGCGGGCGTAGGCGAGGCGATTCTGGAACTCGGGGGTCTGGTCGACCTTCTGCGCCTCGGCGGCCTTGGCGATGAGGGTCATGTCGGTCAGGAACGACAGGACGTATTCATCGCGGGCCGGGCCGCGGACTTCGGGCGGCAGGCCGGAGCCGATGTCCTCGATGGCGATGTTCAGCTCGCTCTGGCGGATGGGCGTACCGTTCACGGTGACGAGGACCGGATCGGCGGCGGGCGCCGCCGCAGGGGCCGCTGCGGGTGCAGCCGCGGGTGCCTGGGCCCCCTGCGCCAACGCCGCCCCAACGGAAGCCGCGGAAACCGAGGCCGCGAGCAGGGCGGCGAAGAGGGAAAGCTGAGCGGAACGCTTCATGGGGCCGTTTTCCTCGGATATGTGTCGTCGGATGCGCCGATGCGCGCGCAACCTTGCTCACGTGTCCTCCTCTGACAAGAGGGCATTGTTGCGGCATACCCGCGACCGGAAAACGCACGGCGGGGCTTTCGTTCCCGCGCGCGAGCCTGTATAAGGCGCGCCTTCAATCGGGAATGCTGGCCCACGGGCGAGCCCCGCGCACTGCCTCCACGCAGTTCGCAACCGGGCTCGAGACGAACGCGTACAGGCTTCGTCATCCGTCTTCGGGCTCGGCGCGCACCGATCACAAGTTCGAAAAGCCGCAAGGGCGCCAGCCGGCGCGCTCGCATGTTGCGCCAGTTGGCAGTTCAGTTGGCTCGTTACGCCGTTCAGGAGTTTGGACAATGGCTGTCCCGAAGAGAAAGACCTCGCCGTCCCGTCGCGGCATGCGCCGTTCGGCCGACGCGCTGAAGCAGCCCACCTATGTGGAAGACAAGGATTCGGGCGAGCTGCGCCGTCCGCACCACGTCGACCTGAAGACCGGCATGTATCGCGGCCGGCAGATCCTGAAGCCCAAGGCCGAGGCCTGAGCTTCACGTCGCGGTGGCCCTCACGGCCGCCCGCTGCAGCGCCGGCGCACGCCGCCGGCGCGCCTACCCTCTTCAGGGGTGATTCCCGCCGCCGCAACTGCTGAGCGATTCGCTTTTCCCTGCGGGTGGGCCAACTGAATCCCATCATCATTCATTAACGCTGACCGGCGCGCGACATCGCGCCCGTGCCGTTGCGTTCGCGATGCGGCCGCCCCGCCGCGGCCCTGCCCGGCGCTTGATTCTCCCGGCATCGGCCCGAGGCGGACGGCCGGCAGGCGAAATCCCCCGATGCCTCCCCATTCGTGACATTCAGCGCCCGATGTGTCATCGCATCGGCGGAGCCGGGACGGCGCCATGGGCGAAGGCCCTGGGCATTTTCCCGGCTGAGCGGCCCCGAGGAGCACCAATGCTGACGCCCGTCCCGTTGCTGATCGTCCCCCTCGCCCTCTACAACATCATGGTCTTTCTGATGCCCGGCACGGAATGGACCACCGTGCTCACCACGGTCGAGATGATGTCGGGCGCCCACTGGACGATCACCCTCGCGGAAGGGTTCATCGCCCTGAGCCTGTTCTTCCTGTTCTTCGAGATTCTGAAGTCGACGCGCATCAGCTCGCGCTCGATCATCGATCACATGCTGTCGATGCTGGTGTTCGCCGCAGGCCTGGCCGAGTTCCTGCTGGTGCGCCCGGCCGGCAACTCGGTATTCGCGATCCTGCTGTGCATCATGCTGCTGGATGTGGTGGCCGGCTTCTCGGTCTCGATCCGCGTCGCCCAGCGCGATTTCACGGTCGACCCGCGCGGGCAACAGTAAAAAGCCCCGCACCGCGGCCGGACTTGAACCGGCCCTCGCGAATCCTTCGGTCCAAACCGCCGGCCCCCGCAATGGGTGGCCGGCGTCGGTTTCTCAGCTCCCGCTGCCTTCCTTCGGGCTGCGGATCTCGCTCGGCGCATCGTTCTTGGCGACGAGCTTGGGCTCGGGCTTCGGAACGAGCTGTTCCAGCTTCGCCTGCATGTCGGCCATCTGGCGCTTCAGAGCGTCAAGCTCGTCCACCCGCTCGGGCTGCGGCGCAGGCTGCGCAGGTGCAGCAGCCGGAGTGGTCGCGGTCCCGGCCGGCTCATCCCCCTTGGGGAAAGGCAGGAACATGTGGAAGGCGCGCTCGAACACTTCCATGTTGCGACGCACCGTCTCGTCCAGACCGGCGAACGGAGCGCCCGGCACCGGAAAGGGCGTCCCCGCGAGCGTCTGGGAGAGGTGATCGCGGAACTTGCCCTGATCCTTGGTGAAGCTGTCGATGGACGCTTCCAGGTACCGCGGAACCAGCATCTGCATGCTGTCGCCGTAGAAGCGGATGATCTGGCGCAGAAAAGCGATGGGCAGAAGGTTCTGCCCCTTGTTTTCCTGCTCGAAGATAATCTGCGTCAGTACCGAATGGGTGATGTCCTCGCCGTTCTTGGCGTCGTACACCACGAAATCCTCGCCTTCCTTCACCATGTTGGCGAGGTCTTCGAGCGTCACATAGGTGCTCGTCCCCGTGTTGTAGAGACGGCGGTTCGCGTATTTCTTGATGGTGACTGGCTCTTGCGTTTTTGCCATCGTCCGGTCATCCGTTTCCTTGGGCGGAACGGCAGGTTAAGGCGTTTCCAAGTGCAGAGCTACCACTTTGTGTGCGCTGCCCATCCCTCCTTTCGCAGCGCAGACTCCGCCCTTTGCCGAAGCGCGCCGGGCCTGCGGCCGACCAAGGTTGAATAGCTGCTTTTGACCGGCCCCCTTGCCATGCGATGGGTCATTGACACATGGTCCGGCCCGGACACGATAGAGGTCAAGCCTTCCCACTCGCCATTCGGCAAAGAGGCGCGGAGCCACCCGCCCGATCTTCCCAGGAGAGACTTCCATGAAGGACGAGGTCGTCATCGTCGCCGCCGCGCGTACCCCTGTCGGGTCGTTCAACGGCGCGCTCGGCACGCTTCCCGCGCATGAGCTCGGTGCCATCGCCATCAAGGCCGCCCTCGAGCGCGCCGGCGTGGCGCCGGCCGCCGTGAGCGAGGTGATTCTGGGCCAGGTGCTCACCGCCGCCCAGGGCCAGAACCCCGCCCGCCAGGCCTCGATCAAGGCCGGCGTGCCCATCGAGGCGCCCGCCTATGAGGTGCAGATGGTGTGCGGCTCGGGCCTGCGCTCCGTCGCGCTCGGCGCCCAGGCCATCGCCAACGGCGACAGCGAGGTCGTGGTGGCCGGCGGCCAGGAATCCATGAGCCAGTCCACCCACGCCGCGCATCTGCGCAACGGCGTGCGCATGGGCAATGCCGACTTCGCCGACACCATGATCAAGGACGGCCTGTGGGATGCCTTCAACGGCTACCACATGGGTGTGACCGCGGAGAACGTGGCCAAGGAATTCCAGATCACCCGCGCCGAGCAGGACGAGTTCGCCGTCGCCTCCCAGAACAAGGCGGAGGCGGCCCAGAAGGGCGGCAAGTTCAAGGACGAGATCGTCCCCGTCACCATCTCCAGCCGCAAGGGCGACGTGGTGGTGGATCAGGACGAGTACATCCGCCACGGCGCCACCATCGACGCGATGACCAAGCTGAAGCCCGCCTTCGCCAAGGACGGCACCGTGACCGCCGGCAACGCCTCCGGCATCAATGACGGCGCCGCCGCTGTGGTGCTCATGAGCGCCGCCCGCGCCAAGGCCGAGGGCAAGACGCCCCTCGCCCGCATCGTCTCGTGGGCGCAGGCCGGCGTCGATCCGTCCGTCATGGGCACGGGCCCGATCCCGGCCTCCAAGCTGGCGCTGGAGAAGGCCGGCTGGTCCAAGGATGATCTCGACCTGATCGAGGCCAACGAGGCGTTCGCCGCCCAGGCCATCGCCGTCAACAAGGGCCTCGGCTGGGATACCTCCAAGGTCAATGTGAACGGCGGCGCCATCGCCATCGGCCATCCGATCGGCGCCTCGGGCACCCGCATCCTCGTAACCCTGCTGCACGAGATGCAGAAGCGCGATGCCAAGAAGGGCCTTGCCACCCTCTGCATCGGCGGCGGCATGGGCATCGCCATGTGCCTCGCACGCGATTGAGTTGCCTCGCGCGACTGAGCGCGCGTCGTTTCAGGCAACCGGACGGGAGGCCACGCCCCAGGCCCCACCGTCCGGAACAGGGCCGCGACCTTCGATCGCGGCCCTCCGTTTCCGAACGGAAATACCGACTTGCTACACACCGCCCGAGCGTGGCTCGACCCGCTTGGGCTGGGTGGGGGAGTCTCCAGGTCGAGCCAATAGAGTGAAGTGAAGGAGGGAAACCATGGGACGCGTCGCATTGGTCACGGGCGGCACGCGCGGTATCGGCGAGGCAATCTCGGTGGCACTGAAGGCTGCCGGAAAGACCGTCGTCGCCAATTTCGCGGGCAATGAAGAGGCCGCGAAGGCCTTCACCGAAAAGACCGGCATTCCCGCTTACAAGTGGGACGTGTCCGATTTCGAGGCCTGCAAGGCGGGGATCGCCAAGGTGGAAGCCGAGGTCGGCCCCATCGAGATCCTCGTCAACAACGCCGGCATCACCCGCGACGGCCAGTTCCACAAGATGTCGCTTGAGCAGTGGAACGCGGTGATCAACACCAACCTCAACTCCGCCTTCAACATGACGCGCAACGTCATCGAGGGCATGCGTGACCGCAAGTTCGGCCGCATCGTCTGCATCTCGTCGATCAACGGCCAGAAGGGCCAGTTCGGCCAGACCAATTATTCGGCCGCCAAGGCCGGCGAGATCGGCTTCGTGAAGGCCCTCGCGCAGGAAACCGCGAAGCTCGGAATCACGGTGAACGCCATCGCCCCCGGCTACATCGCTACCGAGATGGTGCGCGCTGTGCCGCCCGAGGCGCTGGCCAAGATCGTGGCGACCATCCCCGTCGGCCGCCTCGGCGAGCCGGAGGACATCGCCCGCGCGGTGGTCTTCCTCACCGCCGACGACGCCGGCTTCATCACCGGCTCGACCATGACCGTCAACGGCGCGCAGTACATCTGCTGATCGCGCCATCCGGCGACACAAGACGGCCCGTGTCCCCTCGGACGCGGGCCGTTTGCGTTTCAGACCACCAGTGTCTCAAGCAGCGCCCGCACCGGCGCAGGGATCGGCACCGGCCGCTGGGTCGCCCGCTCCACATAGACATGGACAAAATGCCCCTGCGCCGCCGCGCTCGGGTCGTCACCCTGGAACAGGGCGATCTGGTAGCGCACCGAGGACGAACCCAGCTTCGTCACCCGCATGGCGGCCTTGACCGGGGCCGGATAGGTGAGACTGCGGAAATAGATGCAGCGCGTCTCCACCACGAGGCCGATGACCGGACTCGTCTGGGGGTCCAGCAGTCCGGCCGAGACGAGATGCTCGTTCACCACCGTGTCGAAGTAGGAATAATAGACCACGTTGTTCACGTGCCCGTAGACGTCCACGTCCATCCATCGGGTCGTGATCGGCAGAATGTGTTTGAAGCCGTCGATCGTCACCGGCTCCTCGCGCACCGCTGTGCCCACTGCCCCACTCATTCCAGCCTCCCCATCGCGTCTCCCGCCATTTAGAGGGAGGGGACGAGCAAGGCCAAGCGACGAGAAGCCACGCGGGGGCGGCGTTTCAGCCGGGCTCGTCGCCGGGCCGCAGCGGCTGCTCCGGCACCTTGAGGGCGTCGGCGAGGCGCATGCGCGCGGTGCCGGGGCGCAGCGGCTTCTGCTGGCTCTCGTGCGGCGCCCAGCCGGAGAGGAATACGATCTCGAACGTGGCGCGGACCTTGCCGTCGGGGTCCGCGAAGCGCTCGGCGTAGACTTCTGCCGCGCGCAGCAGCGTCGCCCGGCGCAGCGGCACGCGGCGGCGTTCGTTGAGCGCATTGGCCCCGCCCATGCGCCTCAGATCCGCAAACAGGGTGAAGGGCGAGGAATAGCGCACCACCACGCGATCCACGTCCGTCACCGGCAGGGCGAACCCCGCCCGCTGCAGCAGGGCGCCGAGATCGCGCACATCGGCGAACGGCGCGACGCGGGGCGAGAGGCCGCCCGTGGTCTCGCTCTCGGCAATGGCGAAGGCCTGCCGCAGTTCGGTGAGGCTGCTGCCGCCCAGCAGCGCGGCCATGAACAGCCCGTCCGGCTTGAGCGCCCGCCGCACCTGCGCCAGCACGCCCGGCAGGTCGTTCACCGACTGGAGCGCCAGCGCCGAGACCACAAGATCGAGGCTGCCGGCAGCGAACGGCAGAGCCTCCTCATCCGCCACCACGGCGGGCGGGGCGAGTTCACCGGCCAGCGGCGCGGCGCGGATCAGACGCTCCACGGCCGGGTGCCCGGATAGGGCGGTGGCGAGCGCCGCGGTCGGCGTGCCGAGGTCCACGGCGCTCGCGAAGGTCCGCTTCACGGCCGAAAGCCGATCCGCCACATCCTCCGCCGCGCGTTCCAGCAGGAAGGTCTCCGGCCCCTGCCCGGCGGCACGGGCGAGGCGCCGGCGCAACAGCGGGCGATCGAAGACGAGATGGGGCGCGGTGTCGGCGGGGGCGGTCATGGCCCGCATATAGGCGCTCGGGCCGGCGGATGCACGCGCCCGGCGTTTCTGCCCACCCCGGGAAAGCAGCCTTTCCCGCCGCGCTTATTGATCGGCGCCCGGCGAGCCGCTACAGGCCACGGACCTTATAAGACTTTCGCACAAGCGGACGGGAGAGCGCCCCATGGAAAAGGCAACCGGCACGACGGCAACCGGCACGGCCACGGCCTCCGACAGGGAGATCCTGCTCGCGCTCTTTGAAACCGCCCTTGCCGCCGCTCTGCCGGAAGGCAAGTTCAAGGACCGCCTCCCCGCCCCGCCCGACGCGGCGAAAGGCGGCCGCACCATCGTGATCGGCGCCGGCAAGGCCTCCGCCCGCATGGCCCGCGCCTTCGAGGAGGAATGGGGCCGCCCCTGCGAGGGCCTCATCGTCACCCGCTACGGCCATGGCTGCGAGACCAAGCACATCGAGATCGTCGAGGCCGCCCACCCAGTGCCCGACCAGGCCGGGCTCGACGCCGCCCGCCGCATCCTGGAGCTGGCGCGCAGCGCCGGCCCGGAGGACCTCGTGGTGTGCCTCATGTCCGGCGGCGCCTCCTCGCTGCTCACCCTTCCGGCCGAGGGACTGACGCTCGCCGACAAGCAGGCGCTCAATTCCGCGCTGCTCAAGTCCGGCGCGCCCATCGGCGTGATGAACCGGGTGCGCAAGTCCATGTCCGCCATCAAGGGCGGGCGCCTCGCCGCCGCCATCGCGCCGGCACGGGCCGTCACCTACCTCATCTCCGACGTGCCGGGCGATGATCCCGCCGCCATCGGCTCCGGCCCGACCATTCCCGAGGCATCCGACCCCGAGACGGTGCTCGGGCTGATGCGCACCTGGGGCATCGAGATCACCGACAAGCTGGAACAGGTCATCCGCGCCAACACGGTTTCGGGCGACGCCATCCCCGGCCAGGAGGTGCACATGATCGCGACGCCCCTCATGGCGCTCAAGGCGGCCGAGGAGAAGGCGAAGACGCTCGGCCTCACCCCGCTCATCCTCGGCGACGCCATCGAGGGCGAGGCACGGGAGGCCGGCAACGTCTTCGCCGGCATCGCCCGCTCCGCCTCCGAACATGGCCTGCCGGCGGTCGCGCCTTGCGTGCTGCTCTCCGGCGGCGAGACCACGGTGACGGTGCGGGGCAAGGGACGCGGTGGACGCAGCGTCGAATTCCTCCTTGCCCTCGCCATCGCCCTCAAGGGCCGGGAGGGCATCTCCGCCATCTCCTGCGACACGGACGGCGTGGACGGCACCGAGGACAATGCCGGCGCCTGGTTCGACGCGGCGCTGCTCGCCGACGCCGCGAGCCGCGGGCTGAAGCCCGACGACTACCTCGCCAACAATGACGGCTACAGCTTCTTCTCCGCCCTCGACCGGCTGGTGATGACCGGGCCGACGCTGACCAACGTCAACGACTTCCGGGCGATTCTGGTGCGCTGACACCGGCGGCACCGATTGCGGCGGGCGTGTGCGCGCACGCGCCTGTTGCAGCGCAGCAGAGATGCAGCGGACGCATGGCTCATTTAAATTGAGCGATATCAAAATGCTGAACGGTCTGGCCACCAAATCGGCATGGCTTTGCCGTATTGGTCAACGTCAGCCCTATTGACCTTTGCTGCGCTGCACATAGTTTGAGGCACGAACAAACCGGGGGCGACCGGGAGGAAACCGGAGGTTTTAGACGCCAGTCTGGAGACCACTATGACCGATGAGGTCGCACCGGGGATTATCCGGAAGCTTTGGACCGGAGAGGCCGGACAGTTCCGGGACCATCTCCTCAGGCTCGACACGGAGAGCCGCCGGTTCAGGTTCGGCTCCGCAGTATCCCCTGAATTCATCGAACGCTATGCGTCGCGGGTGTTCCGCACCGGAGCCATCGTACATGGCTGCTTCGTCGACGGCGAGCTGCGTGCCGCCGCCGAGCTCTACCCCATGGGTGACGTGCTGCCTGGTGAGGCGGAAGCCGCCTTCAGCGTCGAGACCGCCTATCAGAACCACGGCCTCGGAACGCTGCTGCTCGACCGGGTGATCCTCTCCGCGCGCAATCGCGGCATCCGCTCGCTGTTCATGAGCTGCCTCGCCCATAACCGGCGGATGCAGCAGATCGCGCGCAAATACGACGCCGAGCTGAAGTTCGAGCACGACGAGGTCACGGCCGAACTGGTCGCGCCCTTCCCCACCGCACTCTCTCTGGCACAGGAAGCGGCGGCGGATGCCCAGGGCATGGCGGGCGCCGTTCTTCAGGCCCAGCGTCTTGCGACCGGCCGCCTGCTCGACATGTTCCTTCCTGCGGCGCCTGAGCCCGTGCTGGAACCGCACTGACCTGACCCGTCTGCCCCGACGTGAGACCCGGCCCTTCGCAAGGAGGGCCGGCAAACAAAAACCCCCGGCGGTGCCGGGGGTTTTTTCGTTTCAGCCAGACACCGGCCGGGTTGGTCCGGCCGGAAATCACTGGCCGGTGATCACTGGCCGGTCTTGGCCTTCTCGAGTTCCTGGCCCTTCTTGAGGAGGGCGGCCTTGCCCTGCTCTTCCTGCTGCTGGGCAGCGGCGCGGGCTTCTTCCATGCGCTTGCGCTCCAGCTCCATGGCGACCTTCGCGTCCATGCCGGGACCGTCATAGGCCTTGCCGAAGTCGGCGTTGGAGATGGGCAGGCTGAGGGTGCGGCCGGTGCCGTTCACCATCTGCAGGTAGACCGCATTGGCCTTGCGCAGCTTGGCGACGAAGGTGCCGTCGACCTCGAGGTCGCCGATGCAGGTCGCGCCACCGCCCTGGATGGGCTGGCACAGCACGAACGGGATGTTGACCGGGTCCTTGTCGAGGGTGATGCGCAGGCCGGGCTGGAGGCGCATGCCGAGCGGCACGGAGATGTTGATGTGCTTCTTCGGCTCGTCCTGCATCTCGATGATGTCGACCTTGGCGATCGCCTGGCTCTCGACACCGAGCACCTGGGTCAGCACGCAGACCTGCTTCTTCCGCTCAGGCACTTCCTGGCAGATTTTCTGCCACGGCGAGGCGGAGAACTTCACGTCGGGCTCGCCCTGCGGCGCCTGGCCCTGCTGGGGGGCACCGGCCGGAGCCGGGGCAGCGGCGGCGGGAGCGGCCGGCTTGGCGGCAGGCGCTGCGGGCTTGGCGGCGGGCGCAGCCGGCTTGGCCGTGGAGGGCTGGGTCTGGGCAAAGGCCGGACCGGCGAGCGCCACGGTGATCAGCGTGGCGGCGACGGACGCCGTGAGCCGCGCGGTGGAATGGGTCTTCGTCATCGTGGCCTTTCCTGTGGTCTCTGCCGCCGGGCTCCCGCATGCGCAGGCGCACACGCGCGCCGGAGCACCCCGCGCCCCCTCTCGGACACCGGCTCTCTCCTGCCCAATTGAGGCGAGAAGGTGACAAACCGGCCGTCATCTTCACATCTGGCGGCGGGCGCTAGATTGCGGAGGAATGCGGCCAACTGACGGCGCATTCTGCAACCCAAGGGAAATGCTGATACGCGGCCGCCCGCGAGCCCCATATGATGGCACGCGAATCATGGAGCCGCCTTTGCTAGGCTTGGCTTCATATGAAGCGATGCAGCATCGGAGGCGCCATGATGACCGGCTGCGGAAACGTCGCGCGCCTGGGGAGGACGGCTCCCGCGGTCGTCGCGCTCCTGCTGCTGGTTTTCGGCGCCACCAAACCGGCGGTTGCCCAGGCGCTTGACAAGGCGTCCGCCATCTCGATGCGGGGAAAGCCGGCCCTGCCCCCGGGCTTCACTTCCCTCGCCTATGCCAATCCCAACGCGCCCAAGGGCGGGCGGCTCACGCTCTCCCTGCTCGGCACCTTCGACAGCCTGAACCCGTTCATCGTGAAGGGCACGTCGCCCGCCGTCCTGCGCGGCACGGTGACGGAGAGCCTGATGGCGCGTTCGCTCGACGAGCCCTTCACCCTCTATCCCCTGATCGCCCGCACCGTTTCCACGGATGAAAAGAGGTCCTTCGTCGAATTCGGCCTGGACCCGGCCGCCCGCTTCTCCGACGGCAGTGCGCTGACCAGCGCGGACGTGCTGTTCTCGTTCGCCCTCATGCGGGACATGGGTCGGCCAAACCACCGGCTCTATTACGGCAAGATCACCAAGGCGGAGGCGCCGGACGCCCATACCGTGCGCTTCACCTTCGCCGAGCCGGACCCCGAGCTGCCGCTCATCATGGGTCTGATGCCGGTCTTCAGCGAGCAGGCGACCGACCGGTCGCGGTTCGAGGAGACCACCCTGACCCCGCTCCTCGGCTCCGGCCCCTATAGGGTCTCCAACGTCAATGCCGGCGCGGCGCTGACGCTGGAGCGCAATCCGGACTATTGGGGCCGGAACGTCGCCTTCAATCGCGGCCTCTACAATTTCGACCGGCTCGACACCGTCTATTTCCGCGATGCCAACAGCGAGTTCGAGGCGTTTCGAAAAGGTCTGATCGACGCCCGGTTCGAAAGCGATCCCGGCCGATGGGAAACGGCCTACGATTTCCCGGCCGTCCGCAGCGGCGAGGTGGTGAAGGAGACCATCCCCACCGGCATTCCCAAGCCCTATTCCGCCTTCGTCTTCAACACGCGCCGCCCGCTGCTGGCAGACATCCGGGTGCGTCGGGCGCTCATCGAGCTGTTCGATTTCGAATGGCTGGACCGCAGCTTCTATCACGGCCTCTACCGCCGCACGGGCAGCTTCTTCGAAGGCTCGGCGCTGTCCAGCCTCGGGCGGCCGGCGGATGCCCGCGAACGCGCGCTGCTCGCCCCGTTCCCCGGTTCCGTGGTGCCCGATGTGCTCGCCGGCACCTATCGGCCGCCGGTCTCCGACGGATCGGGCCGCGACCGCACCCGGCTCAAGGTGGCCCTCGACCTTCTGGAACAGGCCGGCTTCGTACTGCGCAAGGGCGCGCTAGTAGACGCGGGGAACGGACGGCCGTTTGCGCTGGAACTCATGGTGGTCACACGCGACCAGGAGCGCCTCGCCCTCGCCTGGCAGGCGCAGCTGAAGCGGGCGGGCATCACGCTCAATGTGCGCAACGTGGATGCGGTGCAGTTCGACACCCGCCGGCAGGCCTATGATTTCGACATGATGCCCTACGCGTGGTCGCAATCCCTGTCGCCGGGCAACGAGCAGGCCTTCTATTTCGGCGCCGCCGCCGCCGACACGCCGGGCAGCCGCAACTATATGGGCGCGAAGGCACCGGCCATCGACGCCACCATCGTCGCCCTCATCGCCGCGCGGGACGAGGAGGCATATGTCGCCGCCGCGCGGGCGCTGGACCGGGTGCTGATCTCCGGCGCCTATGCGGTGCCGCTGTTCCACACGCCCGGGCAATGGCTCGCGCACTGGACGCGCATCGCCCGGCCCGAGCGGGCTTCCCTCTATGGCACCCTGCCGGAAACGTGGTGGCGCGTGCCGGGCAAATGAGCCCTCAAGCCGGCGCAGAGGCTGGCCGGGCGCGCGCGGCCAGCGTTCCCACGATCACGAAGGCCAGCAGCACCACGCCCTGCGCGATGGCGAACGGCGGCTCCGACTGGGTGGGCGCCAAAGCCGCCAGCGCCGGCACCTTGGCGAACGCCTGCGCGACGGCCACGAACACCAGGAAATAGAGGCTGGCCACGGCAGCGGCCGCATAGACCGGGCGCCACACGCCGGCACGGCCGGCACCGTAGAGCGCATAGGCGGCCACCAGCACCACCAGAAGCGCGATGGCGCCCACCACGTGCGACGGCTTCACCCCCGAGAACGGAAAGAGAAAGCCGGTCGCACTCGTGAGAAAGGCGAGAGCGAGAAAGGCGGCGGTGATCCCCGCCCCGGCCCGTTCGCCCCGCATCAGGGCGAGCGTGACCGGAATCCCGAGAATGATGGCGATCAGGCTGATCCAGGTGTGCAGGCCGGTGAGTGTGGTCGGGTCGAACATGTCTGCCCCCTCGCGGTGCTGGAGCATGATGACGCAGCGTCAGGCTTTCCGCACGCCCGCCTTTGCGGCACGGGCGCAGCCAGTATCCGTTTGCGCAAAAATGACAGGCTTGGGCTGGACAGCGCCGCCGCAACGCAGCAAGTTATGCCGCAAGGGCAAATAACGGCCGCAATTGGCGATGAAGGTCTGCCGCTCTGTTTGCGGTAGTACCTTGCGGCAATACTTCGTACGCTGTACTTGGTCGCAACTACAGAATGGCGTGAGGATGCACGCCGCTCGGCGACGAATGCGTCGGCGATGGCCGCGAGTGCGAAAAGCACGGCCAATACAAGGAGTTCGGCAGGGACCATCGGGTCATGGGATGGTTCGGCCGTGAGTGTCTTCAACGCCGCCACCCGCCAGTGCTGGCACGGGAGGCTCCGTTGGGAGGTGAATTCGATGGCTCGCCCTGGACTTGCGGCACGCAGCCGGGATGATTTCGAGGCCACTCGCCCCGAATACCCGATGCGCTATCGCACAGAAACCGCGCAGAACCAGCGCCCCACCATTCCGGCCCGCATCGGTGCCGGCAGCCGCCCCCGCCGCAGTTCCAAACGCCGCGACGGGCTTATGCTCTGGCGGGTGCTCGGCGTTTCCGCTGCGGTGCTGATCTTCGGCATGGGTGGTTTGCTGGCTTACAATCTTGTTTCTCCGCGTTCCGACACCTCACAGGCCGCAGCCGTTCCCACCCAGCCGACACCAGCTCCCCCCCTCGCCGCCCCTGCCAGCGCAGCCGCAAAGACAGCACCGAAACCCGCGACGCCAGCTCAACCCAAGCGCATCGCAGACGCAGGGCACGGCCAGTCGGCCATCAAGGTGGCCTCCATTCTCGGCGCTGGCGGGGAGACTGCCGCCCCTGTTCCGGCCGAAGCCGGGCCGACGGCCGCCGACTTTTCCCGACCTGCCTTCCTTGAGCCCGTCAACGACGCGGATGAGGAAACTCTCCCGGCGAGCGCCGTGGAGACGGTGGCCGAACGCACCCCCCCCGACGCCGCCGCGCCGTTGCCTGCACCCCGGCCTGTGAAGATGGCGTCCGCCGACACCGCAGCCTCCGACGACGACTCCGCCACATCCGCCCGCATCCGATCGGCGGTCACGCTGCGGTCCGGCCCGCGCCGCTCGGCCTCGGCCATCGGCACGCTGGAGGGGGGCACGAAGGTGAAGCTCTATTCGTGCAAGAGCTGGTGCGAGGTCTCGACCGGCGACAAGCACGGCTGGGTCTACAAGTCGTCGGTGGACCGCTGAACCGCTGCTGCCGGTCCACGGTCACCATCCGCCTGAAGCCCGGAAAAATCCGGGAAACTCAGACGAAACCCGCTCTCTGCCTCTCGGACGATGCCGATCACGTGGTTCATGGCGCGTCCTCCTGAAGAGGAAAGCGCCCGGGTGCCTTCCGCGTTCCGCCTTCGCGGTGTCAGCGGCGTGAGAGCCGTCACCGCTTTCTGTCGCGGCGATCGGTCGTGGCATCGAGGAGGATGCCGCGCGAGACCGCGCCGCGGCCGAACTTCGCCCGCAGCGCATCCATGGCGGTCTCGGTCGCCTTGAGGCGCTGGCTGGTGGTGTCCACGAGATCGGCCGGGTCGGCATCGGCGATGGGGCCGAGATCCGAGACGCCGACGCCGATCAGACGGAACAGCGTTCCGTCCATCTCCTTCACCAGCAGCTCATGGGCGGCCGCGTTGATGCTGGCGGCAAGGCAGGTCGGCGCCTCCAGCGTGCGCGAGCGGGTGCGCAGGCGGAAATCGGCGCTCTTCAGCTTCAGAGTCACGGATCGCCCTGCGATGCCGGCGCGCTTCAGGCGGTCGCTCACTTCCTCGGAGAGCGCATAGAGCGTCTGCTCCAGCGGACGCAGGGCGCCGATGTCACGGTCAAAGGTGGTCTCTGCGGACACGCTCTTCGCTTCGCGCTCCGGCTCCACCTTGCGGGTGTCGAGGCCGAAGGCGAGGCGCGAGAGCCGCAGGCCCTCCGCGCCGTAACGGCGGGCGAGGTCGGCTGGTTCGGCGCGCTGGAGATCGCCGATGGTGGCAAAGCCATCCCGCGCCAGCTTGCCACCGAAGGCCGCCCCCACCCCCCAGATGAAGGTGACGGGGCGCGGCGCCAGAAACGCGGCCGCCTCGCTCTGGCCGATCACCGAGAAGCCGCGCGGCTTGTCGAGATCGGAGGCGATCTTGGCGAGGAACTTGTTGGCCGCGAGCCCCACCGAGACGGTGATGCCCACCTCCCGCTCCACGTCGCGGGCGAAGCGCGCGAGCGTCAGCGCGGGGCTGGCCTGATGCAGGGCCTGCGTGCCCGAGAGATCGAGGAAGGCCTCGTCGATGGAGAGCGGCTCCACCAGCGGGGTCAGCGCCTTCATGCGAGCGCGGACCTCCCGGCCGACCTTCACGTATTTCTCCATGTTCGGCTTCAGCACCACCGCATCCGGGCACAGGGCCAGCGCCTTGAACATGGGCATGGCCGAGCGCACGCCATGAATGCGGGCGATGTAGCAGGCGGTGGAGACCACCCCGCGCTTGCCGCCGCCGATGATGAGCGGGACGTGGGCAAGGTCCGGATTGTCCCGTTTTTCCACCGCCGCGTAGAAGGCGTCGCAATCCACATGGGCGACGCTGAGGCTGTGCAGTTCGCCATGCCGCACCACCCGCGGGCTGCCGCAGGCGACGCACCGCAGGCCGCGCGACCCGGCAGCGGCGGAAACGTCCGAAAGGCAGTCTCGGCAGAGGCCGGGCGCGGTCATGGCTTTGGGGACGGCCCGCGCCGCCGGCTACATGGGACGGCGGACGATGGCGTCCGGGTCGATGGGCGGCGAGAGGATCTCGTGGGCAGCGGCCACATGGCGCGGATCGAGACCCTTTTCGGCGGCGAAGGCAAGGAGAAGGGGCTCGTCGTTGAGCACGAAGGCGAGCACGCCGGCGCCGAAATCGCGCCGGCCCGCCGCCTCGCGCAGGTTAGCGGGGGTGAGGCCGGTCTCGGCGAGGAATCGCACGAGGCGCTCGCCATCGGCGGCGATGAAGGAGAGGGCGGAAACCGCCACCTCCTGCGCCGCATCACGCTGGGCCTTGAGGCCCCTTGGTTTGTCCTGAATGGGCATTTGCGCTTCCGCAAGGATTGGGGTCTAGCTGTCGGCGGCATTCCAGCACGTTCGCCGCGTGCTGCGAAGGGTGGCAGGATGCGGCGAAGTCGGGCCGGGTTTCGGGGGACGCGATGACCAAGACGGTGATGATCGTGGAGGACAACGAGCTCAACATGAAGCTCTTCCACGATCTCCTGGAGGCGCACGGCTATCGCACGGTGGAGACACGCTCCGGCGTGGAGGCGGTGGAGCTGGCCCGCGCCAACCGGCCGGACCTCATCATCATGGACATCCAGCTGCCGGAGATTTCCGGCCTCGATGTCACCCGCAAGCTGAAGGCTGATCCCGAACTGCGCGCCATCCCCGTGGTGGCCGTCACCGCCTTCGCCATGAAGGGCGACGAGGAGCGCATCCGCGCCGGCGGCTGCGAGGCCTATCTCTCCAAGCCCATTTCGGTGGCGCGCTTCCTCGAGACGGTGCGCCAGTACACCGGCGGCTGAGGTGGGGACAGCCGAATCACCGGCTTTTCCTTTCGCCCCGTTGTGCTAGTCTTCGTGGCTTCCAGATGCGAGGCGGAAGGTGCGCGGCCGGCCATGCCGGTCCAGAGGCCCTTTCGCTGCCAGACAACCCTACGGAGTGCTCAGGTCCGCCGCATCTCCTGGGTCCGTGGGGTTTGGCCGGTGGGTGAGCGTCGCGGGAGGCCTCCCCGCCCGCTCCCCGCCGGCCAGCCTATCCTCTCCCCCTCCTGCTCTCCCGGTCCCTGCTCTCCCGGTCATTGCGTCCCCTTGCGTCGCCCGCGCGTCGTCACCACGTTTGCGTGCTGAAGGAGTTGCATTGCCATGAGCACCACCGGCGACACGTCCCGCGAGCCTGCCGACACCGATATCGCCTATCGGCCGCACGCGTTCGATCCGGTGACGCAGCCGGAACTGTTCGAGGGCGTCCTCTCCCGCCGCATCATCGCGTTCCTCGTGGACGCGCTGATGGTCATCGGGCCGGTGGTGCTGTTCGGCGTGTTCGTGTTCGTGTTCGGCATCGTGACGCTGGGCCTCGGCTGGCTGCTGTTCTGGCTGACCGGACCGGTCTTCATCGTGTGGGCCGTCGCCTATTACGCCTTCACCCTCGGCTCGCCCGCCTCCGCCACCCTCGGCATGCGACTCATGGAGATCGAGCTGCGCACTTGGTACGGCGCGCCCTGCTACGCGCTGCTCGGCGGGGTGCGCGCGGTGTGCTTCTGGGTGTCGGTTTCGGTGCTGACCCCGTTCGTGCTGCTGGTGGGCCTGTTCAATGACCGGCGCCGGCTGCTGCACGATTTTCTCTGCGGCACGGTGGTCATCAACAGCGCCGATCGGGCCGAGGCGCTGCGCCGCATCCGCTGAAATTTCACCCTCCCGGCGACTGCGCCTTTGACGGGCCTGCACGCAGGCGCGATGATCCTGGTTCAGAGGCCAGATCCCCGTGAGTGAGCACCCCCGCGACACACCACAATTCTATCTGACGGCGCCCTCCCCCTGCCCCTACCTCCCGGGCAGGGAGGAGCGGAAGGTGTTCACCCACCTCGTCGGCGACCGCGCGGCCGCGCTCAACGACGTGCTGACGCAGGGTGGATTCCGCCGCAGCCAGTCCATCGCCTATCGCCCCGCCTGCGAGGGCTGCAAGGCCTGCGTCTCGGTGCGCATCTGCGTGGCGGATTTCCAGGAGAGCCGCAGCTTCCGGCGGGTGCAGGCGCACAACGCCGACATCGTCGGGCAGGTGAAACCGCCCACGCCCACCTCGGAGCAATACAGCCTGTTCCGCACCTACGTGACCTCCCGCCACGGCACGGGCGGCATGGCGGACATGAGCGTGCTCGACTACGCCATGATGGTGGAGGACACCCACGTCCACACCCGGCTGGTGGAATACCGCAAGCGCGGGCCGGACAGCCGCATCCTCGAGCGCGGCACCGGAGACCTGATGGCGGTGGCCCTCACCGACATCCTCTCCGATGGCCTCTCCATGGTCTATTCCTTCTACAACCCGCTGGCGCAGGACCGCTCGCTGGGCACCTACCTGATCCTCGATCATGTGACGCGGGCGCGGCAGATGGGCCTGCCTTACGTCTATCTGGGCTATTGGGTGCAGGGGTCGCGGAAGATGGACTACAAGCGCCGCTTCCTGCCGCAGGAGCGCCTCTCGCCCCATGGCTGGGAGCGCATCGAAGACTAGAGCCGGGGCAAGGCACCGCGCAGGGGGGCCGGATGCATCTGACCAACGCGGTCAACATCTTCATCACCGTGTTCGCGGCGCTCTTTCCTATCGTAAACCCGCTCGGGACGGCGCCCATCTTCCTCACCTTCGTGCGCCGCTGCTCGCCGCAGGTGCGCGAGCGCATCGCACGCAGCGTGGCGATCTACGGCTTCCTGCTGCTGTTTGGGTCGCTGGCCATCGGCTCGCAGATCCTCCTGTTCTTCGGCATTTCGCTGCCGGTGCTGCGGATCGCCGGCGGGCTGGTGGTGGCGGTGGTGGGCTGGAATATCCTGCATGAGGATGAGAACGCCCCCGGCAAGGCGCAGGGCGTGGAACTGGACGAGGCGCGGGCGCAGGACGAGGCCTTCTATCCCCTCACGCTCCCCCTGACGGTCGGCCCCGGCTCCATCGCCGCGACGGTGGCACTCGCGGCCGGCCATACGCCCACCTGGAAGACCGATCCTCTCTTTCAGCTTTCCAGCGTGCTCGGCGCGCTGGCCGGGCTCCTGGCGGTGTCGCTGACGGTGTATTTCTCGTTTCGCGAGGCGCCCACGCTGGAGCGGGTGCTGGGCAAGACCGGCACCAACGTGCTGGTGCGCCTGTTCGCCTTCATTCTGTTCGCCATCGGCGTCCAGATCATCTGGATGGGCGTGGAGGCGCTGGTCACGCAGTTGCCGCGCTAAGGGCAAACGTCGGGACAATCCTGGCATACCTCTAGAGCGGTGCAGCGCACATCCGCATGCTGCTAGAACGGTGCATCTCCCCTGCCGCTCCGGAGCCGCACCATGTCCCATCTCAATCCCCCCATCCGCCGCGTCGCCGTGATCGGGGCCGGCACCATCGGGGCCAGCTGGGCCGCGCTCTTCCTCTCGCGCGGGCTGGAAGTGGTGGTGAGCGATCCCGCCCCGGGCGCGCGGGAGGCGACGCAGGCGCTGATTTCCGGGGCCTGGCCGGTGCTGTCCCAGCTCGGCGGCGAGGACTGGATCGACCCCACCGCGTGGCGCTTCGAGCCGGACCCGGTGGCCGCGGTGGAGGGCGCCGATTTCGTGCAGGAGAATGCGCCCGAGCGCTACGAGGTGAAGCAGAAGCTGTTTCCCGCCCTTGATGCAGTATTGCCACCGGAGGTGGTGATCGCCTCATCGTCCTCCGGCCTGCTGGCCAGCCGCATCTCTGAGGGCTGCCGCCACCGCGAGCGCTGCCTCATCGGCCATCCCTTCAACCCGCCCCATCTCATCCCGCTGGTGGAGGTGGTGGGCGGTGCCCATGCGAGCCGCGACGCCATCGCCCGGGCCATGGCCTTCTACCGCTGGCTCGGCAAGCACCCCATCGAGATCCGCAAGGAAGTGCCCGGCCATGTGGCGAACCGCCTGCAGGCGGCCCTGTGGCGCGAGGCGATCCATCTGGTGGCGGAGGGCGTCGCCTCGGTGGAGGATGTGGACGCCGCCGTGTCCGAGGGCCCCGGCCTGCGCTGGGCGCTCATGGGCCAGCACATGACCTTCCATCTCGGCGGCGGCGCGGGCGGGCTCGGACAGTTCATGCACCACCTGCTGCCGGCGGTGGAAACGTGGTGGGACGACCTCGGCGCCCCGGCCATGACACCGGAGCTTCAGGCCGCGCTTGTGGCCGGCGTGGAAGCCGAGGCCGCCGGCCGCTCCATGACGGATCTGGCGCAGCGGCGCGATGCGCTGCTCACCCAGCTCGTCGCCCTCAAGCGCGCCGCCGATGTGCGCGACGAACAGGCCGAGATCAGCGCGCGGCTGGACGAGGCGCTGGAGGAGAGCTTCCCCGACAGCGATCCCATCGCCGTGCGCGGCGACGACTGAGGGGGACAATAAAAAAGGCCGCCGCGAGCCCAAGCCCGCGGCGGCCTTTCGTATTTCCGTCCCGGCCGCGCACGCGCGCGGCACGGAGGGATCAGGCCAGCGACTTGATCGCGGCCTTGCCGGCGTAGCGGGCCGAGTCGCCCAGTTCCTGTTCGATGCGCAGCAGCTGGTTGTACTTGGCGGTGCGGTCCGAACGGGCCAGCGAGCCGGTCTTGATCTGCCCGCAGTTCGTCGCCACCGCGAGGTCGGCGATGGTGGAATCCTCAGTCTCGCCGGAGCGGTGGGACATGACGGCGCGATAGCCGGCCTTGTGGGCCATTTCCACCGCGTCCAGCGTCTCGGTGAGGGAGCCGATCTGGTTCACCTTCACAAGGATCGCGTTGCCGACGCCGTCCTTGATGCCGCGCGACAGGCGCTCGACATTGGTGACGAACAGGTCGTCGCCCACCAGCTGGCACTTGGAACCGATGGTGTCGGTGAGGAGCTTCCAGCCGGCCCAGTCATCCTCGGCCATGCCGTCCTCGATGGTGACGATGGGATAGCCGGCCACGAGCTGGGCCAGGTACTTCACCTGGGCCTCGATATCGCGCACCTTGCCCTCGCCCTCATAGTGGTAGGCGCCGTCCTTGAAGAACTCGGTGGAGGCGCAGTCGAGGCCGATGAACACGTCGTCGCCCGGCTTGAAGCCGGCCTTCTCGATGGCGCCCATTACGAAGTCCAGTGCCGCCTCGGCGGAGGCGAGGTTGGGGGCGAAGCCGCCCTCGTCGCCCACATTGGTGTTGTGGCCGGCGCTCTTCAGGCCGCTCTTCAGCGTGTGGAAGATCTCCGCGCCCCAGCGCAGGCCCTCGGCGAAGGAGGAGGCGCCGGCGGGCAGGATCATAAATTCCTGGAAGTCGATGGGGTTGTCCGCATGGGCGCCGCCATTGACGATGTTCATCATCGGCACCGGCAGCACGCGGGCGTTCACGCCGCCCACGTAGCGGTAGAGCGACAGGCCGCTCGCCTGCGCGGCGGCCTTGGCCACCGCCAGCGACACGCCGAGGATGGCGTTGGCGCCGAGGCGTGCCTTGTTGGGGGTGCCGTCGAGACCGAGCAGCACCGCGTCGATGTGGGCCTGATCCTCGGCCTCATAGCCGCCGACCGCGTCGAAGATCTCGCCGTTCACAGCGTCCACGGCCTTGGACACGCCCTTGCCGAGATAACGGCTCTTGTCGCCGTCGCGCAGCTCCACCGCCTCGTGGGCGCCGGTCGAGGCGCCGGAGGGGACCGCGGCGCGGCCGAGGGAGCCGTCTTCCAGCACCACGTCCACCTCGACGGTGGGATTGCCGCGGCTGTCGAGAATCTCGCGGCCGATGATATCCACGATGGCGGTCATGAAGGTCCCTTCCCTTGGTGTCCCGCGTGGGCGTCCCGCGGCGGCGAGCGGCGGCGGCCTGACGGCTGCCCGCGGCGCCGTGACGGACCCCCTCACCCTTCAACCTCGCCCGCCCCCGGGAGTGGAAGGCGAGGCGCCCTCCAGGCGCCGTGCTTCTAGCGCGAACCTTCGCTGATGCGAAGGGGCTTGATCGCAAAGAGGTGATCGGTCGCAAAACCGCCCGACGGCGGTTGAACATTGCCGGCCCGAAAGCTATGCCGCCGATCCATTCCCAAGGAAGCGTGATGACCGACCGCCCGTTGCAGCTCGGCGCCCAGAGCGCCCTGCCCCCGTCCCCCGAGGAGGCGGTGCTCGACCGCGTGCCCAATCCCCACCCCGATGCCGATTACGTGGCGCGCTTCACCTGCCCCGAGTTCACATCGCTCTGCCCGGTGACGGGACAGCCGGATTTCGCGCACCTCGTCATCGACTACGTGCCCAATTTGCACCTCGTGGAATCCAAGTCGCTCAAGCTCTATCTGGGCAGCTTCCGCAACCATGGCGCGTTCCATGAGGATTGCACGGTTGCGGTGGGCAAAAGGCTGGTGACGCTGCTGGAGCCGCGCTTCCTGCGCATTGCCGGCTATTGGTATCCACGCGGCGGCATTCCCATCGACGTGTTCTGGCAAACGGGTAAGCTGCCGGAGGGCGCCTGGCTTCCCGACACGGGGGTTGCGCCCTATCGCGGTCGCGGGTGAAGCTGGGGCTGACGGTCGCGAGAGCCGGCCGACGGGGGGATGAACGAGACGGCTGCGGCGAGACCGCTGCGCCGACAACCCGAGGGCATCAGCATGCCGAAGCTCATCGTGACCAACGGCGACAGCGCGGCCGAGCGCCTGCGCGAGGCCGGGATCAAGGGCCATATCATCCCGTGGCGGGACATGCTGCATGACGGGCCCGTGCCCGCCGCCACCCTGCTCGACGACGTCTCCGACGTCAGGGCCGACTTCCTCTCTTCCGCCCTCGGTCTGCCGTTCGACGAGGTCCGGGCCGATTTCGCCCATCGCGACGCGCAGATGGAGGTGCATTCGGCCTATGGCGAAGTGGAGCTGTGGTTCGAACACGATCTCTACGACCAGCTCCAGCTGATCCAGATCCTCGACTACCTCGCCCATGAGCCCGAGCGCATGGGGGTGAGCCTCGTCCAGGCCTCCCACTACCTCGCCGTGATGGAGCTTGAGGACCTGCGCGCCCTTGAAGCGCAGCGCACTCCCGTGACCCATGTCCAGATGGAGACCGCGCGACAGGCGTGGGAGGCGTTCACCGCGCCGACGCCGCGCCCGCTTTCCACCTTCCTCGAACGCCCGCACGAGGCGCTGCCCTACCTGTCGCCCGCCCTCTCCCGCCTCGTCTGCGAGCTGCCGGCGCCGGGCAGCGGCCTGTCGCTGACCGAGGAGCGGATGCTGCGGCATCTGGCCAGCGGGCCGATGAAGGTGGCGCACCTCTATGCGGCGGTCCATTCCATGGATCAGGCGCAGTTCCTGGCCGACCTGCCCTTCTTCCTGCGCCTCGATGGCCTCGCCTTCGCCCATGAGCCGCTCGTCACCGGCCTGCCCTTCCGCTCCAGCGAGGCGCCGAGCCTGAGCTTCACGCCCGGCGAGGACGGCGCGGCGGAGCGCAGCTATCGGGCCTACGCCGCGGCCGAGGTCTCCCTCACGGCTGCTGGGTCGGCTGCGCTCAAGGGGGCCTTCGACCACGCGGCCAACAATGGGGTCGAGCGCCATCTCGGCGGCACGCGCATCTGCGCCGGCGCCATGTGGCGCTACGATCGGGCGGCGGGGCGGCTGGTACTGCCGAACTAAGTGGGGACGGCGGCGACCTCAGGCCGCCGCGTCCTCCTCGGCGACCTGCTCGCTGTGCGCCTTGAAGGCGGCGAAGGCGACCACGGTCAGCGGGGTCGCCAGCACCACGCCCAGCGCGCCGAAGATGCTGCCGAACGCCACCACCGCGAACAGCGTCACCGCCGGCGGCAGGGACACCATGCGCTGCTGCAGCAGCGGCGTGATGATGTTGCTCTCCGCCTGCTGCACGCCGACGAAGACCAGAAGCGTCCAAAGCCCGGTGTCCGCGCCCATGGTCAGCGCGATCAGTACCGCCGGGGCGGCCGCCATCACCGGGCCGATCATCGGCACGAATTCGGCGAGGCCGGCGAACAGGGCCAAGGCCAGCGAAGAAGGCACGCCCACGATGGTGAGGCCGATGAAGGTGAGCACGCCCACCACCACCATGGCGATGAGCTGCGCCTTGAGGAAGTGCCGCAAGTCCTCCGACACCATCGCGAGCTGCCGCGCCGCCGTCGCACGCTCGGAGGGGCGCCACAGCGACAGGAACATGCGGCGGTAAAGCTCCGGCGAGACGGCGAAATAGATGCCGCCCACCACCACCAGAAACACGCCCAGAACCACCTGGAACAGGTTGGAGGTGAAGCCCTGCACGACCGAGAGAAGCGTGTCGCTGGAGGGCGCCGCCGCCTCCGCCCGCTTGAGGAGATCGTCGCCGAGACCTTCCAGATGGAAACGCTGCTCGAATTCGGCCCACGCCGAGGGCAGCTCATTCACCAGTTGCGTCACCTGCACCTGGATGGTGGAGCCGAACAGATAGAGCGCGAGCCCGAGCCCGCCGAAGACGAGGATCCCCACGGGGATCACCGCATACCGTTCGGGAAAGCGCGTCCACTTGGCGAAGGGCTCGGCAAGCGCATGGAGCGCCAGTGAGACGAGGCAGGCGGCGAACACCTGGAGGATGACGTCGTAGATCTTCCACGACAGCCATGCGAGCGCGATGACGATGCACGCGATGGCGACACGCCGTGCCACGTCCCGGTCCGAAACCATGGTGCCCCCAGATGCTCGCGGATGTTCGATGCGTTTGCGGCTTCATAGCGCGAAACGCATCCGTCCGCGCACCGGAAAGTCAGAGGGGCCGGAACACCGCCCGGACCAGATCGAGGCGGCGACAGGCCGCGCGATCCTGCGGATCGACCATCAGCCGCTGCATGGCGTCGAATGTCTGCGCGGCGAGCAGGCCCCGCCAGGTGGTGCGGGAGGGCGGCGGCAGCGCGTGGTGGCGCAGGCTCGGCTTCAGCGTGCCGTCGATCTCGGCGAGGCTTTCCGAAGGAAGCTCAGGCCACTGTTCGCCCAGCTGGCGCCCGGCGCGGTCCATGGTGCCGCGCCAGTCGGCCATCAGACCGTCGAACGAGATCACGGTGCGCGGCATGCCGCGCGTCGCGATCTCGGAATCGAGCGTGTAGCGCAGCCAGATGCCGAGCCCCTTGCCGAGGTCGAAGCCGTCCCGCTTGGTAAGGGAGGCGGCGACCTCCACCGGGTTGCGCAGGGCGAGAAACGGCACGATGCGGTAGCCCGCCTTCTTCAGCACCGGGTCATAGATGGCCATGAGACGGGAAATGCGGGGGTCCTTGAGAACGATGTCGGGCGCATCGCCATATTCGTCGGCGAGCGCGCGGCGCACCTCATCGAGAAGGCCCGAGCTGCGGGCCGCCGCCATCACGTCCCCGCCCATCACCTTGCGGGAGGACCATTTGTGGCCGCAGGCCTTCAGGATGCGTTCGTCGAGGTCCATGAAGACCTCGCTCTCCCAGAAGCCAGCCTCATTGGCTTCTGTGGCGGCCATGAGGGTCTTCGGGGCCGAAAAGCCCATCAGGTTGATGATGCGGGTGAGCGCCGATGTGCCGCTGCGGTGCATGCCCAGCACCAGAACGGCGCGCTTGTATGTCGTCACGGAAGGCTCCTTGAACGACAGGGCCGCCCGCTCCCGCCGCTTACGGAAGGTCTGATAGACGCACCGTCACGCGGCTTCAACCGCCACGACACCGGGAATGGCCTTGATGGCCCCGGCAATCTGCGGCGACACGGAATATTTGCCGGGCAAACTTACCTCCACCTCGGCATGGGCGTCGTCGACCAGCAGGATCAGGCTCACCTCGCCGGCCCCGCTGCCCCCCGTCTTTCCGTCCGACAGGCGGCGCGCGATGCCCTCGATGGGCTCGGGCGAGCGCAGGAAGATGCGAAGGCCCTTCTGGTGCTTCGCCGTGACGGGGTCGAGCTTCTCGCAGGAATTGATGCGCACGCGCACATCCTCGCCGTTCATCTCGGCGGCGACCATCATGAGCAGCGGGGTGCCGGGCTCCAGCAGGTCGCGGTAGTGCGCGAGTCCCTCGGAAAAGATCACCGCCTCGTAGTGCCCCGAGGGATCGGAGAGGCCGACGATGCCCATGCGCGTGCCGGACTTGGTGCGCCGTTCCTGCTTGGAGACCACCGTCGCCGCCAGCCGCCCTGCCGCCGCGCCGGAGCGCACGGCGCGAGAGAAGTCGGCAAAGGACTGCACCCGCATCTTCTTCAGCGCCTCGGCATAGTCGTCCAGCGGATGGCCGGTGAGGAAGAAGCCGATGGAATCATATTCCCGTTGCAGCCGCTCCGAGGGCAGCCAGGGCGACGCCTCGGGAATGGGGAGGGAGGCTGCCGCGGCGGGGCCGGAGCCGAACATGTCGTTCTGGCCGGACTGGGCGTTGGCCTCCACCCGTTGCGCCTCGGCCACGATGGGCTCGATGGCGGCGAAGGCGCGGGCGCGGTTCTTCTCCAGCACATCGAAGCAGCCGGCAGCCATCAGGCTTTCCAGCGTGCGCTTGTTGACGAGCTTCACCGGCAGGCGCGCCGCGAAGTCGCCGAAGGAGCGGAACGGCCGGTCGCCCCGCGCCGCCACCAGCGCGTCCACCGCCGCCTCGCCCACGCCCTTGATGGCGGCCATGGCGTAGATGATCTTGCCGTCCTTCACGCCGAACTCGCGGGCGGACAGGTTAATGTTCGGCGGCACCACCTCGATGCCGAGCCGCTGCGCCTCCTGCCGGAATTCCGCGAGCTTGTCCGTGTTGCCTTTATCGAGCGTCATGGAGGCGGCGAGGAACTCGGTGGGGTAGTTCGCCTTGAGCCATGCGGTCTGGTAGGCGACCAGCGCATAGGCCGCCGCGTGGGACTTGTTGAAGCCGTAGTCGGCGAACTTCGCCAAGAGGTCGAAGATGGTGTCGGCCTGCGCCTTCTCGATGCCCCGCCCGGCGGCGCCGGAGACGAAGCGCTCGCGCTGCTTCTCCATCTCGGCGCGGATCTTCTTGCCCATGGCGCGGCGCAGCAGGTCGGCTTCGCCCAGCGAATAGCCCGCCATGGCCTGGGCGATCTGCATCACCTGTTCCTGATAGATGATGACGCCGAACGTCTCCTTCAGGTACGGCTCCAGCATGGGGTGGAGGTAGTCCGGCGTCGCCCGGCCGTGCTTGCAGTCGCAATAGACCGGGATGTTGGCCATTGGGCCTGGCCGGTAGAGGGCGACGAGGGCCACGATGTCCTCGATGCGGTCGGCCTTCATGTCCACCAGCGCGCGGCGCATGCCCGCGCTTTCCACCTGGAACACGCCCACCGTCTCGCCCTTGCCGAGCATGTGGTAGGTCTTGGGATCGTCGAGCGGGATCTTGGAGATATCGAGCTCGATGCCCCGCTGGTGGACCAGCTTCACCGCCTTCTCGATGGTGGTGAGCGTCTTGAGGCCGAGGAAGTCGAACTTCACGAGGCCGGCCTGCTCCACCCATTTCATGTTGTACTGGGTGACCGGCATGTCGGACCTGGGATCGCGATAGAGCGGCACCAGCTCGTGGAGCTGGCGATCGCCGATCACGATGCCCGCGGCGTGGGTGGAGGCGTGGCGGTTCAGCCCCTCCAGCTTTACCGCGATGTCGAAAGCGCGCTTGACCACCTCTTCCTGATCGCGCGCCGCCTGAAGGCGCGGCTCGTCCTCGATGGCCTGCTTCAGGGTGACGGGATTGGCCGGGTTCTGGGGGACGAGCTTGCACAGCTTGTCCACCTGCCCATAGGGCATCTCCAGCACGCGCCCCACGTCGCGCAGGACGCCGCGCGCCTGGAGCGTACCGAAGGTGATGATCTGCGCAACCTGCGCCCGGCCGTAGCGCTCCTGCACATAGCGGATCACCTCGTCGCGGCGCTCCTGGCAGAAGTCCACGTCGAAGTCGGGCATGGACACGCGGTCTGGGTTCAGGAAGCGCTCGAAGAGCAGGCCGAACCGGAGCGGATCAAGGTCCGTGATCTGGAGCGAGTAGGCCACCAGCGAGCCGGCGCCCGAGCCGCGCCCCGGCCCCACGGGAATGTCGTGCGCCTTGGCCCACTTGATGAAGTCCGACACGATGAGGAAGTAGCCGGGGAACTTCATCTTGGTGATAACCGAGACCTCGTAGGCGAGGCGCTCGTGATAGGCGGCCTCATCCAGTCCCGGCGCCGGCCCGTGCTTGGCGAGGCGAGCCGCGAGCCCCTCCTCCGCCTGCCGCTTCAATTCTGCGGCCTCCGCCTCCAGCGGGTCGGAGCCCTCGGCCTTCTCGTCCGCCGTGGTGAAGCGCGGCAGGATGGGCTTCACCGTGCGCACGCGATAGGCGCAGCGCTTGGCGATCTCCACCGTGTTGGCGGTTGCCTCGGGCAGGTCCGCGAACAATTCCAGCATCTCGGCGCGGGTCTTGAAGCGGTGTTCCGCCGTCAGCCGCCGCCGGTCGCCTTCCGAGAGCAGACGCCCCTCGGCGATGGCCAGGAGGCCGTCATGGGCCTCGAAGTCGGATTTTGCCGCGAAGAAGGGTTCGTTGGCCGCCACCAGCGGAATGCCCTTGGCATAGGCAAGCTCAAGCAGCGCCGGCTCGGCCAGCCGCTCGGGATCGGCGCCGTGGCGCTGCACCTCCACATAGAGCCGGTCGCCGAACAGGGAGGCGAGCAAATCCAGCCGGTCGGCCGCCATCTCCGGATGGCCGCCGACGATGGCGCGGTCCAGCGGGCCGGATGGGCCGCCCGTGAGGCAGATGAGGCCGGTGTTCGCCTCGGCCAGCCATTCGGGCAGGATGCGCGGCTCGTCCTCGCTCGCGGTTTCGAGGAAGGAACGGGAGACGAGGCGCATCAGGTTGCGCCAGCCCGCGTCATCCTTGGCCAGCAGCACCACGCGGGGCTTCTTCGGCCGCAGGCCGCCGCGCGGCCCGGCCGCATCCGGCAGATCGAGCGCCAGCGACACGCCGGGAATGGGCTGGATGCCCGAACCCGACATCTTCTCGGAAAACTCAAGCGCGCCGAAGAGATTGCCGGTGTCGGTCAGCGCGATGGCCGGCTGATAGTCCGCCTTCGCCAGATCCGCCAGCTTGCCGACGGAGAGCGCGCCCTCCAGCAGCGAATAGGAGGAATGGACGTGCAGGTGGATGAAGCCGGGATCGGACATGAGGCTCGGGGCGCCGTTCACTGAGCGGGGGATTCGTTCTCCCTTAAGGTAGCCCCGATTGCCGCCCGCGAAAGAGCGTGCGGCATCCGTGCCCGCTATCCTCCGACCACCGGGGCGCTATTCTCGCGGGAAATCCCATCGGAGCCGGCATGACGCGGTCGCTTCTCGCCAACTGGGTGTTCTGGGCCGTCCTCTCGGCCGCCTTCGCCGCGCTCACGGCCATCTTCGCCAAGGTGGGCGTGGCGGGGGTGGATTCGGACTTCGCGACGCTCATTCGAACGGTCGTCATCCTCGCACTGGTGGCGGCCATCGCCCTCGCGCGCGGCGCATGGCAGCCAGTCGCGAGCGTGTCGGGACGCACCTGGACGTTCCTGCTGCTGTCCGGGCTCGCCACCGGCGCCTCGTGGCTGTGCTACTTCCGCGCGCTGAAGATGGGCGATGCCGCCCGCGTGGCGCCGGTGGACAAGCTCAGCGTCGTGCTGGTGGCCGTGTTCGGGGTGATCTTCCTGGGCGAAAAGCTGTCGGCGGTGGCAGCGCTGGGCGTCGCGCTCATCGCGGCCGGAGCAGTGCTGGTGGCGCTCGGCTGAGGGCAGCCTTCAGAAGTGGCTGTAGCTGCCGCTGCCGAGATCGAGCGGGTGGCCGCCGGCGTCGGTCACATCAAGGCCGGCACCTTCCCGCGTCTCGCCGATCAGCGCCACGGGCACACCCGCCTGCGCCGCCTCAAGGGTAAAAGCGGGAACGGCCGCATGGGGCACGCAGGCAAGGATCTCGTAATCGTCGCCGCCCGACAGGGCCACCGCGAACAGGCCCGGATCGGCCTTCACCGCAGCAGCAGCAGCCGCCGAGAGGGGCACGCGCCGCGCCTCCACCTTGCCGCCGCAGCCGGAGGCAGAGAGCATCTTGGCGAGGTCGCCGGCGAGCCCGTCCGACACATCCATGGCGGAAGCCGCATGCCGGCGCAGGACGCGGGCAAGGGCAAGGCGCGGCTGGGGATTCAGATAGCGGTCGAGGAGATGCGCGCGCTGCTCGCCGGACAATCCGGCGAAAGCCGGCGCATCGCCGTCCTGCCGCAGCCGGAGGCCCAAGGCGGCATCGCCGATGGTGCCGGACACGAAGATGGCCATGCCCGCCTGCGCCCCGGTGCGCGGCACGAACTCACCCTTGGGCACGGCCCCCAGCGCCGTGATGGTGATGGTCACCGGGCCGGGGGTGGAGACCGTGTCCCCGCCGAGGATGGGGCAGGAGAAGGCCTCCGCATCGGCCCCGAGGCCGGCGGCGAAGGCTTCCATCCATGCATCGGGCGTGCCCTTGGGCAGGGCGATGGCCATCAGGGCGCCGACCGGCGCGGCGCCCTTGGCGGCGAGGTCGGAGAGGTTCACCCGCAACGCCTTGCGGGCGATGGCGGCGGGCGGATCGTCGGGGAAGAAATGCACCCCCGCGACCACCGCATCCTTGGTCAGCACAAGGTCGCAGCCTTCGGGCGGCGACAGCAGCGCGGCATCGTCCAGAAGGCCGAGCGCGCCCTGCGACCCGGCGATGGGGCGGAAGTAGCGGGCGATGAACCGATCCTCGCCCGAGCCGCCGCCCTCCATTCTCAGGCGCCCCGGAATTCGTCGGGCCGCAACTCGTGCGCCAGCGCATCGAGCACGGCATTCACCATGCCGGTCTCGTCGCGGTCGAGGAAGGCGCCGGCGACATTCACATATTCGGTGATGACCACGCGGGCGGGCGGGTCCTTGCCCATCAGCTCGAAGGCACCGGCGCGCAGCACGGCGCGCAGCACGGCCTCGACCCGCTTCAGCGGCCAGCCCTTGGAGAGGGTGCCGTCCACCAGCGGATCGATCTGGCGCTGGGCGTTCAGCACGCCTTCCACCACCGAGCGGAACAGCCGGCGGTCGGCTTCGGGGAATTCGATGCCTTCCACTTCCTGCCCGAGCCAATGGCTCTCGAACTCGGCGAGCACGTCGTTGAGGGGCGTGGCGGCGAGGTCCATCTGGTAGAGCGCCTGCACCGCGCCGAGGCGGGCCGCGCTCTTCTTCATGGGCTTCTGCGGCGCGGTCTTTTCGGCCTGGCTGCTCGACTGGCTTTTGGCTTGGTCGCTCATGACGGTCACGCTTCCAGCCGGCGTTTCAGCCGCAGCAGGCTGAGCGCGGCCTCGGCGGCGCCGCCGCCCTTGTTGCCCTCGGAGACGCGGGCGCGCTCCCAGGCCTGCGCCTCGGTGTCCACGGTAAGGATGCCGTTGCCCACCGGCAGGGCGTGGGCCATGCCCAGTTCCATCAGTCCGCGCGCGGATTCGCCGGCCACGATGTCGAAATGGAAGGTCTCGCCGCGGATGACCACGCCGAGGCCCACCACCGCGTCCACCGGCTCGCCGCCCTCTTCGTATGCGGCAAGGGCGATCTCGGCGGCGATGGGAATCTCCAGCGCCCCGGGCACGGTGATGACCGCCACCGTGACGCCGGCAGCCTCCAGCGCGGCGCGGGCGCCGGCGAGGAGTTCGTCGGCCAGCGCCTCGTAATAGCGGCCTTCGACGATGACGACGCGGGCGCCTTCGAGCGCGGCATCGGCTTCGACGGCGGTTTCCCTGCGCGTCGTGACCATGGGCATTCTCCGAAATCTGGACGGCGCACCGCGCCGGAATTGGGCCGAAGGCCTAGCTGGCCCGGGGGAACTCCGCAAGCCGGGCGGCATAACGGGCCATCAGGTCGGCCTCGAAATTCACCGTGTCCCCGGCCTTCACCCCACCCCAGGTGGTGACGGAGAGGGTGTGGGGAATGAGCAGGCAGGAGAAGGTGTTGCCGTTCACCTCGTTGACCGTCAGCGAGGTGCCGTCGAGCGCCACCGAGCCCTTGGCCGCGACGAAGCGCGCCAGTCTCTCCGGCACCTCGAACACGAAGCGCGTGGTGGTGCCAAGATCCTCCCGCGACACCACTGTCGCCGTGCAGTCCACATGGCCGGACACCATGTGGCCGCCAAGCTCGTCACCCATCTTGAGAGAGCGCTCCAGATTGATGCGCCGGCCCTCGTCCCAGCCCACGACCGTGGTGATGGCCAGCGTCTCGGGCGCGGCATCCACGGTGAAGAGGGTGGCGCGGGGGCCGCCCGGCGTCACGGACGTCACGGTGAGGCACACGCCCGCATGGGCGATGGAGGCTCCGATGTCGATGCCGGCTGCATCGAAGTCGGTGGCGACGGTGAGCGTCTTCACCTCGCCCTTCCGCTCGACCTTCACGAGGTCGCCCATGTCGGTCACGATGCCGGTGAACATCTCAGCGTCTCCACAAGCGGACGAGGTGGTCAGCGCCGAGTTCCGTGCGCTCCACCTCGGCAAATCCCACCGGCTGGGTCAGCCGGATGAGCGGACGGCCGGCCAAAGCGGGGTAAGCGTCGGGCCCCAGAATGACGGGGCTGCGGAACACCGCCACCTCATCCACCACCCCCGCGTCCAGAAAGCGGGCGGCGGTGGTCGGCCCGCCCTCCACCATGATGCGGGTGAGGCCGAGCAGGCCCAGCAGCTTGACCACGGCCGGAATATTGATGTGCCCATCCGCCCCACGCGGCGCGCGCAGCACTTCGACGCCGCGCTCGTTGAGGGCGGCGGCACGGTGGGCGGGCGCATCCTCGGCGGCGATCACCCACAAGGGCACATCGCAGGCGGTGCGCACCAGCGCGGCCGTGAGCGGAATGTCCAGCTCGGCATCCAGCACAAGGCGCACAGGCGAGCGGGCCTCGAAGCCCTCCAGCCGGCAGGTCAGCATGGGATCGTCGGCGAGCACGGTGCCGAGGCCGACAAGGATGGCGTCCGTATGGGCGCGCATGAGATGCGCCCGCGCCCGTGCTTCGGCGCCGGTCACGACGGCCGGCTTCGGCCCGGCATGGGCGGCCTTGCCGTCGGCGGAGACCGCCATCTTCACCAGCACATGCGGCCGGCCCTCGGTGACGCGGCGGATATGGCCGGCGTGATCGGACAGGGCCTGCTCCGCCCCGACGCCCACCGTGACCCAGATGCCGGCGGCGCGCAGGCGGGCGACGCCCCTGCCCTTCACCCGGTGGTCGGGGTCCTCGATGGCGGCGACCACGCGGGCGACGCCGGCATTGATGACGGCATCGGCGCAAGGCGGCGTGCGGCCGTGGTGGGAGCAGGGCTCCAGGGTGACATAGAGCGTCGAGCCGCGCGCCAGCTCACCGGCGGCGGCGAGCGCCTGCGGCTCGGCATGGGGGCGGCCGGTGGCGGCGGTGGCGGCGCTGGAGACGACGCGCGGCACGCCGTCCACATGCTGCACCACCACGGCACCAACCGAGGGATTGGGCCAGGTGCGGCCGAGGCCGGTCTGGCCGACCTTCAGCGCCTCGGCCATGAACAGCTCGTCCTCGCGCGGCGAAAGGACGTGCGCGGATGGCACCGGACGGCCGCTCATTCCCCGCTCCGCGGGGTCGTGGGCCGGGCGCGCGCCTTCTCGACCGCCGGCTCGGCATCGTCGGCGCGGGGCTCACCCTCCTGGGAGAGTTCGGCGAGGGCGTTCTCGAAATCCTTGGCCTCGCGGAAGTTGCGATAGACCGAGGCGAAGCGGACGTAGGCCACGTCGTCGATCTGCTTCAGCCCCTCCATGACCATCTCGCCGATGGTCTCTGAGGTGATGTCGCCCTCGCCGACGCTTTCCAGCTGGCGCACGATGCCGTTGAGCATCCGCTCCACGCGCTCGTTGTCCACCGGCCGCTTGCGCAGGGCGACGCTGACGGACTTCTCCAGCTTCTCCCGCTCGAACGGCACGCGCCGTCCGGAGCGCTTCAGCACCATCAGCTCGCGCAGCTGCACCCGCTCGAACGTGGTGAAGCGGCCGCCGCAATCGGGACAGATGCGGCGGCGCCGGATGGCGGTGTTGTCTTCCGTCGGCCGGGAATCGCGCACCTGCGTCTCAAGGCCGCCGCAATAGGGGCACCGCATCCTTCACGCCTTCCCGGTCGTCAATCCTCAGGGATAGATGGGGAAGCGGGCGAGCAGCGTCGAGACCTTCTCGCGCACGGCTGCCTCGACGAGGCTGTCTTCGTCCGAACCCTTCTGGGAGAGCACGTCGAGCACCTCGGCGATGAGGTTGCCCACCTGCTGGAACTCCGCCACCCCGAAGCCGCGGGAGGTGCCAGCCGGGGTGCCGAGGCGCACGCCGGAGGTCACGAACGGCTTTTCGGGGTCGAACGGGATGCCGTTCTTGTTGCAGGTGATGTGGGCGCGACCCAGCGCGGCCTCGGAGACCTTGCCGGTGAGGCGCTTGGGACGCAGGTCCACCAGCATGAGGTGGGTATCGGTGCCGCCGGAGACGATGGCGAAGCCGTGGCCCTTCAGGGTCTCGGCGAGCGCCTTGGCGTTCTCCACCACGTTCTTCGCATAGAGCTTGAACTCGGGCCGCAGCGCCTCGCCGAACGCCACCGCCTTGGCGGCGATGACATGCATCAGCGGGCCGCCCTGGATGCCGGGGAAGATGGCCGAATTGATCTTCTTGGCGATGTCCTCGTCATTGGTGAGGATCATGCCGCCGCGCGGGCCGCGCAGGGTCTTGTGGGTGGTGGTGGTCACCACATGGGCGTGCGGGAACGGGCTCGGATGGGCGCCGCCGGCCACGAGGCCCGCAAAGTGCGCCATGTCCACCATCAGCAGCGCGCCGACGGAATCGGCGATGGCGCGCATCTTCGCGAAGTCGATGACGCGCGGATAGGCGGAGCCGCCGGCCACGATGAGCTTCGGCTTGTGCTGGTCGGCGAGCTGGGCCACCGCCTCATAATCGATGCGCTGGTCGTCCTCGCGCACGGTGTAGGGCACCGGCTTGAACCACTTGCCGGACATGTTCACCGGCGAGCCGTGGGTCAGGTGTCCGCCGGCCGCGAGGTTGAGGCCGAGGAAGGTGTCGCCCGGCTGGAGCAGCGCGAAGAACACGCCCTGGTTCGCCTGGCTGCCGGAATTGGGCTGCACGTTGGCGAACGCGCAGCCGAACAGCTTCTTGGCGCGCTCGATGGCGAGATTCTCGGCCACGTCCACGAACTGGCAGCCGCCGTAGTAGCGCTTGCCCGGATAGCCCTCGGCATACTTGTTGGTGAGCACGGAGCCCTGCGCTTCGAGCACGGCGCGCGAGACGATGTTCTCGGAGGCGATCAGCTCGATCTCGTCCCGCTGGCGACCCAGCTCCGCTTGCACCGCGCCGGCGATCTCGGGATCGGTCTCGGCGAGAGAGGCGGTGAAGAAGCGGTTCATTTCCTCCGTGACGGAGGAGCGGTTCGCGTCCTGCGAGGCCATGGGAAGGTCTCCGGTGATGGCGTGGAGGCTCCGGACAAGGGCGGCAGGCGCCCGGCCGGAGCGGACCCTGCGCTTATCACAGGGCGAAGGTGAAGTCCAAAGCCGGCTGGTGCGGCGTGTGGGCTCGGGGCCGCGGGAAAGGCCGGCCTGGCGGGGGCCGGCGGCTGGCGAAAGCAGGGCGAACGGGCACGATGGGACGCGGGCGGGCTGGCGGGCGGCCCTCCTCGTCCCCTCCCCTTCGTCATGGCCGGTCTTGTCCCGGCCATGACGGAGCGCCCGTTGTCTCCTTCAGTTGCGGAAGTTGATCGCCACACCGAAGCTCATGCCCTTGCCGTCGGGCGGGGCCGGAAAGGGCGAGGCGCGCCGGGCCATGGCCACCGCCTCCTGGTCCAGCACCGAATTGCCGGAGGAGCTCGCCAGCGACACGCCGGTCACCGCGCCCGAGCCGGAAATCGAGATGCTGATCCCCGGCCGCCCCACGTTCGAGCCCTGCGGGCGTTTGAAGCGGTTGAGATGGGCGAAGGCGCGCGATTTCCAGTCCGCCAGCGCAGCCGAGCGGGCGGCCGCGGCACCCGGCGAGGGGGCGGCGGTGGTCTGAGCGGTGGGCGCCTCCGAGCGCGGCGCGGCGGTGGTGGTGGGAGCGGTCCGGCGACGGGTGGGCTTTGCCTCCTTCTTCGGCTTCTCCACCTCCTTGGGCCGGGGCTTCTCCTCCTCCACCTTCTTGGGTTCGGGCTTGGGCAGCACCACCTCGGCCTCCGCCGGTGCGGGCGGGGTCTCCGGCATCTTCTCGACCGTCTCGGTCACCTGCGGCTCGGGCGGCGGCGGCTCGGCCTCCTCCGGCTCCTCCTTGGCATCAGGCACCGGTTCCGGCGCCTGGATCATCTGCGGGCCCGGCGCCACTTCTTCCTGGGACGGCTGGCTGACCGCCATGGGCGCCAGCTCGATCATGATGGCGGCGGGCGGCGACTGCTCGCCCGGCGCATCCTTGTTCCAGTTCAGCGCCACATAGACGGCGGCGGCATGGAGCGCGACCACCAGCAGCACGCCCGCGGCGAGCCGAAGGATCATGTTGCGCAGGTGGTAGCGGTCGAAGTCGTGCCAGTGGTGGTGATGGTGAACCGCGCTCACCGGGCCGCTCCGGGGGCTCCGGCAGATGCGGGCGGGACGGCAGAGGCCGGGGTGGCAGCGGACGGGGGCTGCGTCGCCGGCGCGGGTTCGCCGCCTTCGAGGCCGACGAGAGCGACCTTGAGATAGCCGGCGGTACGCAGGAGGTTCATCACCTCCATCACATCGCCATAGGGCACCGTCTTGTCGGCGCGCACGAACACGCGCTGCTGTCGGTCGGCATTGGTGCGCCCGTCCAGCATGGCGCCGAGGCCGGTACGGGTGACGGGATCATCGCCCAGCGCCAGCGTGAGGTCCTTCTTGACGGAGAGGAACAGCGGCTTGTCCGGGCGGGGCTGGGGCTGGGCGTTGGAGGCGGGCAGGTCCACCTTCACGTCCACCGTGGCGAGGGGCGCCGCCACCATGAAGATGATGAGCAGTACCAGCATCACGTCGATGAACGGCGTGACATTGATCTCGTGGTTTTCGGCGAGGTCGTCCCCGCCATGATCAAGCTTGGCGGCCATGGGGGCTCACTCCGCGGCGGTGCGCAGGCGCGGGGCCTCCACCTCGGCCGCGGCGCGGTCGAGGTCGCGGGAGAGATGGCGCATCACCTCGGCGGACGTGTCAGCAAGGTTCGCCTTGTAGGCGGCGATGGCACGGGCGAACACGTTGTAGATCACCACCGCCGGAATGGCCGCCACGAGGCCGATGGCGGTGGCGAGCAGCGCTTCGGCGATGCCGGGGGCGACCACCGCGAGGTTGGTGGTCTGGGCCTTCGAGATGCCGATGAAGGCATTCATGATGCCCCACACAGTGCCGAACAGGCCCACGAAGGGTGCCGTGGCGCCGATGGTGGCGAGGACGCCGGTGCCCGCCGTCATGCGCCGGCCGGCCTTGGCCTCGATGCGCGAAAGGGCGACGGCGACGCGCTCCTTGATGCCGTCCACCGGCAGGCCGGCGGAGGCGTGCCACTCGGCGAGCGCGGCACGCACGGTGGCGGTGGCGGGGCTGCTTGCCTTGGGCATTTCGGCCGCGGCATCGGACAGGGTGACGGCCCCGCGCAGCGCCTTCAGCGTGCGGGAGACGGCACGGCGGGCGAACAGCAGCTCGAGGGATTTCGCGAACCACACGCTCCAGGTGAGGACGGAGGCGAAGGCGAGGCCCAGCATCACCGCCTTCACCACCATGTCGGCGGCCATGAACATGCCCCAGGGGGACAGGTCATGGGGCAGACGTGCGTCGGCGACGCTCTCGGGCGCCGGCACGGAGGGGGCAGACTCAACCGGCTTGGGTGCCCACGGAGCGGGCGCAAACTCGGCAGGAGCGGCGGCGGAAGGAGCGGCGGCGGAAGGGGCCGCCTCGGAAGGCGCGGCCGTGGAGGGAGCGGTCGTGGACGGAATCGCAGCCGGGGTGGGCGCCACCGCGGCAGCAGGTGCCGCGTGCTGGTGCGTCTCGGCGGGAGGAGCCGGCTGCGCCAGAACGGCGGCAGGCCCTGAGGTCACGGCCAGCAACAGGCCCAGCGAAAGCACAGCCGCGCCCCTGGGCGCCAGCGAAGAAGCACGGAAAACAGCACGCCCGGCAGACGTGCGCGAGATCAAGCGAACAGGCATCGCGCATCACCAATAATCAAAACGGACAGGCTGGCGATCCCTCCGCCGGGAATAGCTGGCTCGCGACCTTATACTCCCATTCGCTGCAGAAGCTAACCCGTGCCCCCCAACATTGTCGGCAAAGCCCTGTGATATAGAGTTATTTCAATCTGGCGCAGGGGAAATTCATGACGCTGGGGAATGCACTTCACCAGCCCCAAAACGAGAACGGCCGGGCAAAATGCCCGGCCGTTCCGTTGAAATAACCGCCCAAAATCACGGGCGACGTCAGAGGTCCGCTCTACCTCAGAAGTCCATGCCGCCGCCCGGCATGGCCGGGGCCGCGGGAGCGTTCTTCTTCGGCAGCTCGGCAATGAGGGCCTCGGTGGTGATCAGCAGGCCGGACACGGAAGCCGCATCCTGCAGGGCGGTGCGCACGACCTTGGTGGGGTCGATGATGCCCGCCTTCACCATGTCCACATATTCGCCGGTCTGGGCGTTGTAGCCGAAGGTGTAGTCGTTGGACTCGAGGATCTTGCCCACCACGACGGAGCCGTCGTCGCCGGCGTTCTGGACGATCTGGCGCGCCGGAGCCTGGATGGCGCGGCGGACGATCTCGATGCCGGTCTTCTGGTCGGCGTTGTCGACCTTGAGGCCGTCGAGCACCTTGATGGAGCGCAGCAGGGCCACGCCGCCACCGGGGACGATGCCTTCTTCCACCGCAGCGCGGGTGGCGTGCAGGGCGTCGTCAACGCGGTCCTTCTTCTCCTTGACCTCGACCTCGGTCGAGCCGCCCACGCGCACCACGGCGACGCCGCCGGCGAGCTTGGCGAGGCGCTCCTGGGCCTTTTCGCGGTCATAGTCGGAGGTGGTGGTCTCGATCTGGGCGCGGATCTGGGCGATGCGCGCCTCGATGTCGGCCTTCTCGCCGGCGCCGTCGACGATCGTGGTGTTCTCCTTCTCGATCACCACCTTCTTGGCGCGGCCGAGCATGGAGAGGTTCACGCTGTCGAGCTTGATGCCGACTTCCTCGGAGATCACGGTACCGCCGGTCAGGATCGCGATGTCCTGCAGCATGGCCTTGCGGCGATCGCCGAAGCCCGGAGCCTTGACCGCAGCCACCTTCAGGCCGCCGCGCAGCTTGTTCACCACGAGGGTGGCGAGGGCCTCGCCTTCCACGTCCTCGGCGATGATCAGCAGCGGACGGGCCGACTGCACCACCGCCTCGAGCACGGGCAGCAGCTCCTGCAGGCCGGCGAGCTTCTTCTCGTTGATGAGGATGTAGGGCTCCTCGAACTCAACGCGCATCTTCTCCGCATTGGTGATGAAGTACGGAGAGAGATAGCCGCGGTCGAACTGCATGCCTTCCACGACATCCAGCTCGGTCTCGGCGGTCTTGGCTTCCTCGACGGTGATGACACCCTCGTTGCCGACCTTCTTCATCGCCTCGGCGAGGAACTTGCCGACCTCGGCGTCGCCGTTGGCGGAGATGGTGCCGACCTGGGCGATCTCGTCGTTGGAGGTCACCTTGCGCGAGTTGGCGGCGAGGTCCTTGACGATGGCGTCCACCGCGACGTCGATGCCGCGCTTCAGATCCATCGGGTTCATGCCGGCGGCAACCGCCTTGGCGCCTTCCTTCACGATGGCCTGGGCTAGCACGGTGGCGGTGGTGGTGCCGTCGCCGGCGAGGTCGTTGGTCTTGGAGGCGACCTCACGCACGAGCTGGGCGCCGAGGTTCTCGAACTTGTCCTCGAGCTCGATCTCCTTGGCCACCGACACACCGTCCTTGGTGATGCGGGGGGCGCCGAAGCTCTTCTCGATGACCACGTTGCGGCCCTTGGGGCCAAGGGTCACCTTCACGGCGTTGGCGAGGATATCGACGCCGCGCAGAACCTTGTCGCGCGCGTCTACGGAGAATTTCACGTCCTTGGCAGCCATGTGGCGTGCTCCTTCAGATTGGGACGATTAACCGGGATGGCGAATGCCGCGGGATCGGGCGCCTCGGGCTGCCTCGGCCCTGCGACTGAAAATCAGGCTGCCTGAGTTCAGGCCGCTTTCTTGGCGCCGGCCGCGTTCTCGATGACGCCGAGGATGTCGCTCTCCTTCATGATGAGGAGATCCTGGCCGTCGATCTTCACTTCGGTGCCGGACCACTTGCCGAACAGCACGATGTCGCCAGCCTTGACGTCGAGCGCCACCAGTTCGCCCTTCTCGTTACGGGCGCCGGGACCGACCGCGACGACTTCGCCCTGCTGCGGCTTCTCCTTGGCGGTGTCGGGGATGATGATGCCGCCGGCCGACTTCTGCTCGGCCTCGATGCGCTTGACGACCACGCGGTCGTGCAGGGGACGGAAACCCATAGGGAAACCTCCGGTTCGATGTTGTCCATCGGGGTTGCCTGTTTTGAAGGCGCCGGGAACCCCTCCACCCGGCCCGACCGCGATCTAAGGGCGGCAAATTGGAGCCGCAAGGGGTCGGCTCAAAAAATTTAGCACTCAAGGGAACTGAGTGCCAGCAGCCCGTCCCCCTTCAGTTTGAGCGGAAGCCGGACGGCTCACCAGCTACGCGCGGCGCGAGCACGGGCGCGGCCCGGCGCTGTCAGCAGTCCGGCCCGAAGGCTGCTAGAGCATTGTTTTTGCAGACGGAAACCAATCTTTAGCCTTGGCCCCAGCAAAGTGCGTAGCCGACAATGAAGTGTCCGGTCCCGTCTTCCCCAGCCCTGTTGGCGGCGGGGCCGCGGATTGGAGGTGTGACCCATGGCTGCCAAGGTGTCGCGTGACTTCGTCCTGCAGATGGAAGGCTACGGCCTCGCCACGGCCGAGATCCTCTATCGCATGCCCGACCATCCCGGCCTGCTCCAGACCTTCCTCTGGCAGGACTACGATCTGTGCCCGCGCTTTCCGGAGCTGAACAAGTTCCTGGAATTCTGGCGACGCGAGATCGAGGGGCCGCTCCATTCCGTGCGCGTCGCCCATTCCGGCCTCATTAAGCCCGCAGAGTTGCGGTCCGTGGACGGAATGTTCCTTTTGAACTGATGTGGAGCAATCTCCCTGCGTCAGGGACTTTCCGTATCAGTCAACGGTCTTTATGGTTTCGATCGGGCGGTGAGGACATGCACGTCCCCGCGGGGGTGGGGCGTGCATGTCCGCTCAATTCCATGTGCGGCGTGATGGGAACAGCGCAGGCCTGACCCAGCGGAATTTTTGCGCCCCAGTGCCCTCCCGCTGCCGTTTTCCGGTTGTAGCTGAAGCGTCCATTCCATGAGGGCGCCTTGGATCACCGCACGCCACGAACATCCGAACTCCTGGCCGCCGTGCTCGCCGCGCAGGAGGGGGATCAGGTCGCCATCGGCGATCTGGTGAACGCGCTGCGCAATCGCGCCTTCGGCATTCTTTTCCTCATCTTCGGCATACCCAACTGCATCCCCATGCCGCCGGGCATCCCCGTGGTGTGCGGCATCATCCTGGGCCTCATCGGCCTGCAGATGATGCTGGGCCGGCAGGAATTGTGGCTGCCGGCGTGGATTGCGCGCCGCACCTTCTCCCGCGCCATGCTGGAATCGATCGTCACCCGCTCCCGGCCGTGGATCGAGCGGTTCGAGCGCGTCTCCCGTCCCCGCTTCGAAGAGTTCGCCGGCCCCACGGCCCGGCGGATCGTGGGCGCGACGGTGGTGGTGCTGGGCTTCATCCTGTTGCTGCCCATCCCCTTCCTCGGCAATCTGCCGCCGGGATTTGCCGTCTGCATCTTCGGCCTCGGCCTCGTGGAGCGGGACGGCCTCGTCATCCTCGCGGGCTTCGGCGCGACGATCCTCGGGCTGATGGTGACAGCACTGATGAGTTGGGCCATCTACCAGGGCGCCATCGCCATCTTCTGAGACCTTCCCCCTCCATGCGTGTAGACGCCTTCGATTTCCACCTCCCCGAGGAGCGCATCGCCCTGCGCCCCGCCGAGCCGCGCGACACGGCGCGGATGCTCGTCGTCCGCCCCGGCGCCACGCCGGAGCTGGAGGACCGCATCGTGCGTGACCTGCCGGACTTCCTGCGGCCCGGCGATGCGGTGGTGGTGAACGATACCCGCGTCATCCCCGCCGCGCTGGAGGGCGTGCGCTCGCGCGAGGGCGGCTCGGACGTGGCGGTGGAGGCGAACCTCATCAAGCGTCTCGCGCCGGACCGCTGGCGCGCCTTCGCCAAGCCGGGCAAGCGCCTGCGGGCCGGCGACCGCATCCGCTTCGGCGGCGAGGGCGGCGCCTGCCTGCTGGGCACGCTCGATGCGACCGTTGCGGCCAAGGAGGACGACGGCTCCATCGTCCTCGCCTTCGATTTCGCCGGTGACGTGCTAGACGAGGCGGTAGCGGCCGTGGGGCACATGCCCATCCCGCCCTATATCGCCGCCCGCCGCCACGAGGATGCGCGGGACAAGGACGACTACCAGACCCTGTTCGCCCGTGTCGCCGGCTCGGTGGCGGCGCCGACCGCGAGCCTGCATTTCACGCCGGACCTTATCACCCGCATGGCCACCGCCGGCGCGGCGCTGCACAAGGTGACGCTGCATGTGGGCGCCGGCACCTTCCTACCGGTGAAGGCCGATGACACCTCCGGCCACACCATGCACGCCGAGTGGGGAGAAGTGACGCGCGAGACGGCCGACGCCCTCAATGCGGTGAAGGCCAAAGGCGGGCGCATCTTCACCATCGGCTCCACCTCCACCCGGCTGATCGAGAGCGCAGCGGCAGAGGACGGCGCCATCCACCCCTTTGTCGGCGAGACGGACATCTTCATCACCCCCGGCTACCGTTTCCGCGCGGTGGACGGAATGCTCACCAACTTCCACCTGCCGCGCTCGACGCTGGTTATGCTGGTGGCGGCCTTCATCGGCCATGACGCGCAGAAGCGCGCCTATGCCCATGCGATCGCGGAAAACTACCGCTTCTATTCCTATGGCGATGCGTGCCTGCTTCTGCCACAAGGCGGCGCATGACGTCCGAAACGCCTGCCGACACCTTTTCCTTCACCCTCTCCGCCACCGACGGCGCCGCCCGCACCGGCTTCGTCTCCACCCCGCGCGGACGCATCCGCACGCCGGCCTTCATGCCGGTGGGCACGGCCGCGACGGTGAAGGGGCTCTATTTCGACCAGGTGAAGGCGGCGGGCGCGGATATCGTGCTCGGCAACACCTATCACCTCATGCTGCGCCCCGGCGCCGAGCGGGTGGCGAAGCTCGGCGGCCTGCACAAGTTCATGCGCTGGGACGGGCCGATCCTCACCGATTCCGGCGGCTTCCAGGTGATGAGCCTGTCGTCGCTCCGCAAGATGAGCGAACAGGGCGTCACCTTCCGCTCCCATGTGGACGGCGCCTATCACGAGATGAGCCCGGAACGCTCGGTGGAGATCCAGGGCCTGCTCGGGGCCGACATCCAGATGCAGCTCGACGAGTGCGTGCGCCTGCCCTGCACCGACGAGGAGGCCGAGCGCGCCATGCGCCTATCGCTCCGCTGGGCGGAGCGTTCCAAGCGCGCGTTCGAAACGCAGCCGAAGGGCCGCGCGCTCTTCGGTATCGTGCAGGGCGGCGCCGTGCCGGCGCTGCGGGTCGAGTCGGCCCGCGCGCTCGCGGACATGGACTTCCCCGGCTATTCCATCGGCGGCCTTGCGGTGGGCGAGCCGCAGGAGGTCATGCTCGCCATGATCGAGACGGTGGCGCCGCACCTGCCGACGACCAAGCCCCGCTATCTCATGGGCGTCGGCACGCCGGACGATCTGCTGGAGAGCGTCGCGCGCGGCATCGACATGTTCGACTGCGTGATGCCCACCCGCTCGGGCCGCCATGCGCTGGCCTTCACCCGCTTCGGCCGCATCAATCTGAAGAACGCCCGCCACGCGGAAGACCCGCGTCCGCTGGACGAGGAGAGCGACTGCCCGGCCTTGCGCGACTATTCCCGCGCCTATCTCCACCACCTCGTGCGCTGCGAGGAGATGCTGGGGGCCATGCTGATCTCGTGGGCCAACATCCACTACTACCAGCAGCTCATGGCCGGCGCCCGCGCCGCCATCGCGGCGGGCCGGTATGGGGACTATGTGGCGGAGACGAAGGAAGGCTGGGCGCGGGGCGACCTGCCCTTGTGGGAAGGCTGAAGGGCGGCGGCGTGGATGCCCCGGATGAACCGGGGCATGACAGCGCAAGCCTCAGAACCAGATGCGTCCGCGCACGGCCTGCTGGGCGGCCCACCACATGGCGAACTGACGGCGGAAGGGGGAGAGGCCGGCCGGCTGGCGGAACGGGTCGCGCACCTTGGCCAGCGCCTTGAGATCACCGGCCACGAGCGCCAGCGGCAGGAAAGGCGTGGCGATGGACGTCGCGGCATAGGTCTGCCCGGCCGCATCGCGCGCCGCATCGAGATGCCGCGCGGCCACCGCGCGCAGGTCGGCGAGCGCCGCCAGCAGGCCGGGCGTGACGGTGCCCGACACCGCTTCCTCGCGCCCCACGCCATGGCGGGCGAGGACATCCAGCGGGATATAGCATTGCCCGCGCGCGGCATGGATGGGGAAAGCGCGCATCAGCCCGGTCATGGCGATGGCGACGCCGCCGTGCCCCGCAAGGTCGCCGGATCGACCCACGTCCGGCAGCAGAATCAAGGCCGAGAGCTGGAGCAGAGCCGAGGCGGTCTCGCCGGCATACCCTTCCAGATCGCCGACAGTGGGCATGGGATCGTCATACAGGTCGAAGACCCGCGCATCGGCCATGGCGATCAGGCTTTGGCGCGGCAGGCGGAAGCGCGCGATGGTGTCGATGAGCGCGGCGGCAATGGGATGCCCGGCGACATCGCCCCTGCCCTCCCCTTCGATCACCTCCCGCCACCAGGCGAGTCGTACCTCGCCGGGCAGCGCCTCGCGCACCACCTCGCGCACGCGGGCGACATCGAGATTGTAGGCGTAGAGGGCGAGGAGGTGCTTGCGCTTGTCCTGGGGGGCGAACAAGGCGGCGAGGAAGCGGTCGCGATCCTGCGCCTGCACCTGCGCGGCGCAATAGGCATAGGCTTCGTCGAGCGCCTTGTCGTCGAGCGCCGGGTTTTCCATGGCTCAGACCGCGATCAGCGCCGCACCCACCCGCCGGCCCTCGGCGAGGAGCACGTTGTAGGTGGCGGCGGCGGAGGGCGTGGGCATCAGCTCGAAGCGGATGCCGGCCTCGCGCAGGATCTGCTTGAGCGGCTCCTTGAGGTGCGCCGGGTCCTTGCCTGTGCCGATGAGAAGCAGCTCGACGGCCCCGGCCTCCGCCACCACGGGCGCGAGCGAAGCGGCATCGATCTCGGCCACGCGCACCGGCGCCCAGCCGCGGATCCCGGACGGCAGCGCGAGGATGGAGCCGGCATGGGACATGCCGGCGAAGTGGAAGAAGGTGTCGCCATAACCGTCGATGGCGACCTGCCGCGGCAGGAAGGGCGCGCCGTCCGGGGCGGCCACGTCCGCGCCTCAGGCCTTGGCCGGACGCGCGGGACCGGCCTTGCCGTTGGGCTTTCCGTTCTTGCCCTTGCCGCTCTTGGACGACACACCGGTCGCAGGCGCGGCGTCGGGCGGGACTCCGGCAGCGGCGTCCTTCGCCTCCAGCTTCACCAGCTCGTCCAGCTCCTTCACTTCCGGATCGGCCGCGTCCTTGGTCGGCAGGCTGACCGTGGAGGCGCGCAGGCCGAGATGGATGAGGATGGGGGCGGCGACGAAGATGGTGGAATAGGTGCCGATCACCACGCCCACCGTCATCGCCAGCGAGAAGCCGCGCAGCACCTCGCCGCCGAAGAAATAGAGCGCGAGGGTGGCGAAGAAGGTGGTGGTGGAGACGATGATGGTTCGCGAGAAGGTCGCGTTCACCGCGATGTCGAGCAGCTCGGGCAGCGGCAGCTTCTTGTAGCGGCGCAGCATCTCGCGGATACGGTCGTACACCACCACCGTGTCGTTGAGCGAATAGCCCATGATGGTGAGGATGGCGGCAATGGACGTGAGGTCGAAATCCACGCCGAACGCCGAATAGATCATCAGCGTGACGAAGATGTCGTGCAGCGTCGTCACGATGGCGCCGACGGCGAACTGCCACTCGAAGCGGAACCAGAGATAGGCGAGCACCGCCACGGCACCGAGTACCAGCGCGAGGATGGACTGACGCACCAGCTCGCCGGACACGCTCGGGCCGACCGTCTCGACGCGCCGGACCGTGTAATCGGTGCCGAGCACGCCGTTCACCTTGGCGAGTATGGCCTGCTGGGCCTCGTCCGTGGTGCCGAAGGCGCCGATGCGGATCAGCACGTCCCGCGGCGAGCCGAACTCCTGGATCTGCACGTCGCCCACGTCGAGGTCGGTCAGGTGCTCGCGCAGCGCGCCGATGTCGGCCTGCTGCTGGCTGGTTTGCGCCTCGATGAGCGTGCCGCCCTTGAAGTCGATGCCGAGGTTGAAGCCGTGGATGGCGAACAACAGGCACGCGACGATGGACAGCGCCGCGGAGAACGGGAACGTCCAGTGCCGCAGGCGCATGAAGTGGATGTTGGTCTGCGCCGGGATGTAATCGATCAATGGCATGTGCGGCGCACCTTCAGATGGGCAGCTTCGCCGGCCGCCGCCACTTCACCCAATAGGCGATCATGAGCCGCGTCAGGGTGTAGGCGGTGAACATGGTGGTCAGAAGGCCGAGGATGTAGGTGACGGCAAAGCCGCGCACCGGACCCGACCCGCCCATGAGGAACAGGATGACCGCCGTGGCGAGCGAGGTGATGTTGGCGTCGAGAATGGTGCCCAGCGCGTTCACGAAGCCCTTGTCGATGGCCGAGATGGCCGACCGGCCTTCCCGCGCCTCGTCGCGCATGCGCTCGAAGATGACGACGTTGGAGTCCACCGCCATGCCGATGGTGAGCACGACGCCGGCGATGCCCGGAAGGGTCAGCGTGGCGCCGAGCACCGACTGGAGCGAGAACATCAGGATGATGTGCACGGCCAGAGCGATGAGCGCGAACAGGCCAAACAGACCGTACACGGCGAGCATGAACACGGTGACGAGGCCGCCGGCCACATAGGCCGCGGTCTTGCCCGCGTGGATCGAGTCGGCGCCGAGGCTCGGGCCGACCGTGCGCTCCTCCACCACCTTGAGCGGGGCCGGCAGGGCGCCGGCGCGCAGCAGGATGGCGAGGTCGTTGGCCTGCTGCACGGTGAACGCGCCGGAAATCTGGCCCGCGCCGCCGAGGATGGGCTCGCGGATCACCGGGGCGGAGATCACCTGATTGTCGAGCACGATGGCGAACGGCCGGCCGACCGCTTCCTGCGAGACGGTGGCGAAGCGCTTGGCGCCATTGTTGTTGAAGCGGAAGGAGACGATGGGCTCGCGCGAGTTCTGGTCGAAGCCCGGCTGGGCATCCACCAGATCCTCACCGGAGACGCGCACCTGCTTTTCCACCAGATAGGGCTGGCCGTCCTGGCCCTTCAGCACTTCCGATTCCGGCGGTGCGCGGCCTTCCAGCGCCTGCTGCGGCGACATGGACTGGTCCACCATGCGGAAGGAGAGCTTGGCGGTCTGGCCGAGCAGGTTCTTCAGGCGCTGGGGGTCCTGCAGGCCGGGCACCTGCACCAGGATGCGGTCGAGGCCCTGGCGCTGGATGTTGGGCTCCACCGTGCCGAGCTGGTCGATACGGCGGCGGATGATCTCGATGGACTGCTCCACCGCCGAGCGCATCTTGGCGGAGAGGCCGGCGTCGGTCAGTTGCAGCGTTACGACGCCATCGGCGCCGGACGAGACGGTCATGTCCATCTCGCCCGAGGAATTGCCGAACAGCGCGTTGGTGACAGGCGCGGCGAGCTTCTTCAGCTCGGTGACGGCCTTCTGCGTGTCGTTGGGGTCACGCAGGCGGAGCGTCACGCTGGTGTCGCGCAGCGCGAGGTTCGAATAGCCGATCTTCTGGTCCCGCAGCACGCGGCGCACTTCGTCGCGCAACTGCTCGGTGCGCTCCTTGCGGAGCGCCGGCCCGTCCACCTCGAGGAGGATGTGCGAGCCGCCCTGCAGGTCGAGGCCCAGCGTGACCCGGCTCGACGCCAGCCACGACGGCAGGCGGTCGAGCATGCCCGGGGAAAGCACGTTGGGCAGCGCGAACAGGAACCCGATGGCGATGGTGATGAGGATCGCCGCGGTCTTGAGACGGGAGAAGTGCAGCATGTCGCGCGCGGTCTTTCAGAAAGCGTGAGGCGGCCGGATCAACCGGCCGAGGCCTCGTCCTTGGCCGGTTCGCCCTTGGCGCGGACGGTGACGATCTGCGAGCGCATCTGCCGGATACGGACGTTGTCCGCGATCTGCAGCTCGACCTCTTCGCCGCCCTCGATCACCTTGGTCACCTTGCCGACCAGGCCCCCCCCGGTGACGACCACGTCGCCACGGCGCAGGGAGTTGACCATCTCCTGATGCACCTTGGCCCGCTTCTGCTGCGGCCGCAGGATCAGGAAGTACATGACCACGAAGATCAGCAGGAACGGGGCGAGCTGAATGAGCATGTCAGCCCCGCCGCCGGCTCCCGTGGCGCCTTGGGCGAAAGCGGGCGTGATGAACATCTCGATCCTCGTTCGTCTGTGAAGGGAATCCGCATTCCGCCGGGGTCCGGCGAAGCGGCGGGACTATAGCTGCCGCCCCGTCGAATGCAAACGCGGGGCCTGTTGGTTCACGCAGCTGTTGAAAAGGCAGGGTGGGCTGCCGCCTCCCCGCCCCCTACTTCCCGTCGAACAGCAGCGCGAGGCGGGTCATCCAGGGCTCGTCGGTCTGGTCGAGGCGCAGCGGCGTGACCGAGATGCGGCCTTCGTCCAGCGCGCGCAGGTCCGTGCCGGGGGAGGTCTCGTAGATGCGGCGCTCGAAGGCGATCCAGTAATAGGGGTTGTTGCGGCCATCGCGGCGCTCGTCGATGCGCATCAGGCGCTGGTCGCGCTTGCCCTGGGCGGTGGCGGCGATGCCGGTGATCTCCTCTGGCGCGCGGTCCGGGAAGTTCACGTTCATGACGATGCCGGGGGGAATGCCCTCGTCCAGCAGCATCTGGATGATGCGCGGCGCGTGGGTCTCGGCGGTGACGAAATTCGGATTTTCCCGCGTGCGCATCCCGAAGGCCTGCGACAGCGCGATGGAGGGAATACCGAGGATCGTCCCCTCGATGGCGCCAGCGACGGTACCGGAATAACTCACGTCCTCGGCGATGTTCTGGCCGCGATTGACGCCGGAGAGCACGAGGTCGGGGGGGTTGTCGATGAGAAGATGCCGCACCGCCATGATGACGCAATCGGTGGGCGTGCCCTTCACCGCATAGCGCCGCTCCTCCACCTGCCGCAGCCGCAACGGGTCGGAGAGGGACAGCGAATGGGCGACGCCCGACTGGTCGAACTCCGGTGCCACCACCCACACGTCGTCCGTGAAGGTGCGCGCGATGGCCGCGCAGCTGTCGAGGCCCGGCGCGTGGATGCCGTCGTCATTGGTGACCAGAATGCGCATGGCAAAATCCTCGTTGCGGCACAACCGCTGCTCCCCTCTCCCCTTGCGGGAGAGGGGCCGGGGGTGAGGGGTAAGCAACGTCTGGTGCGTGAACCGCCGGCGACACCCCTCACCCGTCTCGCGGCTGCGCCGCGATCCACCCTCTCCCGCCCGAACACGGCTGTTGCCGCGTTCGGCTCACTTAAGGGCGAAGTCGGCAATAGCCGACTTCGTGGGGAGAGGGGAAAGCCAACTACTTCAGCTTCTCGATCATCTTCAGCCCGCCCATATAGGGCAGCAGCGCGTCCGGCACGGCTACGGAGCCGTTCTCCTGCTGGTACGTCTCCAGCACCGCGACAAGGGCGCGGCCGACCGCCACACCCGAGCCGTTGAGCGTGTGGACGTAGCGCGGGCCTTTCCCCTCCGCCGGGCGGTAGCGGGCATTCATGCGCCGGGCCTGGAAATCGCCGCAGACGGAGCAGGAGGAGATTTCGCGATAGGCGTTCTGCCCCGGCAGCCAGACCTCGATGTCGTAGGTCTTCTGCGAGGCGAAGCCCATGTCGCCGGTGCAGAGCGTGACCACACGATAGGCGAGGTCCAGCTTCTTCAGCACCGCCTCGGCGCAGGCGAGCATGCGCTCGTGCTCCTCGGCGGACTTCTCCGGCGTGGTGATGGAGACCAGCTCCACCTTGGTGAACTGGTGCTGGCGGATCATCCCCCTGGTATCCCGCCCCGCCGCGCCCGCCTCGGCCCGGAAGCAGGGCGTGCAGGCGGTGAGGCGCATGGGGAGTTCTTCCTCGGAGAGGATGGATTCGCGCACGAGGTTGGTCAGCGGGACTTCGGCAGTGGGGATGAGCCAGCGACGTTCAGATTCTAAAGCTATGAGTTCCGACTCAGCCTTCGCGTACGCATCAATTAGGCGCTCGTACTCCGTTTTTTTCCGAAAAAGATCTGCCAGTGATCCGTAATTCACAAGCCCTTCTCGATTGAGAGCATTGAGGACTTCTTTTTTTGTCTGTTGAATACGGAAACCATCTGCGGCAAAAAACTGATCTTCTTCAAACTTCGGTAGCTGCGCCGTCCCAAACATTGCATCGTCACGCACAAGCAATGGAGGATTGACCTCCATGTACCCGTGCTCACCCGTGTGCACATCGAGGAAGAACTGCCCCAGCGCCCGCTCCAGCCGCGCCAACGGGCCCTTGTTCACCACGAAGCGCGCGCCGGAGAGCTTGGCGGCGGTTTCGAAATCCATCTGGCCGAGGCCTTCGCCCACCTCGAAATGCTGCTTCGGGGTGAAGCTGTAGGTGCGGGGCGCGCCGAAGCGGCTCTTTTCCACATTGTCGTGCTCGTCGGCGCCCTGCGGCACCTCGGCGAGGGGGGCGTTGGGGATGGCGGCGAGTTCGCCGTTGAGCTCCGCCTCGATGCTTTTGGCTTCCGCCTCAAGCGCCGGCACGTCTTCCTTCAGCTTCGCCACTTCGGCCATGAGGGCCGAAGCAGTGGCTTCGTCCTTCTTGGCCTTCGCCTGCCCGATCTCCTTGGAGGCGGCGTTGCGGCGGGCGAGCAGGGTTTCGAGCTTGGTCAGCGTCTCGCGGCGCCGGGTGTCGAGGTCGAGGAGCTTGGCAACAAGGGCTTCCGCTGCCGCCTTGGCTTCGTCGGAGCGGTTGCCGCGCCGCGCGAGGGCGTCGATCAGGCCGGCCGGCTCGTCCCGAATCCATTTGATGTCGTGCATGGCAAGCTCCGCCTCTGACAGGTGCGAGCGAACCTCTCCAGCCGTCATGCCCGGCCTCGTGCCGGGCATCCACGTCGGGCCGACAGCGCCGGCGATCACCAGTCGCGCCCGGCCGCTCCACGTGGATGGCCGGGACAAGCCCGGCCATGACGGATCGGGAGAAGACCCGTCCGCGCCCAAGAATTCCAATAATCCGGGAAGGCCCCGCCGTCAGTCCGCTGTCGCGGCGTCGGCTGCGTTGCGCGCCGCTTCCGCTATCAGCCGACGCTTCTCGACGACGCCCACCAGATAGACGGACACCTCGTAGAGAAGCAGCGTCGGCAGGGCAAGGGAGAGCTGGCTGATGACATCCGGCGGCGTCAGCACCGCGGCGAGCACGAACACGCCGACGATGGCATAGCGCCGCGCCTTCACCAGCATATCCCGCGTCACCACGCCGATCTGCCCGAGCAGGGTGAGGATGACCGGAAGCTGGAAGCAGATGCCGAAGGCCAGAATCAGCGTCGTGATCAGCGAAAGGTATTCGGAGACCCGCGGCAGCAGGGAAATCTCGGCCTTCCCGTCGCCGCCCACCTGCTGCATGCCGAGGAAGTAGGTCATGGCCAGCGGCATGGCGACGAAATAGACGAAGGCCGCGCCGATGAGGAAACAGATGGGCGTGGCGATGAGATAGGGCCGGAAGGCCGCCTTCTCATGCTTGTAGAGCCCGGGCGCCACGAACATGTAGACCTGCGTCGCCACCACCGGGAAGGAGATGAAGGCAGCGCCGAACATGCCGAGCTTGATCTGGGTGAACAAAAACTCCTGCGGTGCCGTGTAGATCAGCTTCACCCCGGTGCCGAAGCCGGAGGCGAACTCATAGGGCCACAACAGGATGTTGTAGATCTGCTTCGCCAGCATGAAGCAGGCGATGAAGGCCACGAGGAACGCCACCAGCGACTTGATGAGGCGCGAACGCAGCTCGATCAGGTGCTCGATGAGCGGGGCCTTGGAGGCGTCGATCTCGTCCTGATCGCTCATCACGCGCTCTTGGTCTCGCCCACGGCGGGCATGGTCTCACCAGCGACGAGAAGACTCTCGGGAGCCGGCTCAACGGCTACGGCAGACGGCACAACCGGCGCGGGGGGCACGGCGGCCTCCACGGAGCGGCGGATTTCGGCGCGGATGGCGGCCATGGGGTCGGGCAGTTCCACGGGTGGGGGCAGGTCCGGCAACGCCGCCGGGGTCGCGGGAGCCGGCGGGGTCGGGTTCGCGCCCTCCACCGTGGAGCGAATCTCCTCGCGGATGGAGCGCAGCGGATCGAACATGTCGGACGTGGCGAGGGTGGAGCGGGCGGTCTCGGTGACGTCGCTGATTTCCTTGCGCATGTCGGCAAGGTCCGCTTCGCGCAGCGCCTCCTGGAACTGCCCCTGGAACTCGCCGGCCATGCGGCGCAGCTTCGTGACGGTGCGTCCCACGGTGCGCAGCACCGTAGGCAGCTCCTTGGGACCGATGACAATCAGCGCGACAATGCCGATCAGCATCAGCTCGGACCAGCCGATATCGAACATGAGCCCGTCTGTCCGGCGGTGGTGCCGCCGCCCTCTTCAAGAGTTAGAGGCAGAGGTCCGTCAGACGGGCTTCTTCTCGGCTTCGGGGGCGCTCGACGTCTGGTGCGGCAGCGGACGCGGCGCCTCGGGAGCGGCCGGGGGAGCCTTCACCGGCTCGTCGTCGTCGGCCATGCCCTTCTTGAAGGACTTGATGCCCTTCGCCACGTCGCCCATCAGATCGGAGATCTTGCCGCGACCGAACAGGAGGAGCACCACGGCCAGCACCACGATCCAGTGCCAGATGCTCATCGAACCCATCTAACCATCCTCCAAGGATATTCTTTGTGCCCCAGCGGCAGGCCGCAGAGCCATTCGGACGGCGACACTAGGCTCCGCCCGCGGCGAAAACAAGGACTTCACCGGGATCGACCAGAAGCCCCGTCTCGTCGCCCTTCTTCACGTTTCCCGCGTCCCGGAGGCGCAGCACCAGCGGGCGCTCCAGCCCGTCCGCGATCACTTCCACGAGATCAAGCTCGCCCAGAAAGCGCCGCTCAAGCACCCGACCCGGCACGCCGCGCCCGGCCGGCGCGAGCGCAATGCCCTGCGGGCGGATGGCGACGATGGCCGGTCCCTCGGGCAGCTCCGATGCCGCGAACCGGCCGATGGGCGTGTCCGCCATGCCGCCGACGATTCTGGTCTCGATCTCGTTCAGCTCGCAGAAGAATCGCGCCACGCCGAGGTCCGCCGGGTGACGGTAGAGTTCGGCCGGCGCGCCGAGCTGCACCAGTTCGCCCTTGCGCAGCAAGGCGATGCGGTCGGCGAGGCGCATCGCCTCCTCGGGATCGTGGGTGACGATGATGACCGTCGCCTTGGCCTCGCGCAGCACCGCGAGCGTGTCCGCCCGCACCTGGTCGCGCAGGCGGCGATCACGGCCGGAGACGGGCTCGTCCAGCAGCAGGATGCCCGGCCGCGGCGCCATGGCGCGGGCCAGCGCCACGCGCTGCTGCTGTCCGCCGGACAATTCGTGGGGATAAACATCGGCGAGGTCGGCGAGGTCCACCCGCGCCAGCGCCAGCCGCGCCTCCCGCATCGCCTCGGTGCGCTTCAGGCCGTTGAGGCCGAACATCACGTTCTCAAGGTTGGTAAGGTGCGGGAACAGGGCGTAGTCCTGGAACACCAGCCCCACCCCGCGCCGCTCCGGCGGCACGAAAGCCCCCTGCCCCGCCACCACCTCGCCGTCGATGAGGATTCGGCCCGCGTCCGGCTGCTCGATGCCCGCCGCGAGGCGCAGCAGCGAGGTCTTGCCGCAGCCGGACTGGCCGAGCAGACACAGCACCTCCCCCGGCTCCACGGCGAGGCTCACCCCGCGCACAGCGGCGACGTCGCCATAAGCGAGTTCAACGGCCTCGAAGGAGAGGCCCTTGGCGAAGGCGGCAGGGGTGCGGCTGCGGGTCATGCCCAGGGTCTCGATCTCGTCAGCCAGAACCGCCTCCTCACGCGTCGCCATCATCTTCGGGCGCGGCCGCGCCCGGCCCCTCATCCTCCGGCGGGGGCGAGAGGTGGAAATCCAGCATGTCCGGCTCCAGTGCCTCCTCGTCCTCGCGCAGGCCCGGATCGTCGGACGGCAGCGGAATGGCGAAGCCGGCGGGGATGCGCCCGTCGATGAGGCCGGCGCCCTTCAGTTCGTCGAGCCCCGGCAGATCCTGCACCGCATCGAGGCCGAACTGCACAAGGAAGGCCGGCGTCGTGCCGTAGGTCACGGGCCGGCCCGGCGCCTTGCGACGGCCGCGCAGGCGCACCCATCCGGTCTCCAGCAGCACGTCCAGCGTGCCCTTGGAGGTAGAGACGCCGCGAATCTCCTCGATTTCGGCGCGGGTGACGGGCTGGTGGTAGGCGACGATAGCCAGCACTTCGATGGCCGCACGCGAGAGCTTGCGCGCCTCCGGCACCGGCCCGGCGACGACGCGGGCAAGGTCCGGCGCCGTGCGCAGCATCCAGCCTCCGGCGGCCCGCACGATGTTAACGCCGCGCCGGACGTAATCGGCGGTCAGGGCCTCCATCAGAGCGGCAATGTCGGCGTCGGCGGAGAGGTGCGGCTTCATGGCCTTGGCGTCCACCGGCAGCGGCGAGGTGAACAGCAGCGCCTCGATGGCCCTCAGATCGCGCGCAAAGGCATAGGCGCGCTCGTCCTCCGGACGCACGTCGAACAGGTCGATGCGCGGAACGGGACGGGTCATCTCTCCTCTCCGGGCGCCGCATCGGGCGCGTCGAACGGCAGCAGCGGCTCCGGCTCCACCGCGGGTCGCGGACGCAGCCACAGGGGAGCGAAGGGGGCATCCTGGCGGATATCCAGCATCCCCTCCCGCACCATCTCCAGGCTGGCCGAGAAGCTCGACGCGAGCGCAGTCGCCCGCTGCTCGGGCGTCGTCATGTAATCTAGCAGGAATTGGTCCAGCCGCATCCATTCGCCCACCACCTCCGCCCCGAGCAGCCGTTCCAGCCGGGCGCGGGCCTCGGCGAGGGACCAGACGGTGCGCGTCTTGAGCGTGACGTGGGACAGCGCCTTGGTCTGGCGCTGGCGGGCATAGGCGGAGAGCAGGTCGTAGATGGTGGCCGTATAAACCGTGTAGAGCGGCTCTTTCGAGGGCGGCGGCAGGGCGCGAGCGAAGGCGTCGCGACCCATCTGCGGGCGCGCCATCAATTGCGCGGCGGCGCGGCGGATGCGCTCCAGATGCCTCAGGCGCCGGGCGAAGGCGGCCGCCATCTCCTCCGCGCTCGGCCCCTCCTCCTGCGGTGGAGCCGGCAGCAGCAGTCGCGATTTCAGGTAAGCGAGCCACGCCGCCATCACCAGATAGTCGGCAGCCAGCTCCAGCCGGCCGCGCCGGGCCTCCTCGATGAAGGCGAGGTACTGGTCGGCAAGGGCGAGGATGGAAATTCTGGAGAGATCGACCTTCTGTGTCCGCGCCAGCGCGAGGAGCAGGTCGAGCGGCCCCTCGAAGCCGTCCACGTCCACCACGAACGTCTCGTCGGACGTGGCCGGAGCGCGATCGGTGCCGATCTCGAAGGCGTCCGGACCGGACTCGCCTGAGGTCGGCCCCGTCACGGGTCAGCCCACCATCTTGAGCTGGGCCGCCACGACGGCACGCAATTCCTTCGCATCCACCGGATCAGGCGTCACCCGCAGGGCCAGCGCCTTGGCGGCACGCGCATAGGCCTCGCCGGTGAGCACGGGCGCGGAGGCGGCCACCTTCTCCATCTCCTCCATCTTGCCGTTGCAGTGGAGGAGCATGTCGCAGCCCGCCGCCAGCGCATCACGGCCACGGGTTTCCATGGTGCCGGCGAGCGCGCCCATGGAGAGATCGTCGCTCATCAGCATGCCGTCGAAGCCGATGGAGCCGCGCACCACCTCGGAGAGCACCACCGGGGAGGTGGTGGCGGGGCGGTCCGGGTCGATGTCGGCATAGACCACATGGGCGGTCATGCCGAGGGGCAGGTCGGACAAGTCACGGAAGGCGGCGAAATCCATGCCCTCCAGTTCGCCCCGCCTGGCGGTAACGACGGGCAGCTTCTCGTGGCTGTCCACCGGCGCGCGACCATGGCCGGGGATGTGCTTCAGGACGGGCAGCACGCCGCCCTCCATCAGCCCCACCGCCGCCGCCCGCGCCAGCGCCGCCACCGCGATGGGCTCGGTGCCATAGGCGCGATTGCCGATGATGCCGTGGCCATCGGGATGGCGCAGGTCCGCGCAGGGCAGGCAATCCACGTCGATGCCGAGGGCGTAGAGGTCCGCCGCGATGGCCCGCGAATTGAGCCGCACCGCCTCCAGCGCCGCTGTCGGATCGGAGAGGTACAGGTTGCCGAACGCCTCGGCGGGAGGATCATCGGTCCAGTGCGGCGGGCGCAGGCGCTGCACGCGGCCGCCTTCCTGGTCGATGAGCACCGGCGCCACCCAGCCCACCGCCTCGCGCAGGTCGGCGACCAGCGCGCGCACCTGGTCGGGGTCCGCCACGTTGCGGGCGAACAGGATGAAGCCCCAGGGCTCCGCATCCCGGAAGAAGCTGCGCTCGGTGGCCGAAAGGTTCGGGCCGGCACAGCCGGCGATGAAGGCGCGCGAGGTCATGTGTCCGGCCTATAAGCGGGCATCGGCGCCGTCAAGCGCGCGTGCAGCTCAGCTCTCGCCTGTCCCCGCGCAGATTTTGCCCCGCTTTGTCGGCCGTGGTCATACTCGTGCGTCCTCGTCGTGACGCCAGGGAGCCCCAGCCATGATGTACGCTATCCTCTGTTACCATGAAGAAGACGTGGTCTGTTCCTGGAGCCAGGAGCAGGACGACGCCGTGATGGCCAAGATCGCGGCGGTGCAGGAGCGGCTCACCAAAGCGGGAAAGATGGGCGCATCGCTCCGCCTCCTGCCGACCACCGCCGCCACCACCCTGCGCAAGACGCAGGAGGGGCCCCTCGTCATCGACGGTCCCTTCGCCGAGACCAAGGAGCAGTTGCTGGGGTTCTACCTCGTGGATGCCGCCGACCTCGACGACGTGCTCGCCATCGCCAGGGACCTCGCGACGGTCAATCCCGGCGGCACCTATGAGATTCGCCCGGTTCGCGCCTTCTTCCCCGACCAGCGCACGGACCAGAAGACCGGCACATGACCACCCCCGCCCTCACCGACCCGGACTGGATCAACGGCACCCTGACCGCCGCCCGGCCGCAGGCGGTGGCCGCGCTGCTGCGCTATTTTCGTGATCTCGACACCGCCGAGGAGGCGTTTCAGGAAGCCTGCCTGCGCGCGCTGCGCACCTGGCCGGTGAACGGCCCGCCGCGCGATCCCGCCGCCTGGCTCATCCTCGTGGGCCGCAACGCCGCCCTCGACGGCGTGCGCAAGCGGGCGAAGCATGATCCCCTGCCCCCGGACGACCAGCTCTCCGACCTCGACGACGCCGAGGCGCCCCTGGCCGAGCGGCTGGACAATTCCCACTATCGCGACGACGTGCTGCGCCTGCTCTTCATCTGCTGCCATCCGGAACTGCCGGCGACGCAGCAGATCGCGCTCGCCCTGCGCATCGTCTCCGGCCTCACGGTGAAGGAGATTGCCCGCGCCTTCCTCGTCAGCGAGGCCGCCATGGAGCAGCGCATCACCCGCGCCAAGGGCCGCATCGCCCGCGCCGACGTGCCGTTCGAGGCCCCCGGCCCGGTGGAGCGCGCTGAGCGGCTGGGGACGGTGGCCGCCATGGTCTATCTCGTCTTCAACGAAGGCTATTCGGCCGGCGGGGAGCCCAGCCGCGCGGGCCTGTGCGACGACGCCATCCGCCTCGGCCGGCTGCTGCTGCGGCTCTTCCCCACCGAGCCGGAGATCATGGGGCTGGTGGCTCTTATGCTGCTCCAGCACGCCCGCGCCGCCGCCCGCTTCGATGCGGATGGCCGGGCCATCCTGCTCGATCGGCAGGACCGCTCGAAATGGGACCGCGAGCGCATCGCCGAAGGGCTGGCGCTCATCGACAAGGCCATGCGCCACCGCCGCCCCGGCGCCTACCAGATCCAGGCGGCCGTCGCCGGCCTTCATGCCCGCGCGACGACGCCGGAGGAGACCGACTGGGCGCAGATCGACGCGCTCTATGCGGCGCTGGAATATATCCAGCCCTCCCCGGTGGTGACGCTCAACCGGGCGGTGGCGGTGAACAAGGTGAAGGGCGCGGAAGCGGCGCTCGCCATGATCGAGCCGCTGGCGCCGCAGCTCTCCGGCTATTTCCATTTCTTCGGTGCCCGCGGTGCCTTCCTGCTGGAGCTGGGCCGGCATCAGGAGGCGCGCAGCGCCTTCGATAGGGCCATCGCGCTGGCCAGCACCCCGGCGGAGGCGGAGCACATCCGCGCGCAGATCGATCTCATCCAGTCACAGGCCTGAGGAAAAATGCGGGCAGGCTGTCGGGATCGGCGCCGCCCGCCCGTCATCACAACAGGCGCGCTCCGGCGCCGGAGGAGGAACGCATGTCCGACACTGCCGAGACCACCATGCCGTCCATCGATCCCGCCGCCATGCCCCCGGTGAAGGGCGGCGTCACGGCCTATCTGACGGTAGAGGGCGCCATGAAGGCCGCCGATTTCTACCGCAAGGCGCTGGGGGCCGAACTCGCCTTCGCCATGCCGCCGGACGAGAGCGGGCGCACCATGCACGTCCATCTCTACATCAACGGCTCGTCGGTGATGCTGGCCGATCCCTATCCGGAATACTGCTCCGGCCCCGTGGAAAAACTCGGAGGCTTCAACCTCTCGCTGCATGTGGGCGACACGGATGCCTCCTTCGCCCGCGCGGTGGAAGCCGGCGCGACGCCGGTGATGCCGCCGGAAGACATGTTCTGGGGTGCCCGCTATGCGCAGGTGCGCGACCCGTTCGGCGTGCTCTGGGCCTTCAACCAGCCGCGCTGAGTGCGAGGGAGGCGCGGCTCAGCCCACTGCGCTCACCCGCTCCTCGTCCATGCCCTCCTCGTCGGAATGGCGGGCGGGGAGGATATCCAGCGCCTCCTCGGCCTGCGCACGGGCGAGGACCGCGGCGGCGTCCTCCGCCTCCCGCTGGCGGTTCCACAGGGCGGCATAGAGCCCGCCCTTGGCCAGCAACTCCGCATGGCAGCCACGCTCGGCGACCTTGCCGTCGGCGAGGACGAGGATCTCGTCCGCGCTGACCACGGTGGAGAGGCGGTGGGCGATGACCAGCGTGGTGCGCCCCTCGGACACGCGATCGAGCGCGTCCTGGATTTCCTTCTCGGTGTGGCTGTCCAGCGCCGAGGTTGCCTCGTCCAGCACCAGGATGGGCGGCGCCTTCAGCAGCGTGCGGGCGATGGCCACGCGCTGCTTCTCGCCGCCGGAAAGCTTGAGGCCGCGCTCGCCCACCTCGGTCTTGAAGCCCTTGGGCGTGGCGCGGATGAAGCCGTCGATGCGGGCGAGCCGCGCCGCCTCCTCCACCTCGGCCTCGCTCGCCGCCGGGCGGCCGTAGCGGATGTTGTAGGCGATGGTGTCGTTGAACAGCACCGTGTCCTGCGGGACCATGCCGATGGCGGCGCGCAGGCTCTCCTGCGAGATGTCCCTGAGATCCTGCCCGTCGATGGTGATGCGGCCGCCGGAGACATCGTAGAAGCGGAACAGCAGGCGCGAGAGCGTGGACTTGCCCGCCCCCGAAGGCCCGACGATGGCCACCGTGCGCCCCGCCGGCACCTCGAAGGTGATCCCCTTCAGGATTTCACGCCCTTCGTCATAGGAAAAGCGCACGTTCTCGAACCGCACCGTGCCGCCAGAGACCACGAGGTCCGGCGCGCCGGGGCGGTCGGTGACTTCCGGAGCCACTTGCAGCACGGCGAACATGGCCTCGATATCGACGATGGCCTGCTTGATCTCGCGATAGATGAAGCCGAGGAAATTCAACGGGATGTAGAACTGGATCATCATGGCGTTGACCATGACGAAGGAGCCTACCGTCTGCCGCCCGGCGCGGATGTCCAGCACGCACATCACCATCACCGCCGCGAGGCCGATGGAGAAGATGAGCGCCTGCCCGGCGTTCAGCCACGCCAGCGAGGTATAGGTGTTCACCGTCGCCTTCTCGTAGCGCGCCATGGAGCGGTCGTAGCGGGCCGTCTCCCAACGTTCGGCGCCGAAGTACTTCACCGTCTCGTAGTTGAGCAGGCTGTCGATGGCCTTGGTGTTGGCGTCGGTGTCGCTCTCGTTCATCTCCTTGCGGATGGCGAGGCGCCACTCGCTGGCGACATAGGTGAACAGGGAATAGAGCACCACCGTCGCCGAGACGACCGCCACATACCGCCAGTCGAATGCGAACAGCAGCACGCCGAGCACCATCACCAATTCGACGATGGTCGGCGCCAGTTGCAGCGCCAGCATGCGCACGATGGTCTCGATGCCCGAGCGCGCCCGCTCCAGAACGCGCGTCAGCCCGCCCGTCTTGCGCTCCAGATGGAAGCGCAGGGACAAGGCGTGCATGTGCTCGAAGGTCTCCATGGCGAGCCGGCGCACGGCATTGAGCGCCACCTTGGCGAACAGGCCGTCGCGCAGCTGGGTGACGCCCGCCATGAGGATGCGCCCGAGCCCGTAGGCCAGCGTCAGCGCCACCGGGGCACCGATGACGAGGGCCCAGAAGCCGACATCCGGCGTCGCGGTCTTGCCGGCGGCCACCTCGGCGGTCAGGGCGTCAGTCGCCCATTTGAACAGGAAGGGCACCGCCATGGTGGCACCCTTGGAGGCGAAGAGCAGGACGAAGGTGACGACCACGCGCGCGCGCAGGTCCGCCCGGTCGGCCGGCCACAGATAGGGCCACAGGCCCCGCAGGGTGGAGAACATGGCGTCGGAGGAAACGGCGGCCCGCCGGGCTGCGGGCTTCTTGGATTGGGACATGATGGCCTAACTTTGGTCCGGTGCGCCGGGTGCACAGCAGCCCGACGGACGGCGGAGCGCCTTGAACAGCGCATCGATCTCTTCAGCCAGCGCATCGAGCGCCGCCGTGTCGAGGCAGTAGCTGGATCGCTGTCCCTCGGTGCGGCCGCGGATCAGCCCGGCATCGAGGAGAACCTTCAGATGTTGCGAGACGGTGGACTGCGCAAGGGGCAGCGCCTTCACGATCTCGCCGCACACGCACCGCTCCTGCCCCGCCAAAGTCTCCAGCATGGCGAGCCGTGCCGGATGGGCGAGCGCGCGGAGTCTTGCCGCGAGATCGGCCCTTGCGGTGCCGGTTTCATCGGCAGCGGCGGGGTCCGGGGTTGGGAAGGCGGGCACATTCATCGTTTATCGACGATAGACGATGAATGACCATCGAACAAGCTCTTTGCCCCCGCCCGCGTCACGCCGCCGTCGCGGGTGCGCACTATTCGCGCTCTATTCGCCCTCGGGCGGCCTGCCCTACCGGCCGCCAAGTTTGGTAAAGTGCGCGCATGGCCAGAATCGACAGCGTATGTGTGTATTGCGGCTCCGCCACCGGCGGCGATCCGGTGTTTGCCGAAGAAGCCCGGCGTTTCGGGCGCATCCTTGCCGCCGAGGGCGTGCGCCTCGTCTATGGCGGCGGCGGCATCGGGCTGATGGGCGAAGTGGCGAGCGCGGTGGCGCTGGCCGGCGGCGCCGTCACCGGCATCATCCCCCGCTTCCTCATGACCCGCGAGCGCGCTTTCGCCCACGAGGCGGAGATGATCGTCGTGGAGGACATGCACGAGCGTAAGCGGCTGATGTTCGAGCGGGCGGATGCCTTCGTGGCCCTGCCCGGCGGCGTCGGCACACTGGAGGAACTGGTGGAGCAGCTCACCTGGGCCCAGCTCGGCCGGCACAAGAAGCCGATCCTGATCCTCAACACGGCGGGCTTCTGGGATCCGTTCGTGACGCTGGTGGATCACATGCGCGGCGCCGGCTTCATCCGCTCGGACACGCCGGTGGAGATGCTCACGGCCGACCGCGCCGAGGACATCCTCCCCCGCCTGCGCGCCGCTGCCGGGAAGGTGCCCGAGCGCGCGCTTCACGCGACAGACGGCACCATCGCCGGCCGCATGTAAGCTCCAGTCGGTCCCGCTGCGCGGTCAGCCGTTGGGCTGATCCAGCGCGGCGATGGCGACCATGACCACGGAGCCGATCAGCATGATTGCGACGACGGTCTGCATCTCTTGAGCCCTTGCTGCACTGCGGCAGAAAGAGCGTAGCCTCAGAAGAATAATTGTTGCACCGCACAACGTGCAGGGCACGGATGTGCCACACGCAAGGCAGCGGTAGCATGGGCGGCGAACCGGGCCACCTCGGCGGCCGGGCCTCGTTCACGGCTTTCGACCGCCGCGCGCGACCGCGCCACGCCGTCCTTGAAGAGGTCAGGCAAGAGGCTGTCGCCCAGAGGTATCGTGGCGCCGCTGTGAGACTCGAGCAGCAAGCCGGAATTGTGCGGCTCAACACCATCGATGTTCAGCTTGAAAATCGGCGCCTGGACCAGTGTTGGCGCGAAACGGAACGCTGAGCGTCTTGATCCGCAGCAAGGGATCGACGACGGTACTGTTGTAAAAATGGACCGACCATCGGGAACGAGGGGTCTATAAACCTGCCAAGAGTGTTCAGGTCTGCTACGAATCCACCGTGGAAGTCGCGGGCTCCCTAACGGCCAGCCGAAAGGACCGATCATGAAGCGAATTCACGGCGTGTTGCCTGGCGTCTTCGCCGCCGCAGCGCTGGCCGCTGCGATCGCCTGTCCCCCCACGGCACAGGCGCAATCCAAACCGATGGTCAATTTGACCGATCCCTGCCCGATCAAGGCTGAGAACTGGCGCGGCCGGGCCTTCTACGAAATTCTGTTCATGTTCCGGCAGCCCGACGGTGGCGGGATCGGCAACTATTTCAACTCGCTCGGCAACGCGCTTCCCGAGCCCAACGACGCGATGGACGTGCGCTTCCGCGCTCTGGATGCGGAGACCCTCAGGAAGGATTACGGGGGCGACGGGGTCTTCTTCAATGGCCCGCGGCGTCTGGTGGCGAACACTGTAACCGGGATGTCCTGGGAAGGCTGCAAGCAGAGAGTGATCGCCGGGATTCCCTTGAACCTGGACGGCGTGTTCGAAGTCCCGAGCTTGGAAAAGTTCGTTTCCGGATCCCTGCCGCCCTACAGGCCGATGGTCTCGAAACGGACCAGCTCCATGATCTTCAATGCGGGCCAAACGGTGTACGAGCTGATCACGCCCGAGGGCGCCGTCTACACCATGTTCAGTCTGTCCCTGAAGATCGACCCCAAGAACACCATCGAAAACCTGCCCACCCTGGGCGAGCGACTGACCTTGCCGACCGGATGGCAGTTCAGATCACGCAAGCTGGACAACGAGATGGTTCTGACGGCCACCGCCGACTCCAACCCACCCAATACCGTCGTTCTCGACCAGCTTGAGGGCAACTACCAGTACAACGCTGGCGCCAGCGCCAAATAGTAGCCTGTTCGCCACCCAGCGAAGGCGGCCGGCCGGAATCCGCCAGCGGTATTCCGCCGCTCACCCGGCCGAGCAGGCCAAATCCACCCGCCAGAACGAACGTGACGCCGGATAAAAATTGGGAGCAACGTCAACAGTAACAGTGGCGGTGGATAATTTAAAAAACTTCACCTTGAATTCATCATCAGACACAATAATTTAAGAGAGAAGATATGACTTCAGGGCGGCCGCATGGTGGCCCCAAGTGCGCTCTTCATCCATGATCCACTGAGCTCCACGGGCTCCAATTCGCTTTCGGGATTCACTATCGGTAAACAACATCTCTAGGGCAGCGACAATTTCCTCTACACTGCTTTCTCCCCAACCTTCTGTGCCGACTGAGTTCGACGCGACGGGAGCCTGAGCGCTCAGAGCGACACAATTTTTGTTGCCAACCAAGTCACGGGCGCCCGTGTTATTGGCGAGTATCACCGGAATCCCACAAGCCATCGCTTCCTTCGCGGGGAGATTTGTGGCGGCCTCGCATCGCGATACCTGTACTGCGCAGTCCATTTCGCGTAAAATTGATGGGATCAATGGGTTGGGTGTCGGTGGCAATTCTAGAAACTGGCTCTCATCGACCCCGTTCTCAATAACCCATCGCTTCACATCCAGCACGCCTCTGGCATCCATTCGAAGCGGGGCTTTCAGCTTACCCTGAAAGCCCACAGAGCCCTTTGGCCAGGGGGAATGCCAGGCAGCGACCAGAACGGCCTCTTTGTGGCGTGCCGCAAATTCGCGGAATGCCAACAATACCAGATCGTGTCCTTTTCGAAACTCGATCTTTCCACCAGAGAAGACGTAAAATTTACTTGGGTCGAGAACTCCGGACTTGGGTCCCGGGAAAAACTGTGAGCTATCTATCCCCTCATAGATCATCGTCACTGGCTTTCCACTCGTCGCCCTTAAAATATCTGCACTCCAGTTCGAAGCACACAGCACATCGTCGTGGCTAGCTAACAGCTGACGAGCGTTGTCTACACGCGTATCCTCCAACACGCACCGAGCGATTGTTCGCCGTCCTTTGAAGTGAGGCGCCGCCGCCGCGCCGAACCGATTGCCGAACCCATTCACGACGATGATGTCCTTTGCGGCGGCGCCGGTCTTGTCCGCGATTAAGCCGGCTAGAAAGGTATTGGATTTAATCACGGCGGGACCCATTGCGAACATGCGCAAAGGATCCATGGCCTGAACATCGGCCGGTCCGATTGGGCGGCCCATCAATGGTTGCACATCTGGATCGACCGCCCAGCGTTGAAAAATATTCAGACCAAGCAGTCCCCATCCAAAATAATTATTAGCCTGCCAATTCAGCATAATTTTCTTGTGCATGGATTTCTCCAAACCAAAGAAGAATTTATCGCACGAAATTAAGATGGCTTCCCTTACGAAACAGGTGTTCTTCCGCGCGTAACCTTTAAGGGCATCTTGGCGGGTATGTATTGAGGTTTCAACCGGAAACTCGCGCATAGGCTGTGGAGTGCATCGCTGCCTGCCGCCGACACCGGCAGGATGTCGCCAGCCTGCATGCCAGCAATCGGGCAGATGCCGACGGCAGCTCCTGGCGCTCTCCGATCGTTCACAAAAGTGCTGATTTTTGCAGCACTCACGCCCCTCCTGATGCGCATCGGATCCGCCTGCGTCTCGACCAACGACCACGACCTGACCCGACACCGCACGGTGCTGCAGGTGGCCGTGCGAGTGCATCTTCGAGGAGAAAGTCAGCGGCGCGGTCCGCGCGCTGAACGGACCGCCAAAGGCAGAACGGCAGCAAGGGCGCGGGGAACGGGTGTCCACGTGACACGGTCCCGCGTGCGATCATCATTCAATTCGTTTTAAGCGTCTGCATGCCTCACTGTGCGACGATGCAGGATAGGGCCCTCAGATATCTCCTTGCCGTCATCCGCGCCGGCTCGGTCCGGGCCGCTGCGGAGACCCTGAACGTTGCCGCCTCGGCGGTGAGCCGGCAGATCATCGATCTGGAGGCCGAGGTAGGCCAGCCGCTGATCGAGCGTCTGCCGCGTGGCGTCGTGCCGACGGAGGCCGGCCGAATCGTCGCCGAACATGCCCAGCGCGAGGCCGACGAACGCCTGTTGCTGGAGGACCGGCTGAGCCGCCTTCGGGGCGTGCAGCAGGGCACCGTGCGCATCTGGTGCGGCGGCGGCTTCGTCGCCGACCTGATGGAGCATGGTCTCGCCAGCTTTTCCGAGCATTATGGCGGCGTTGGATACAAGATCACCCTCGGCACCACGGATGGCATCCTCGCGGCCATCGCGCAGGGCGATGCGGATATCGGCATGGCCTACAATCCGCAGGCCCACCCGGATGTGCGCAGCGTGGTCACGGCCCGCCAGCCGCTGTTCGCCATCGTGCCGCCGGACCATCCGCTGAAGTCCGGCGGTGTGCCGGTGCCCCTGCGCACCTTCGCCGCCGAGCCGGTGGCGCTGTTTCCGCCCGACCACGGCCTGCGCCAGATGATCGGCCGGGTGGAGGCGAACGAAGGCTTCCATCTCGGCGGACGGCTGGAGACCGCCTCCTTCGACCTGCACCGCCGGTTCATCGCGCAGGGGCTGGGCGTGGGGTTCCTGCCTCACTTCGTGGTGGCAGACGAGGTGGCATCCGGCGCCATGCGCGCCATCGCGCTGCGTGATGCCCTCCTGTCCGAAGCCCGCAGCCACCTGCTGCTGCGCGCCGGCCGCCGCCTGCCGGAAGCCTCCCGGCGGCTGCTCAACCATCTCGCCCAGCACATGCACGCTTTCCAGAACGTGCCGTAGAGGCGGGATCGCGGGCAAGGGCGGGCCCTCGCAATCTCGGCGGAACGCACGACCGGACGAGCGTTGCCTTTTTCCGCACGTAGAGTGCGAAAAGTCATTCTTGTGGCAACGATCCGTCGCGAGGATGCTCGTGGAAATTAACCACGGACATTCTCATGACCATCGAGACAATCGGCGTCATCGGCCTCGGCAACATGGGCTTCGGCATGGCCGCGACCCTTGCCGGCAAGGGCTTCAGGGTGAGCGCCACCGACATCAGCGATGCGCGCGCGCAGGCGGCCGCTGACGCCGGCATCCGCTTCACCACCCTCGCCGATCTGCTGGCCACCAGCGACGCCATCGTCTGCTCCCTCCCTCTGGCGCGCGACGTGGAAGCCGTGGTGACAACGCCCGGCGGACTTCTTGACCGGCGCGACCGCAAGGTCGTGGTCATCGACACCTCCACCTCCGATCCCGGCACCAGCCGCCGCCTCGCCGAGCGCCTCGCCACCGTCGGCCACGGCCTGCTCGATGCCCCGGTGAGCGGCGGTCCGTCCGGTGCCGCGCAGGGCACGCTGACCATGATGGTGGGCGGTTCCGAGGCGGACTTCGCTCTCGCGCTTCCGGTGCTCTCCGCCATGTCCGCCAAGGCAATCCACGTCGGCCCTTCGGGCGCCGGCAACATCGCCAAGCTCGTCAACAACCTGCTGGTGGCTGCCCATCTCGTGACCATGGGCGAGGCGATGCGGCTCGCCGAGGGTGCCGGCCTCTCCGCGCAGGAAGCTATCGCCGTGGTGAACACCGCCAGCGGCCGCAGTGCCGTCAGCGAGGTGATGTTCCCGCGCTGGATCCTCACCAACAGCTTCGACAGCGGCTTCTCCGCCGGGCTGATGCGCAAGGACGTGCGCCTCGCCCTGGAGCTGGCTTCCGAAAGCGCCGTGGACCTGCCGCTCTGCGCCCATGCCGGCGACATCTGGGGCGCCACCCGCGACACCATTCCCGACACGGCCGACTTCACCCGCATGGCCGACTACCGCACGAAGGACGCCGTCTGATGCTCGACACTCCCCACTCTCCGGCGGCCCCGCGCGTCGCTGCACTTCTCGGCGGCTTCCTGCCTGACGGGCGCATTGGCAGCGTTGTCGCCGGCGAGGTTATGCCCGGCACCGGCGCCGCGCTCGATCTCACCAATCCCGCCGACGGCCGCGTCATCGCCAGCTATGCCGATGCCGGTCAAAGCGTCGTCGACGCCGCCATGGATGCCGCCCGCGCCGGGCAGGCGGCGTGGTGGAAGATGACCGCCGCCGCGCGCGGCCGTGCCATGTGGGAGATCGCCCGCCTGGTGCGCCAGAACGCCGAGGCGCTGGCGGAGCTGGAGACCCTCTCCGCCGGCAAGCCCATCCGCGACACCCGCGGCGAGGTCGCCAAGGTGGCGGAGATGTTCGAGTATTATGCGGGCTGGTGCGACAAGCTCCACGGCGAGGTGATCCCGGTTCCCACCTCCCACCTCAACTACACCCGGCACGAGCCCATCGGCACCGTGGTGCAGATCACGCCCTGGAACGCGCCCATATTCACTGCCGGCTGGCAGATCGCGCCCGCCATCTGCGCCGGAAACGCGGTGGTGCTGAAGCCGTCCGAGCTGACCCCCCTGACCTCGCTCGCCCTCGGCATGCTGTGCGCCCGCGCAGAAGGCGTGCCGGCAGGCCTCGTCAGCGTGCTCGCCGGCAACGGCCCCACCACCGGTGCTGCGGCCGTGGCCCATGGCCAGACCGGCCTCGTGGTGTTCGTCGGCTCGGCGGAAGCCGGGTCGCGCATTGCCGCCGAGGCGGCCCGCAACATCGTGCCGAGCGTGCTGGAGCTGGGTGGCAAGTCCGCCAACATCGTGTTCGCGGACGCTGACATCTCCCGCGCCCTTCTCGGTGCACAGGCTGCCATCTTCGGCGGCGCCGGGCAGAGCTGTGTCGCCGGCTCGCGCCTGCTGGTGCAGCGCGCCCTCCATGGCGAGTTCGTCGCCCGCCTCTCCGAGGCCGCGCGCCGCATTCCCACCGGCCTGCCCACCGATCCGGCGACCCAGATCGGCCCCATCAACAACCGGCGCCAACTGGACAAGATCTCCGGCATGGTGGATGCGGCGGTGGCGGCGGGTGGCCAGCTCGCGGCCGGCGGCGCCTGCCCCGATGCCCTGCGCGAGACCGGCGGCTTCTTCTATGCCCCCACCATCGTGGACGGGGTGACGCCGGCCGCCGACATCGCCCGCGAGGAGGTGTTCGGCCCGGTGCTGGCGGTGCTGCCCTTCGATACGGAAGAAGAGGCCATCGCCATCGCCAATGCGACCCCCTACGGCCTGGCCGGCGCGGTGTGGACGCAGGATGTGGGCCGCGCCCACCGGGTGGCCGCCGAGGTGCGGGCCGGCACCTTCTGGGTCAATGGCTACAAGACCATCAACGTGGCCTCGCCCTTCGGCGGCTTCGGCCGCTCCGGCTTCGGCCGCTCGTCCGGCCGCGAGGCGCTGATGGCCTACACCCAGACCAAGAGCGTGTGGGTGGAAACCGCGCGCACGCCCGGCGTCGCCTTCGGCTACGTGGGCTGACGCCCGCCCGACGTCCCGGTGCCCTCACCGACACCATGCCACGGCGGCCCCTGCCGCCATGGCCCGCGAGATCCAAGAAGATCATCCAAAAGAACATCCAAGAAAAACACCGACCTTTCCAGACACGGCCGCGCAGGCACAGGGGATCACCATGAGCAAGGGCTTAGGACTACAGGACAACGGATTTGCGCCCGCGGATGCAGGGCACGAAGGGCTGGGCATCGCAGGGCCGGTGCGCCTGTTCCTGTTCGCGCTCGCGGCGGTGGTCATCGCCGAGACCATCGGCAACGTCACCATTCCCCTCGGCTCCAACAAGATCGTGCTGCTGCCGCTGCTGTGGGCGCTGCTGTGCGGCGCCGCCCTGGGCCTTGCCGCCCCCCGCATGCCAGGTGTGCTGAAGATGTCGGTCAGCGAGCAGCGGCTCGCCTCCGCCTTCCTGCAGCCGACGCTGCTCATCTTCATCGCCAAGCTCGGCCTTCTGGTGGGCGGCTCGGTGCCGAAGATCCTGTCGGCCGGCTGGTCGCTGGTGTTCCAGGAGTTCGGCCACTTCTTCGGCACCATGGTGTTCGGCCTGCCGGTGGCGCTGCTGCTCGGCATCAAGCGCGAAGCCATCGGCGCCACCTTCTCTGTGGGGCGCGAGCCGAGCCTCGCCATCATCGGCGAGCGCTTCGGCATGGATAGCCCGGAGGGACGCGGCGTGCTGGCGGAATACATCACCGGCACCGTGTTCGGCGCGGTGTTCATCGCCATCCTCGCGAGCTTCATCGCCAGCCTGAACATCTTCAACCCGCTGGCGCTGGCCATGGGCGCGGGGGTCGGCTCCGGCAGCATGATGGCCGCCGCCTCCGGCGCCATCGCCGCGCAGCAGACGCCGGAGATGGCGAAGGACGTGGCCACCTTCGCGGCGGCCAGCAACCTCATCACCACCACCATCGGCACCTATTTCACCCTGTTCCTCTCGCTGCCCTTCACGCTCTGGGCCTACAGCAAGCTGGAGCCCATCCTCGGCCGCAGCCGCAAAGCCGCCATCCCCGCCGATGCCGCTCCGGTCGAGGCGCCGCACGCGGAGATGAAGCTCAGCGTCCTCGCCATCATCACCGGCTGGGTGCTGATCGGCGCCTATGGCCTCATCGGCAACGCCATCACCTACAAGACCCCGGTGGACGGCAACGTGGTGGCAGGCATGGCCATCATCCTCGGCGTGGTGATGGCGGGCTACGGCCTCTACGGGGTCACCGGCCGTCGCCTGCCGGCGGTCGTGTGGGTCTCGGCCATCGGCATGGCGCTGACCTATCCGGGCGGGCCGGTCGCGGTCGATGTGGCGGCGCTCACGGGCAAGATCAACTTCCTCGCCCTCGCAACCCCCATCCTCGCCTTCGCGGGCCTGTCCATCGCCAAGGACGTTCCGACCTTCCGCCGCCTCGGCTGGCGCATCGTGGTGGTGTCGCTGATGGCCAATGCCGGCACCTTCCTCGGTGCGGCGCTCATCGCGCAGTTCTTCATGCACCCGCCGGTCTGATCCGCCGCGCATCCCGATCACCGGCAAGGCCCGTGCATGAGCACGGGCCTTGTCGCCATATCCCCCCACCCCGAGCACACCATGACCACCCATGTCCCCCCGGACCTCGCAGCCCGCCTCGTCGCCCTCAGGCATGACCTGCATGCCTTTCCCGAACTCGCGTTCGAGGAGACCCGCACCGCAGACGTGGTGGCGCGCGAGCTGGCAGCCCTCGGCCTCAAGGTGACCACCGGCCTCGCCGGCACCGGGGTGGTGGGCACGCTCCATCGCGGCGGCGGCCCGGCCATCGGCCTTCGGGCGGACATGGACGCGCTGCCGATCCTCGAGGCGAGCGGCGTGGCTTATGCCTCGCGCACGCCCGGCACCATGCATGCCTGCGGCCATGACGGGCATGTGGCCATGCTGCTCGGCGCGGCGCATCTGCTGGCGGCGGATCGGGATTTCACCGGCACGGTACATTTCATCTTCCAGCCGGCCGAAGAATGCGCAGGCGGTGGGCGGCGGATGGTCGAGGACGGCCTGTTCACCGCCTTTCCCTGCAAGAGCGTGTGGGGCCTGCACAATTGGCCGGGGCTGCCGCTCGGCACGCTGGCGACGCGGCCCGGCCCCATCATGGCCTCCATGGACACGTTCGAGATCCGTGTCCGCGGCGCGGGCACCCATGCCGCCATGCCGCATCTCGGCATCGATCCGTGCACGGCGGCGGCTGAAATTGTTCTCGCGCTTCAAACCATCGTCAGCCGCCGCCTCTCTCCCCTCGCCCCGGCGGTGGTGAGCGTGACGCAGATGCACGGCGGCGACGCCTGGAACGTCGTCCCCGATCTTGTCACCCTGCGTGGCACGGTGCGCTGCCTCGGGGAGATGGAGCGCCGGACCATCGCCGACCTCATGGCCCGCATGGTGCCGGGCATCGCCGCGAGCCACGGCGCACAGGCGGAGCTGGACTATTTTGAAGGCTATCCGGCCACCGTGAACTGGGCCGATGCGGTGCCCGTGGCACTGGCGGCCGGGGCTCATGTGCCTGCCATCACGCGCAGGGTGGGCGACGTGGAACCGTCCATGGCGGCGGAGGACTTCGCCTACATGCTTCAGGCGTGTCCCGGCGCCTATGTCTGGCTCGGTGTGGATGGCGCGCGCCCCTCGAAGCCGCTGCACAATCCCGCCTACGATTTCAACGACGACGCGCTCGCCATCGGCCCGGCCTATTGGGCGGCGCTGGCGCGGCAGGCGCTCGGAGCCTGAGCCGGCAGGCGCGCCGATGAAGAGATCGCCGGCAATGTCACCCGTTCCGGTCTCGACCGCCGTCACCTTGCCCGACGCGCGCCTCAGCCAGCGGATGTCCACGCCGAAGCGGAACGTGACGCACAGCCAAGTGCGCCTCGCCGAACAGGCCATGGCGTCGGCCTACGGAATGGGGGGAACGAGAAAGTGTCCAACCCGCACCCGAGGCTAGACACCTTAGCCACTAAAAATTTGGATTATAAGGAGAAAAATATGAGCATGGCGACCCCGGCAGGGCTCGAACCTGCGACCTAGTGCTTAGAAGGCACTTGCTCTATCCAGCTGAGCTACGGGGCCTCGATCCGCCTTTTACGGCGGGCGGCCGCACAGCGGAAGCGCCTTTCCCGGTGGGGATCGGGACGCTGCCGGCTCAGTGGGTCCACTGGCCGGTGCGATTGAAGGCGAAGTTGTCGGAATAGGCCATGCGGCGGCGCCCGGCCTCATGCGGCTCGTACACGCGGTACGGGATGCCCCGCTTCTCGCAGTAGGCCACCGCTTCTTCCTTCGTCTCGAAGGACAGGTGGATCTGGCTGCGCATGTCGGCCGAGGAGGTGTAGCCCATCAGGGGCTCCACGCGGCGCGCATGCTCCGGCTCGTAATCGAGCACCCAGTGCTTGGTCTTCGCCACGCCGGACTGCATGGCGTTGCGCGACGGCTTGTAGATGCGAGCGACCATGGTTCGAACCCGTCAGAATGCCGGACAGCCCCTGCCGGGCAGCCCGTTTCGTCTATAGTGAAGCCGCGCGGGCGAGGCAACCGAACACGGCGCCGCGCCCGGTTCCGAGATGCCTCAGCGCAGGACCAGACAGTCGGCGGCCGCCTGAGCCGATTGGGCGGCGGTGAGGTGGCTCACCTTGCCGGAGAGCACCAGCGAGCGGGTCTGCTCGGTGACGACCGCACGCCCATCGGCGCCCTTCACCAGCAGGGGCGCGCTGGCCACGTAGATCGCGCGGGCATCGTTGGAAAGCTTGGCCGCGCAGCGTTCGGCGGCGGCCTTGTCCGCAAGAGCGGGAGCCGTCGAGAGGAGCCCTGCGGCCACTGCCATCGCCGCCAACTTCTGCGCCGTCTTCCGCATCCTGCTCACCCTTCACCGCTTCCCGCCGACGCCCCGCGTCGGGCGCACCCTTGTTGAGGAGATCGCAGGCGAATGCAAGCCGGGCCGATCAAGTGGCGAACCACCATGTGGCGAGGCCCAGGAAGGCGAAGAATCCCACCGTGTCCGTCACCATGGTGACGAACACCCCCGAGGCCACCGCTGGATCCAGCTTGAGCTTCGAGATGACGATGGGAATGAGGATGCCGAACAGGCCGGCGGCGACCATGTTCAGGATCAGCGCCGAGGAGATCACCACGCCGAGATGGACGTTGGCGAACCAGAAGCCGGCGATGAGGGCGAGCAGGCACGCGAGCGTCGTGCCGTTCACCAGCCCCACCAGCACCTCGCGCAACACGATGCGCCGGGCATTGTGGCTGGACAATTCCTTCGTGGCGAGGGCGCGCACCGCCACCGTCATGGTCTGGGTACCGGCATTGCCGCCCATGGAGGCGACGATGGGCATGAGGATGGCGAGCGCCACCATCTTCTCGATGGTGCCCTCGAACAGGCTGATGATGGAGGCCGAGACGAAGGCGGTGCCCAGATTCACCACCAGCCAGGGCAGCCGGCTACGGGCGGTGAAGGCCACCGTGTCCGACAATTCCTCGTCGCTGCGCACGCCGCCGAGGGCGCGCAGGTCCTCGTCCGCCTCTTCCTGGATCACGTCCACCACGTCGTCGATGGTCATGACGCCCACGAGCCGCCCGGCATCGTCCACGACAGGGGCGGAGACGAGGTTGTAGCGCTCGAACATGCGCGCCACGTCCTCCTGGTCCTCGGACGCCTTCACCACCTTGGCCTGCTCGGCCTTCACCGCGCTCATCAGAACCGGGCGGCGGGTGCGCAGCAGCCGGTCGAGGGGAACGGAGCCGACAAGCCGATAGGCGGGGTCGACGATGAACACCTCATAGAAGGTGTCCGGCAGGTCGGCGGTCTCACGCATGTAGTCGATGGTGCGGCCGACGGTCCAGAACGGCGGGACGGCGATGAACTCCGTCTGCATGCGCCGGCCGGCGCTTTCTTCCGGATAGTCGAGGGAGCGCTGCAGGGCGACTCGTTCCGGCGCCGGAAGGTGCTCCAGAACCGCCGCCATCTCATCCTCGTCGAGATCTTCGAGGATGTAGACCGCATCGTCCGAATCAAGGTCGCGCATTCCGCGGGCGACGGTGAGCGGCGAGAGGCTGCGCAGGATGGAGAGGCGGACGGTCTCGTCCAGCTCGGTCAGGGCGGTGAAATCGAAGGCCGGCCCCAGCATCTCGATGAGCCGGCGCCGCTCGTCGGCGTCCAGCTCCTCGATGAGGTCGCCCATATCGGCTTCGTGCAGATCGCTCGCGAGCGCCTTCAGCGCGTCCACGTCGCGGGCGGAGATGGCCTCCTCGACCCGACTGCGGAAGGCGTCCGAGAGATTGCCCTCCTCGTCGCGCACCGTGAGAGGCGCGAGCGCGGCACCGGCCGGGTCGGCAGCCTCGGCGGCGGCCGGATCAGCATCGTCGCGCATGGGCTCCTCCCGGTGGGTCAGGCGGGATGGGCGCCCGCCTCCGGCGCGGAAGCAGGGCACGGGGTCTGGGGATGGCTGGGGGCCGGCCGCTTCGCGCGACGACGAAGGGGCAGGTCCCTCCCGCTGCGTCTAGTGATCCCTGCGGCGTTTGTGAAGCCTTCCGCGGGACATCACCCCTTTTCGCTGGACCGGGCGGTCTCCATGTCACTATGAACACCCCGGCCTGCCGGAGATATCGTCAGATGAACACCCTGCCCTATTCCGAGCGCCCGCTCTTCCGCCCGGGACCGCGCACGCTCAACTGGATGATTCCGCTCGGCATGGGCGCCGTCGGCTGGGCGCTCTACATGCGCTACATGGTTGTGGAGCCGACCCTCGTCTCCCTCGCCTGCGAGGCGGGGCTGGAAAGCGCCGGCTGCTACGGCCGCGCGGCCGTGCTGGCGCTGTCGGCGTGGAACGTGTTCGGCGGCGTGGCGCTGGTGGTGGCGCTGATCCAGCTTCTGGCACCGGGCCTTGCCACCTTCTCGGTGGGCATGGTGTTCGCGAGCTTCGCCCTCGTCTTTCACAACGAGGTCGCCGGCGCACTGGCGGCGATGATGCTCATCCTCTCCTTTGCACGGCCTGGACCCGCCACAGCGTGAAGGCCATGACGAGGCAGAGCGCGCCGAACCAGGCCGCCTGCCAGTTGGCGAGGGTCTCGTTGAGCGGCACATAGAGGCCGGCGACCAGCAGGCCCCACATGGCGATCAGCTCAGCTAGACCCGCGCCGTCGCGATCCGCCCGCCGCACGAGCAGAGGCGCGGCCACCGCCGCCACCAGCGCGGTGAGCGGGAACACCGGGAAATCCTTGTAGCGCGGATCGAACACCAGCTCGAACGCCACCGATCCCACCGCTATCGTGGCCAGCGCCAGCACCGCGGCGGCGGCGACGGCGGCACCCGAGGTCGCCGTCCAGCGGCGGGAATCAAGCGCCACCGAGAAGGGGGCGAGCCCCTGCCCGCGCATGATCACGGCCGGCATCGTCACCATGGCCGCGACGGCGGCGGCAAGGATGAGCCCGTTGCGCAGCCAGCCGACGAAGCCGAGGCTTTCCAGCGGCAGCGCCGAGAGCGCAGCGCCGAGCGTCGCCCCGCCGAACAGGGCGATGGCGGCGATGGCGTACCATTCCATCGGCCGCACCGGCTCCTCGCGGCGGCGGGCGGCAGCGAGGGCCGAACCGAACACCGCGACGACAGACAGCAGACCGACGGCGATATGCATGCGCCAGCCCGGGAAATCCTCCACCGGCTGGCCCCAGGCAAACTTGGGCAGGCGCGTGTCGGCGTCGATCACGCCCCAATGGCCGCCCACCGTGCCCTCGCTGCGCCGCTTCCACGGCTGGTCGAAGGCCTCGATGACGTTGACGCGGTATCCTTGGCGCTTGGCCAGCGCCACCACGTCGTGCATCACCCGCGCCTGATTGGCGGGCGAGGGCAGCGCATCCTCCCGCATGCGGCCGGAGCTGGGCCAGCCGGTCTCGCCGATGAGGATCTCCTTACCGGGAAAGGCCTCGGCCATGCGCTGGCGGATCTCGTCCACATGCGGCCCGGCATCCTCGGCGGAGACCGGCAGGTCCTCCCAGTAAGGCAGGATGTGGATGGTGACGAAATCCACGTTCTCGGTGAGGCCCTTGTTGCGCTCCCAGAACTCCCACACGTCGGCATAGGTGACGGGCACGGCGCCCACCTCGCGCTTCACGCGGGCGAGCACGTTGGCGAGTTCGGTCGCCGACATCTCACCGCGCAGCAGCACCTCGTTGCCGACGACGACGGCCTTAACCACATCCGGATTTTCTTTCGCGAGGCGGATGCCGGTCTCGAGCTCGATGCGGTTGCGGTTCGCATCCGGCCCCAGCCAGATGCCGAGCAGCATGGTGAGGCCGTGCTTGCGGGCCAGCGCCGGCGCCTTGTCGAGGCCCATCTCGATGGAATAGGTGCGCACGCAGGACGTGATCTGCGCGAGGCGGACGAAATCCTCTTCGATCTGGGCCTCGGGAATCACCAACCCCTTCTGGAACGGCGACTGGCCATCACGGAACGGGGCATAGGAAACGCAGGGCAGCTTCTCTCCCGCAGCCAGTGGCGACGGGGGCATGTCCACCGGACGTCCGAGATAGGTCCACAGGCCGGCGATGACGCCGCAGACCAGGAGCGCCAGCACCAGAGGCAGCCGCATGGAGGAAGGCATCTCGTCTCCAGAGGTGAAGGTGTTCCCCGCGCCACATAGAGCGTTGGGCGGGCGGTGTGAAGCCTCCGCCTCGACCATGGCGGACGGTAGGCGAAAGCCACGCTCTCCATACGACATGTGCTGAAGGACGCGCCGTCATGCTGACAAATTCTCTCCCTTCTCCTAGGGTGTCGGGCGCGGCGCCCGCCGACCATTTTCTCGAGATCATGATCCTCATGCACCCCTACCGCCTCCCGCTGCTCGCGGCCGCAATCGTTTTCGCGTGCCTCTCGCCGGCCTCGGCCCAGACCCAGCCGACCGACCAGAAGCCGCCGGCGGAGCTGACCGCCGAGCAGAAGGCCGCCGTGGCCGAGCAGCGCCGCTCGGTTGAGGAGTTCAACGAGGCGGCGAAGCTGCCCGGCGCGGCCGGCCTGCCCGAATGCGTCTTCACCGGGCGGCGGATCGCCGCACTGATCTGGAACGACGACGTGGACACTGCGCGGCGGCATCTGGAATTCTACGAGCGCTTCGGCTGCCCCACCGAGCATCTGAAGGTGGCGGTGCGCTGCCTCGTGCGGCAGGGCAAGATCGACACCAAGGCCGGCGAGAAGGTCGCGGCCCGTGCGCAGCAGTGCTGGGTGAACCCTGACTTTGTCGCCGCCGCACCGGCACCTGCGGCGGGCGCAGCGCCGGCCGCGCCGGCCGCCCCCGCTGGCGCCGCGCAATAATCAGATCATTGCGCAGACACTCGGCTGACGCAGCGTCGTCGAAGAGCCGCCATGATCGGGATTTATCTCTCTACGTGAGAGTGTTAGTGTCTCGATGCATTGCAGCGTAAATTTACCATTAATGCTGCAATGCCGACCTTGGGGCAGGTCGAAAGGGTGCCCTGGTACGTTCGCGTAATTCCCGGAAACGTCCTCTGGAACCTGTGCCTTAAGCCAGCGTTGGGTTCCGACTTCCCCTATGGGTGGGCCTCGCCATGCGTCCCGGTCTTGCTGCTGCGGCAGCGGTCATTGCGGTTGTGACCTCGTTCCACGCCGCGATGTGGCTTTCCATGCGTCCCGAGGCGAGCGCTCCGAACATCACGGACCGCTTCCAGAGCCTGTCCTTCGCGCCCTTCGCGCGGAACATGAGCCCGGAAGGCGACGCCCCCACCACCGAAGCGCAGGTGCGCTCGGACATGGCGGTGGTCGCGCCCTACAGCCGCGGCGTGCGCACCTATTCGTCCACCAACGGCAAAGAGCTGATCGCCCCCATCGCGGCCGAGCAAGGCCTGCGCGTGACCGCCGGCGCCTATCTCAACCGGGAAGTCGACAAGGATACGGGCAAGCCGATTGAAGTGGTCGACAAGGCGACCGGCAAGAAGGTCACCGTCAAGGAACGCAACGACATCGAGATCGACGGCGTCGTCAAGGTCGCCCGCCAGAACCGCAATGTGAACGCGGTGATCGTCGGCAACGAGACGGTCCTGCGCGGCGATATGTCGAAGTCCGAGCTTGCCGCCGTCATCCGCAAGGTTAAGCGTCAGGTCAACGTGCCGGTGAGCACCGGTGAAATCTGGAACACCTGGCTGGAGCCGGATGCGCCCGAGCTGGTCGCGTCCGTCGACTTCATCCTCGCCCACATCCTGCCCTACTGGGAAGACGTGCCGGCCGATCAGGTGGTCGACTACACCATCAATGCCTACAACCGCCTGCGCGCCGCCTATCCCGGCAAGCGCGTCGTGATCGGCGAGTTCGGCTGGCCCTCGCACGGCTACAACCGTGGCGCCTCCGTGCCTGATCCCATGGAGCAGGCCAAGATCATCCGCAATTTCGTCGCCCGCGCCGATGCGCTGGGCATCGAGTACAACATCATCGAGGCGTTCGACCTGCCCAAGAAGCAGAACGAAGGCTCGGTGGGTCAGTACTGGGGCGTGTTCGATGCGGACCGCACCCTGAAGTTCCCCCTCACCGGCCCGATCTTCGAGAAGACCTACAACCAGACCGCCATCCTGGCGCTGCTCTTGGGCGTGCTCTTCACCCTGCCGCTGCTGCGCATGCGTGACCTCACCGTGACGCAGGGCCTCGTGCTGGCGGCCTCGGCCAACGGCGTCGCCGCATGGCTGGCGCTGGTGGTGGACTACTGGCTCAACCATTACGTCAGCGGCGGTGACTACCTCACCCTTGCCCTCAGCGTCGTGATGCTGGTGCCGCTGGTGTTCGTCCTGCTCTATCGCATCGAGGAACTGGCGGCGGTGGCCTTCGGCAGCGGTCCCAAGCGCCTCGTCGAGGAGCAGAAGCACGCCGCGCCCTCGCGCTTCCCCAAGGTCTCCATCCACGTGCCCGCCTATCGCGAGCCGCCGGAGATGCTGATCCAGACCATCGATGCCCTCGCCCGGCTGGAGTATCCCAACTACGAGGCGATCATCATCGTCAACAACACGCCGGACTCGGCGATGGTGGAGCCGGTGCGCGCCCACTGCGCCACGCTCGGCGACCACATCAAGTTCATCAACGCCGAGAAGGTGGCGGGCTTCAAGGCCGGTGCCCTGCGCATCGCCCTCGATGCGACGGCCCCCGATGCCGAGATCATCGGCGTCATCGACGCCGACTATGTGGTGACGCCCGACTGGCTGAAGGACCTCGTGCCCGCCTTCGACGATCCGACCGTCGGTCTCGTCCAGGCGCCGCAGGATCACCGCGATGCCCATCGCAGCCCGCTGCACGAGGCGATGAACGCCGAATATGCCGGCTTCTTCGACATCGGCATGGTGCAACGCAACGAGGACGACGCCATCGTTGTCCACGGCACCATGTGCCTCATCCGCCGCGCGGCGATGGTGGAGGCCGGCAACTGGTCGTCCGACACCATCTGCGAGGACACTGATCTCGGCCTGTCCATCGCCGAGAACGGCTGGAAGACCCACTACACCCGCAAGCGCTACGGCTATGGCCTGCTCCCCGACTCGTTCGAGGCGTTCAAGAAGCAGCGTCACCGTTGGGCCTACGGCGGCTTCCAGATCATCAAGAAGCACTGGCGCCGGTTCCTGCCGGGCAATTCCCGCCTGACCACGGCGCAGAAGCGGCACTTCGTGCTCGGCTGGATTTCCTGGCTCGGCTCGGAATCGGTGGGCGCCTTCATGGCCGTTGCCTCGCTGCTGTTCGTGCCCTTCGTCGCCTACTTCTCCATCTCGGTGCCGGCCCACGTGCTGACGCTGCCCATCCTCATCACCTTCCTGGTGTACGTGCTGCACTTCATCAGCCTGTACCGCCTCAGGGTGGAGACCACGCCGATGCGCATGCTCGGCGCGGCGGTGGCGGCCAGCGCGGTGCAGTTCACGGTGGCCAAGGCGGTGTTCGACGGGTTCCGCTACAAGGACCTTGCCTTCGCCCGCACCGCCAAGGGCAACAACTGGCTTGCCGGCGCGGCCCGCTCCTTCCCGGCCCTGCCGGAAGCCATCATCGGTGGCCTGCTGATCGCAGCGGGGGCCTACATGCTGGTGGCGAACAACCTGCCGGGCTCCACCATCGTGAAGACCTCCAACGACTGGCGCCATATCCGCGAGATCAACCTCTACGGCATCGCTCTGCTGGTGCAGAGCCTGCCGTACGTGGCCGCGGCGATCATCGGCGCCTTCGAGCCCTCGCGCCTCAATGACTTCGCCACCTGGCGGGCCATCGGCGCCAAGCTCTCGGCGGTGCCCCGCCGCCTCGGCCTCAACGCGCGCCGCGCCGTCGTGGACTGACCGGGGCCGCAGACCTGAACCGAACGCCCGGCCCTCGTGCCGGGCGTTTTCGTTTGTCCTCCCCTGCGCCGCCCCGAACGGTGGCGTCCTGAGCCGCGATGCCCGAGCAGCCGACCAGCCCCCCACCCTCCCCGGCTCCCCCCGCCCTGATCCTCGCCGGAGGCCTGGGCCGGCGGATCAACGCGCCGGCGCTGGGGGCTGCGGAAAAGCCGCTGGTGGCACTGGGAGGCCGGCCCCTCATCGCGCACGTCATCGAACGCCTGAGGTCCCAGGCCGGCCCCCTTCTCATCAACGCCAACGCCCCCGCCGGGACCTATGAGAGATTCGGCCTCCCGGTGCTGCCGGATACCATCGCAGGCTATCCGGGACCGCTCGCCGGGGTTCTGGCGGGCCTTGACTATCTGGCGCAGATGGCGCCCGCCTCAAGCCTCGTCACCGTCGCCGCCGACACGCCGTTCCTGCCGGACGATCTCGTCGCCCGGCTGACGGAGCGGCACCGGGAAACCGGCACCATTGTGTGCGCGGCATCGGGTGGACAGCGCCATCCCGTCATCGCCCTGTGGCCGGCAGCGGCTCGCGCCGCGCTGCGGCAAAGCCTTGAGGCGGGACGGCTGAAAGTCGGGCTTCTCCTCGATGCCCTCAATGCCGTAACGGTGTCGTGGGATGGCCTTCCGGATGACCCATTCTTCAACGTGAACACGCCGGAAGACCTTGCCATTGCAGAGAAACGCCTCGCTGCCCGCCAATGAAGCATGGTCATGCTTGCGGCAGGATTGGGGAGGGTTTAGGACTGCAGGACGGCGGCTTCGCATTCGCGAAGATGCCGGAGCGGAGACGGACTTGCCGCTCGGAGACCGGACCGCCACCTCCGGCCCTCCGCCGAAAACGGGGTCTGTCCGCCCAAAGGATGAGGGATCCATGGACGCCACCACCAACACCGGGGCAAAAGCGGCCAAGCTAAGCTTGGGGGAGAAGAGCTGGGACCTTCCGATCCACGAAGGCTCCATCGGACCCGACGTGGTCGACATCTCCAAGCTCTACGGCCAGACGGGGATGTTCACCTACGACCCCGGCTTTACCTCGACCGCTTCCTGCGAAAGCAAGATCACCTACATCGACGGCGACGAAGGCGTGCTGCTCTATCGCGGCTACCCCATCGAGCAGCTCGCCGAGAACGGTGACTTCCTCGAGACCTGTTACCTCCTGCTCTACGGCGAACTCCCCACTGCGGCGCAGAAGGCGGAATTCGACAAGTCCGTGACCAATCACACGATGGTCCACGAGCAGATGACCCGCTTCTTCCAGGGCTTCCGCCGCGACGCCCACCCGATGGCCATCATGGTGGCTTCGGTCGGCGCGCTCTCGGCCTTCTATCACGACTCCACCGACATTTCCGACCCCACCCAGCGCCTGATCGCATCGATCCGCATGATCGCGAAGATGCCGACGCTGGCGGCCATGGCCTACAAGTATTCCATCGGCCAGCCGTTCGTTTATCCGAAGAACGATATCGACTATACGTCGAACTTCCTGCGCATGTGCTTCGCTGTCCCGTGCGAGGAATACAAGGTCAACCCCATTCTCTCGAAGGCGATGGATAAGATCTTTATCCTCCACGCCGATCACGAGCAGAACGCTTCCACCTCCACGGTGCGCCTCGCCGGCTCTTCCGGCGCCAACCCCTTCGCCTGCATCGCCGCCGGCATCGCCTGCCTGTGGGGCCCCGCCCACGGCGGCGCCAACGAGGCGGCCCTCAAGATGCTGGCCGAGATCGGCTCCGTGGACCGCATCCCCGAATACATCAAGCGCTCGAAGGACAAGAACGATCCTTTCCGCCTGATGGGGTTCGGCCACCGGGTCTACAAGAACTACGACCCGCGCGCCAAGATCATGCAGCAGACCTGCCACGAAGTGCTGACCGAGCTCGGCATCAAGGACGATCCGCTGCTCGACGTGGCCGTGGAGCTGGAGCGCATCGCGCTTCACGACGACTACTTCATCGAGAAGAAGCTCTACCCGAACATCGACTTCTATTCGGGCATCACCCTCAAGGCGATGGGCTTCCCCACCACCATGTTCACCGTGCTGTTCGCCCTCGCCCGCACTGTGGGCTGGATCGGCCAGTGGAAGGAGATGATCGAGGACCCGAGCCAGCGCATCGGCCGTCCCCGCCAGCTCTACACCGGCGCCGCCCAGCGCGACTACGTGGCCATGTCCAAGCGCAAGTGATCTCCAAGCGCAAGTGAGCGCTGGAGATCGTCTGAATAAGGAAAACGCGGCCTTCGGGCCGCGTTTTTCGTTTGAGGATCAGTGTGGCTGCACCAGCGCTTCAGCCCGGTGACGGCAGGGTGCCGGGGCGGCCGTCCTGCGCGAGGCGCAGCACCACCTCGGCCGCGCGCGCGCTGGGGCTTGGGCCGGCAATGCCGAAGATGTCGTCGAAGCTGGCGAACGCCGCCTCCTGCCGCTGCCGCGCCGGGCTGTCCTCCAGAAGACTGCCGAGGGCACCGACGAGCGCCGGCACCGTGCAATATTCCTGCAGGAACTCCGGCACCACATTCTCCCCCGCCACCAGATTGGCCAGGATCACCGTTGTGCCCTTCAGCACCCGCCGGCCGATCTGCGCCTCCAGCCAGCCGATGCGGTAGGCGGCAACGTGGGGAATGCCGGCGAGTGCCAGTTCCAGCGTCACCGTGCCGGAGGCGGCGAGCGCGGCGTGGGCGGAACGGAAGGCTTCCAGCTTCTCCGCCTCGTTCGTCACGATGCTCGGCTTCAGCGGCCAGCTGGCGATGGTCTCGCGCACCAGCCCCTCCAGCCGCGGCAGGGTGGGCAGCACCAGTTCCATCTCGTGGGCGCGACCGACCTCGGCCAGAGCCGCGCCGAAATCCGCGCCAATGCGCGCAATCTCCCGCCGCCGGCTGCCCGGCAGCACCAGCACCAGCGGCGGCTTCGCCCGCCGCCGCTCGGCTTCAGCGGGCGACGGCCGCAATTCGTCCAGCCGCTGCAGCAGGGGATGGCCCACATAGAAGGTGGGCGGCCCACCCAGCTTGCGATGGACCTCCGGCTCGAACGGCAGCAGGGCCAGAAGGGCGTCCACATAGGGCCGCATGGCGGCCGCCCGCCCCGACCGCCAGATCCACACGGTGGGCGAGACATATTTGACGATGGGAATGTTCGGGTTGCGCGCCCGCACCCGCGCCGCCACGCGGTGGGTGAAGTCCGGCGCATCCACCAGCACCAGCACGTCCGGCGGGTCGGCCAGCACCGCCTCCACCGTCTCCTTCAGACGCCTGAGGATGGTGGGCAGCTTGCCGACCACGGCGGCGATGCCGATGGCGGTCAGGTCCTCCATGGCATAAAGGCTTTCGAGCCCGGACGCGCCCATGCGCCGGCCGCCGACCCCCCGGAAGGACGCGCCCGGCGCGGCCTCGACCAGCGCTTCCATCAGCGCGCCGCCGAGTTGGTCCCCTGACTCCTCACCCGCGACGATGAAGACTTTCGGGGCGCGTGCGCCGTTCTGCGGGGTCACGCGGTGTGCCCTCCGATGCCGGCGACGAACAGGCCGGCCGCGTCTGCGGCCTCCACCAGCGCCTGCGCATCCGGCACGATGGCCCCGCCCGCCTCGAAGGCGATGCCGGCAAGACCGACCTCAGCCGCGCGCGTCACGGTCTGCGGGCCGAGGGAGGGCAGATCCACCCGGCGGTCCTGCCCCGGCTTGGGCGCCTTCACCAGCACGCCCTTGCCGGCGGCGAAGCGCAGACGGCCGGAACGGCGCATCTCGCCGTAGCGCGCCAGCATCTGGTCGGTCCCCTCGGCCGCCTCGACCGCTGCCACCAGCCCGTCCACCACGATCACCCCCTGCCCCACGTCGAATGGGCCGAGGGCACGGATGACATCCAGACCACGCGCGATATCCGCCTGCTGGGTCTCGCTGGGTGTGCGCGCGCCCAGCACGCCCTGCGGCAGCAGCAGGCGCGGGGCCACCTCGTGCGCGCCGACCAGGGTGAAGCCCTGTTCCGAAACCAGGCCCAGAACGCCCGAGAGGAGGTGATTGTCGCCGCCGCGGAACAGGCGGGCGATGCGCGGCAGCAGCCGCAGCATGGTGAAATCAAAACCGAGGTCGCGCAAACGCGGGCGGGTGAGCGCACCCACCATCACCACCTCGCGCACCCCGCGCGCCCGCGCCCACGCTGTGACGGATCCAAGCGAGCCGAGCCGGAACCAGCGGTGCGGATAGCGCTCCAGCGCCGGATCGGCAAATCCCTGGATAAGGAGCAGCACGACCTCGCGGCCCTCCGCCCCGGCCGCTTCCGCGACCGCAGCAGGAAAGGCGCCGCTACCGGCGACAATGCCGAGCGGGGTCCGCTTCTGCGCCGCACAGGGGCCGGACGCATCCGGGCGGCGCGCCGCCCCGGCACGCCCCTGCCCGTCTTCCCCCGGCAGGCCCACGGCTCAGTCCTCCTTGATGACGCCCCGCGCGGGATGGCAGATCGGGCGCTTGCGGTCGGCATCGATGAAGGCCACCACGGCCGCCGCGAACGCCGATTCCCCAATCATCTGCCGCACCTTGTCGAGGCGCTGGTCGAACGTGCCCTCGCCAAAGAAGAGGTCGCGATAGACCGCGCGCGCCGCGTGCAGGTCGGACTTGGTGAAGCCGCGCCGCTTCATGCCCACCACGTTGAGGCCGACCAGCTTGCCGGCCTGCCCGAGCACGTTGGCGAAGGGGATCACGTCCTCGCGCACGCCGGTGAGACCGGAAATCATGCACTGGGCGCCGATGCGGGTGAACTGGTGCACCGCGCACTGGCCGCCGAGGAAGGTGAAGTCACCGACGCTCACATGGCCGCCGAGCACAGCATTGTTGGCGAAGATGACGCCGTTGCCGACCGTGCAGTCGTGACCCACATGGGAGCCCGTCATCATCATCACGCCGTTGCCGATGCGCGTGATGCCGCCGCCGCCCACCGTGCCCGTGCTGGCGGTCGCGTGCTCGCGGAGCATGCAATCCGTGCCGATCACGAGCTTCGTCGGCTCGCCCTTGTAGTGCACCGACTGGGGCGCGGACCCCAGCGAGGCGAAGGGGAAGACCTGCGTGCGCGCACCGATGGTGGTGACGCCCTGGATGACCACATGGGCGTGCAGCTTCACGCCCGCTTCGAGCACCACATCGGGACCGAGGATGGCATAGGGACCGATCTCGACATCATCCGCGAGCCCCGCCGGGTTCTCCACCCGGGCGGTGGGATCGATCTTCGCCACTAGCTGTTCTCCACGATCATCGCGCCGACTTTGGCCTCAGCCACCAGCTCGCCGCGCACCTTGGCCTCGCCTCGGTACCACCACATGTTGCGGCGGCGGCTGATGCGGGTCATGTGGTATTCGAGCACATCTCCCGGCACCACGGGCCGGCGGAACTTCGCCTCGTCGATGGTCATGAAATAGACCAGCGAGGGCTTCTCCTTGTTTTCCTTGCCCAGCACGCAGACGACGCCCGCGGTCTGCGCCATGCCCTCGATGATGAGCACACCCGGCATCACCGGATTGCCCGGGAAGTGGCCGAGGAAGTGCGGCTCGTTGGCGGTGACGTTCTTGACGCCGATGCAGGAGAGATCGCCGTCGATCTGCTCCACGCGATCCACCATCAGGATGGGATAGCGGTGCGGCAGGCAGGCGAGCACCCTCTGGATGTCCGCGCTGCCGAGCACCTTGGGGGCTTCGGCCTGGGCCGCGCCGGCTTCGCCGGCTGCGCGCGTGGTGTCGTTCATTCCTGCGGTCCTTCCCCTTCCTCGTCGTCCTTGCCCCGGCGGGCGCCGGCGGCGGCGATGCGCCTGAGCGTCGCCACCTCGCGGAACCACTCACGCACAGGCTTAGCCGGCGAACCGCCCCAGCGCACGCCGGGGGGCACGTCGCCCTTCACGTTACTGGAAGCAGCGATCTGCGCGCCGGTGCCGATGGTGACATGGCCGACCACTCCCACCTGCCCGCCGAGCATCACGAAATCACCGAGCGTGGTGGAGCCCGAGATGCCGGTCTGGGACACCACGATGCAATGGCGGCCGATCACCACGTTGTGGGCAATCTGCACCAGATTGTCGATCTTGGTGCCCTCTCCGATCACCGTGTCGGTGATGGCGCCGCGATCGATGGTGGTGTTGGCGCCGATCTCGGCATTGTCCTGCACCACAACCCGGCCGAGCTGGGGCACCTTCACATGGCCCGCAGGGCTCGGCTGGTAGCCGAAGCCGTCGGAGCCGATGCGCGCACCGGCATGGATGATGACGCCGTTGCCCAGATAGGCGTGGATCACGCTTGCACCGGGTCCGATGGCGCAGTTGCGGCCGATGCGCACGTTCGGACCGACAATGGCGCCGGCGCAGATGACGGTGCCCGCGCCGATCTCGGCGCCGGGGCCGATGACGGCGCCCGGATCGACCGTCACCCCATCCTCCAGCCGCGCCTTCGGATGGACCTGAGCGCCGGGGGCGACACCCTCATGGCCGAAGATCGGCAGCGGGCGGAGCGCGGCCGGAAACATGCGCCGCGACACGGCAAGGAAGGCGGCGGCCGGACGCGGTGCAATCAGCAGGGGCAGGCCGGCCGGAGCCTTGGGGGCAAAGCGATCGGAGGTGATGAGCGCGCCAGCGCGCACGCTGCCGAGCTTCTCCGCGAACAGGAAGGAATCGCAGAAGGCGAGTTCGTCGGGGCCGGCGGTTTCCAGCGTGCCGAGGCCGCTGATGCGCCGGGCACCGAGCTCAGCCTCCTCCGCGGGGCTCGAAGCGGCAAGCCGCGCTCCTGAGAGGGCTGCCACTTCCGCGAGGGTCAGCGGCTCCGGAAGCGGGAAGAAGAGGTCGTGACTCATGACGGATACGCCCAGACGCCGGAGGACGGAACAGGAGGTTTCACGTACGCGCCAAGGAGGCCTCCGGGCAAGCCCCAAGCACGCGCAAATCCCAGCCGCAGGTCGGCCTCAACCGCAGCGGGGGCGGCCGAGAGCAAGACATTCCATCGGGCAGGTGCCCGGCTGCCGGCACCACCCGGCAGTGCGGCATTCGCCCTTACGGATGATCGTGGGGTTGGCTCGCGCGGAGTCAGCAAGGCGGAACGACGACCACGGCACCGTGACGCGGAAGACAGCGCGAGGAGGAAGGTCTCGCAGGAGAGGCGGTGCTGCAGGAGCTTGCTCGCGTGGTGGAAATGCGCCTCTCCCATAACGACACTGCCTCCCCGATGCAACGCACCGGAGAGGCAGGGAAGAGGTCTCATCCCGTTGGAGCTTCGGAAGCGAACGCCGCCGCAACTCTTCCGTAGAGCCAGATCAGAAGCGGGTACCGCCGGAGAAGCGGAACGCCTGGGTCTGGTCGAACTGGGCCTGCGAGAGCACCCAGGCATAATCGAAGCGCAGCGGACCGAAGGGCGACTGCCAGATCAAGCTGACACCGACCGAGGAGCGGATCGCATCGTCGTCATAGACGCAGACGTTGTTGTAGCCCCAAGTCTTGCCGACGCTCGGGCAGTTCACCAGGTTCGGCTTGCCGTAGAAGTTGCTGCCGTCCCAGTTGTACACGCCGGGGAACTTCGTCGGGCCGCCGTAGTCGAACAGCGAGCCAGCGTCCGCGAAGATCGCGCCCTTCATGCCGATATCCTTGGGAAGGAAGGCGAAGGGGAACTGGATTTCCGCGGAGACACCCCAGTAGGTCGTGCCGCCAAGCGCGTTCAGCTGGTTGTTGTAGCAATTGTAGGAGAGCGGCGTGCCGGCGTTCGATGCCGCGCAGGGCGCGATATCGCGGGGACCGATACCGGACGGCGCAAAACCGCGGACGAGGTTCGGACCCATGTAGAAGTTGTCCAGCACGTCCAGGTCCTGATTGCCCCAGGACGAGACATAGCCAGCCTGTGCGCGCAGGATGAGCACGCTGTCGTACGGCAGCGGGGTGTAGTGGCGGAAGTCACCCGTGGTGCGGATGAAGTTCACGTCGCCGCCCACGCCCGCCAGGTCCTGCTTGAGCTCGGCGTAGATGCCCTGGGTCGGGCTCTGGTTGTTGTCGAGCGAATTGAACGACAACGTGTAGCCCAGCGCCGAGGTGATGGTCGCACCCTGAGCAGCTGCATCACGAATAGCCCAGGAGATGGACGTGGCGCAGTAGCTGTAGGGCAGCGTGCCGACATCGCCATAGTTGCTGCAGAGGTTGATCGAGCGCTGATAGAGGTTGTAGCGCAGGGCCAGCGTGATCTCGTCTGTGATGGGCAGGCCGAAGCGCAGGCCGCCACCGACCATGTTGGTGCCGTAAGGCGTATAGCTCGTGGTCTCGGTGTTCTTCCAGTAGAGGTCGAAACCGGCCGCGAGGCGATAGCCGAGGAAGTAGGGCTCGGTGAAGGAGAATTCCGCACCCTGCGAGTACTGGCCCAGCGTGCCGGAGACCTTCACGTACTGGCCGCGGCCAAGGAAGTTCTTCTCACCCAGCGACACCTCGCCGATGATGCCGTCCGCAGTCGAGTAGCCGCCGGAGATGGAGAACTCGCCCGTGGGCTGGTCTTCCACGTCCACCGCGAGGATCACGCGATCAGGCGCGGAGCCCGGCTCGGTGGTGATCTTCACGTTCTTGAAGTAGCCGAGGTTGCGCAGCCGGCGCTCGGCCCGATCGACCAGCACGCGGTTGTAGGCGTCGCCCTCGCCGATATCGAACTCACGCCGGATGACGTAGTCGCGGGTGCGGGTGTTGCCGCGGATCTCGATGCGCTCGATGTAGACCCGCGGGCCTTCCTCAAGCACGAACGCGACGTTGATGAGCTTGGCCTGGAAGTCGCGATCGCCGCGCGGACGCACCTGGGCGAAGGCGTAGCCGGACTTGGACGCCTCAATGGTCAGGTTCTCGACCGACTTCTCGACGAGTTCGGCGTTGTAGATCTGGCCATCCTGCGCACGCACCACGCGCTTCAGGGAGTCCGCGGAGAGATCGCGGATGTTGGAGATCACGTCGACCTTACCGAAGCGGTACTGGTCGCCCTCCTCCAACGTGAACGTGAGGACATAGCCGCCGCCGGCGGGATCGAGCTCGGCGGTCGCACCGATGATGCGGAAGTCGGCATAACCGTTCTTCAGGTAGAAGCGGCGCAGCAACTCCTGGTCCGAGTTCACCCGGTCCGGATCATAGGCGTCGGTGGACTTCAGGAACGACAGCCAGTTGGTCTGGGTCGTGGAGATGACGTCCTTCAGCTTCCAGTCCGAGAAGGCCTTGTTGCCGACGAACTTGATGTCCTTGATGCCGGTCTTGTCGCCTTCCTTGATCTCGAAGACCAGATCGACACGGCCGTTGCCGCGGTCGATGGTGACCGGGTTCACGCGCACGTCGCTGCGGCCCGACCGGCGATAGATCTCGATGATGCGCTGGGTGTCAGCCTGAACGACCGACTTGTTGAACGGCCCACGGGGCTTGGACTGAACCTCGCCCTCCAGCACCTCGTCCTTGATCTTCTTGTTGCCCTCGAAGACGACGCGGTTGATCACCTCGTTCTCGGCCACCCGCACCACGATGCGGCCGCCGGACTGATTGATCTGCACATCTGAGAACAGGCCCGTGGCGTAGAGCGCCTTCCAGGCCTCGTCGATCTTGGCGGCCGTATAGGGACCGGAGCCGAAATAGGAGCGGATGGTATCCGCATCCACACGGCGGTTGCCCTCAACCACGATGGAGCTGGACTGGGCTGCGGCGGGGGACGCCACGACGAGAGAACCGGCCACCGAACCCGCCGCAACGCAGGCGGCGAGACCAAAGGCGGCGGCCAGATTTCTCAGGACCCGGAGCTTAGCAGTCATATGGTGCGCAACCTTGAAATTTCGTTGTTCTCGAACCCGCCGCCTTCCCCGGACAAACGCACCGGGCACAGGGACGGATTCTCACCCTGCGTTGCCGCTTGTACAGGCTTTTACCGCAGGTGCAAACCAAGCCGCGGCTGAAGGCTGCCCTTTTCCGGGGACCGTTGCGCGCTCGCCACGACCCCGGTGCGACAAATCAAAATCCCTTACATTGCAGCAATATGCAGCACGTCGTTCCAGGTGGCGAAGATCATCAGCATGAGCACCAGCGCAAGGCCGATACGGAAGCCGATGTCCTGCGTCCGCGCACTCAGCGGGCGGCCACGGATCGCCTCGAAAGCGTAGAACAGAAGGTGTCCGCCATCCAACAGCGGGATGGGAAAGAGGTTAAGCAATCCGATAGACACAGACAGCACCGCCGCCAGGGAAAGGAGTGCTCCGATACCAAATGTCGCGACCTGCCCGGAGACCTGGGCGATGCGGATGGGTCCGCCGAGCTGATCGGCCGACTCGCGCCCGGCCACGAGGCCGCCGAGGTAATCGAAGGTGCGGGCCACCACGAACCAGGTTTCCTGCACGCCCATGCCGATGGCCTCGACCGGGCCGAAACGCTGAGTCGTCACGTCGCCCGCCGCCAGCGAGCGCGAGATTCCCAAAAGGCCGGTGCGGTGACTGTTGCCGAAGGGGTCCTTGACCTCCTTCAGCTCGGGCGTGGCCGTGAGCGTGACCTGCCGATCGCCGCGCTCGACGGTGAAGGCGAGCGGCTGGCCGGCGTGGGAGCCGACGATGCGCTGCATGTCCGAGAAGCTGTCCACCTTCGCGCCGTCGATCTCGAGGACGAGATCGCCGGGCTTGAACCCGGCCATTTCCGCGGCGCTGCCGGGGTTGATCTGATCCACACGCGGTGCCGTCACCTGCTTGCCGAACACCCTGAAGACGATGGCGAAGATGGCGATCGCCAGCAGGAAGTTGGCGACGGGACCGGCGGCGACGATGGCCGCGCGCCAGGCGACCGGCTTGTAGAAGAAGCTTTCGTTGCGCTCGGCCGCGGTCATCTGGGAGAGGCGCGCGGCATCGGGCGTGGACGCCGCGTCTTCATCGCCGAAGAAACGCACATAGCCGCCGAGGGGCACCGCGGCGATGCGCCAGCGGGTGCCGTGCCGGTCGTTGAAGCCGACGATCTCCGGTCCGAAGCCCAGCGAGAAGGTGACCACCCGGACGCCGGCGCGGCGCGCCACCCAGAAATGGCCGAGCTCGTGGAAGAACACCACCAGCGTCAGGACGAACAGGAAAGGGATGACGTAGCCGAGAAGAGTGGAGGACAGCGTGCCAAGGTTCGCACCGAGACCGGAAATCACGTCCATCATCGTTCCTCTTCTCCCGGGCGCCCGCAGGCGGGCTAACCCTACACACTTATCCCGCGCTCGCCAGCCTCGGGACACCGGCCCCGCGCGGCCGAAGACCGCTCTTAGGACGCCTTTGCGGCAAACTTGGGCAGGAGTCCGGAGGCGGTGCGGCGCGCAAGCTGGTCTGCCTCCAGCGCATCGGAGATGCTCGAAGGTGCCGGACCACCATTGATGCGGTCGAGGGTCGCCCCGACGATATCGGTGATGCCGTAAAAGCCGATCCGCCCGTCCAGATAGGCCGCGACGGCGATCTCGTTCGCGGCATTGAGGACGGTGGCGGCCATGCCGCCCTGCTTCAGCACCGCGCGGGCGAGGGCCAGTGCCGGGAATCGGCTGACGTCCGGCGCTTCGAAGCTGAGGCGGCCGAGGGCCACGAGGTCGAGCTTGCGGCAGGAGGTGGCCACCCGCTCGGGATAGGCGAGGCAGTGGGCGATGGGCACGCACATGTCGGGCAGTGCCAGCCCTGCGGTCACCGATCCGTCGATGAAGGAGACGAGGCCGTGCACCACCGACTCAGCATGCACCACCGCGTCGAGCTGGTCAGCGGTGACGGAGAACAGGTGCTGGGCCTCGATCAGCTCCAGCCCCTTGTTCATGAGCGTCGCGGAATCGATGGTGACCTTCGCGCCCATGTTCCAGTTGGGATGCTTGAGCGCATCCTGCGGTACGGCGCGGGCGATCTCCTCCCGGCTCTTGAGGCGGAAGGGGCCGCCGGAGGCCGTGAGCGTGATCTTCTCCACCGCCTTGTGGGGACCGGCCGCCAGCGCCTGGAAGATGGCGTTGTGCTCGGAATCCACCGGGAGGATTTCGGTTTCCAGCCGCGCCGCCTCGGCCATGAAGAAGGCGCCGGCGGCGACGAGGCATTCCTTGTTGGCAAGCGCGATGCGCCGGCCGGGCGCGAACGCGGCGACCGTGGGGGCAAGGCCGGCACAGCCGACGATGGCGCTCACCACCACGTCGGTATCCCGCCGCGCGGCTTCCAGTACCGCCTCGGGGCCAGCGCCGCACGCGATGCCGCTGCCGGAAAGGGCATCCTTCAGCGCCGCGCCACCGGAGGGGTCCGCCAGCGCCGCGAAGCGGGCGCCCAGGGCTCGCGCGGTCTCGGCAAGGGCTGCGGCGTCGCGTCCGCCGGCCACGGCCTCGACCCGGTAGAGGTCCGGCGCATCCGCGAGGACCTTGCGGACACTATGGCCAATGGAGCCCGTGGCCCCGAGCACGGAGAGACGTTTCATGGGGAGCGTCCTACCACAAAAGCAGACCGGCCGCCGGATCGCCCGCATTGCGCAGCACCGCGACGACGACCGCCACCAGTGCGGCAGCGGCAAAGCCGTCCAGCCGGTCGAGCAGGCCGCCATGGCCGGGAATGAGCCGACTCGCATCCTTCACGCCGAACAGGCGCTTCACCGCCGATTCCGCGAGGTCGCCGGCCTGGCTGACGATGCTGAGCAGGAGGGAAAGGCCGGTGAGCGGCAGCAAGGCCGGCGCGCCGGAGGCGTAGGCGACCGCGAGGCCGCAGAGGGTTCCGAGCAGCGTTCCGCCGATGGCGCCCGACCACGTCTTGTTCGGCGACACCCGCGGCCACAGCTTCGGGCCACCCAGCGCACGGCCGGTGAAATAGGCGAAGATGTCCGTCGCCCAGACGATGGCGCACAGATAGAGCACCGCGGAAAGGCCCAGCGGCGAGGTGCCGCGCAAGACCACCACCGGAAGGGCCGCGCTGGCCGCCGCGAGCACCCCGAGCATGGCCCACGCGCTCTGCCGCGGCACAGCGAGGCTGCAGGCTGCGGCCCCCAGCACGGCGACGCTGAAGGCCCAGGTGGGCTCGGCCATCACCGCCAGCACACCGCCGGCAACGATGCCGAGGCCGCCAAGGCCGAGATAGACCGGGCGATGATCGAGGCGCGCGATCACCGCCCATTCATTGAGAACGAGGAGGCCGGCCGCCACCCACAGCACGGCGAAGGGGATGCCGCCATACCAAGCGGTGGCGAGCACCACCGGCACGAGCACGAGGGCGGAAAGGGTGCGATGTCCGAGATCGGAGCCGAAATGCACGTGGGTCAGGGTCCGGGGCGAGGCGTCACGCCGCCGAACCGCCGGTCACGCCGGGCATATTCGTCGATGGCCGCGATGAGGGCGGCCTTGTCGAAGTCAGGCCAGTAGATGGGCAGGAACACGAATTCCGAATAGGCGGCCTGCCACAGCAGGAAATTCGACAGCCGCTGCTCGCCGGAGGTGCGCACGATGAGGTCGGGATCAGGGATGCCGGCGGTTTCGAGCCGCTGGGAGATCATCTCCACGTCCACGTCCTCGGGCTTCACCCGCCCGGCCGCCACATCCGCCGCGATGCGCGCCACGGCAGAGGCAATCTCCTGCCGCGCGCCGTAGTTGAAGGCGACGACCAGCGTCAGCCCGGTATTGGTAGAGGTCAGCGCCTCGGCATCGTCCAGAAGCTGGCGGATGTCGGGGGCAAGGCCCGCCCGCTCGCCGATTACCTTCACCCGCACGTTGGCGGAATTGAGCTCGGCGAGATCGTGCCGCAGGAAGAACTTCAGCAGGCGCATCAGTTCCGTCACCTCGGTGACGGGACGCGACCAGTTCTCCGAGGAGAAGCTGTAGATGGTGAGGAAGCGGATGCCGATTTCGCGAGCGGCGCGCACGCACCGGCGCAGCGCTTCGACGCCCCGGCGATGCCCTTCCACACGCGGCAGCTTGCGGGACGTGGCCCAGCGCCCGTTGCCATCCATGATGACGCCGACGTGCACCGGGACGCACCGGGGCGCCGCGGCGGGCGTCGGCTGACCAGCCGCCACGGGGGCGGCTGGCGACGTCCGGCCGGGAACAGCGGCTTCGCTCGCGGCGCGCAGGGTCATGGCTTGCTCAGGGCTCACACCTTCGTCCTCAAACCGCGTTGGCTCTCAAACCGTCGCGGCCGACCGGCTCCGGTCAACCGCGTCCCTGGCCTCCCGCCGCCGCTGTCCCCGCTCAGACGGACAGGATTTCCTTTTCCTTCTGGGCGAGCGTCTGATCGATCTCGGCGATGGTCTCGTCGGTCGCCTTCTGGACGTCCTTGGACAGGCGGTCGAGTTCATCGGAACCCATCTCGCTGTCCTTTTCCAGCTTCTTCAGCAGGTCCATCCCGTCGCGACGCACATGACGTACCGCGACCCGGGCGGCCTCGGCATACTTGTGCGCAACCTTGACGAGTTCCTGCCGGCGCTCCTGGTTGAGTTCGGGGATGCGCAGGCGCAGCACCTGGCCTTCCGTCGCCGGATTGAGGCCGAGATTCGAATCGCGGATCGCCTTCTCGACGGCGTTCACCATGCCGCGGTCCCACACCTGCACGGAGAGCATGCGGGCCTCGGGGACGGACACGGTGGCAACCTGGTTCAGCGGCATCCGCGCGCCATAGGCCTCGATCGTGATCGGTTCGAGAAGGCTGGCCGAGGCACGGCCGGTGCGCAGGCCGCCCAGCTCGTCCCTGAGCACGCCGACCGCGCCATGCATGCGGCGCTTGAGATCGGCCATGTCGAAGGTCCCGGTGGTCATGACTATCCTCTGTCTTCAAGATCGCGGGCACGCTTCATTCGCACGGAAACGTTTCTGATTCCATGCGAACGCGCGGTTCCTGGCGGGAAAGGCGCGGCGGGAGGAGCCCTGGTCGAGGTTGCGGCTTGCGCGGACATGACAGGACGACACGGCAATTCGGTGGCCATGCCGCACGCGGCTTGACCAGGGCGATGCCCGGGCCCCAGCCTTCTGCCTGCATCCGTCGACAGCGCCCCCCTGTCCTTCCGGAAAACTCAAGCCGCGATCCGTCTCGCCGGATCAGGGCGCGACGACCGTGACGCGCCCTTCTCCCATCGCCGCCGTGGCGATGGCGCCCGGCTCGCGGATGGAAAACACGATTATCGGCAACGCCGCTTCGCGGGCAAGCGCGAACGCGGCCGCATCCATCACCTTGAGGTCGCGGGATAGCGCCTCGTCGTGGGTGATGCGGTCGTAGCGGGTGGCCGAGGGATCGAGCTTGGGATCGGCGGAATAGACGCCGTCCACATTGGTCGCCTTCAGCACCGCGTCGCAGTCGAGCTCGGCCGCGCGGAGCACGGCGCCGGTGTCGGTGGTGAAATAGGGATTTCCCGTTCCGCCGGTCAGCACCACGATGCGGCCGCGCCGCAGGTGCCGCATGGCCGGCTGGCGGGCATAGGGCTCGCACACCGTCGGCATGGGGATGGCGGAAAGCGTGCGCGCGGGGGCGCCGGCGGCTTCGATGGCCCGCTCCAGAGCGAGACCGTTCATGACGGTCGCGAGCATTCCCATGTGGTCCGCGGTGGCGCGATCGAGATTCTCGTCCGCCACGCGCGCGCCGCGCAGGATGTTGCCGCCGCCGACGACCACTGCCACCTCGCACCCCGCCGCACGGGCGGCGACGAGGTCACGGGCGATGCGGGCGACGGTGGGGGGATGCAGGCCGAAGGGCTCGGCGCCCATCAGGGCCTCGCCCGAGACCTTTACCAGAATGCGGGGATAAGGCAGTCCCGGCGCCGCGAAGGGCGCCGGGGGTTCCGGATAGTCCGAGTCGTCGGAGATGGCGGTCATGGGAGCCCCCTCCCCGCCTGCGATCAGGACTGGCCGGCGGCGGCGGCCACCTCGGCCGCGAAGTCGGTCTCTTCCTTCTCGATGCCCTCGCCGAGCGCGTAGCGCACGAACGCGGTGAGCTTGACCGGAGCGCCAACCTGGCCCTCGGCCTCCTTCAGCACCTGCGCGACGGACTTGGAGCCGTCATGCACGATGGGCTGGTCGAGGAGGGTGTTCTCCTTGAAGAAGCTCTTCATGCCGCTTTCGGCGATCTTGTCCTGCACGTTGGCGGGCTTGCCCTGGTGCTTCTCGAGCAGGATGGCCTTCTCGCGGGCGATGGTGGCCTCGTCGATGCCGGAGGCGTCGAGCGCCAGCGGGTTGAGCGCCGCCACGTGCATGGCAATCTGCCGGCCGAGGGTGGAGAGCTTCTCCACGTCGCCCTCGGACTCGAGCGCCACAAGCACGCCGATACGGCCCTGGCCTTCGACCACGGCACCGTGGACGTAGGAGGCGATCACGCCCTTGGAGACCGTGAGCTTCACCGAACGGCGGAGCGTCATGTTCTCGCCGATGGTGGCGATGAGCGCCGTGAGGCGGTCGGCGACGGTGACGTCCTCGCCCGGGAACTTGGCGGCGGCGACGGCCTCCAGGGAGCCGTCCGTGTTGAGGGCGACCTTGGCCACCTCACGCACGAACGCCTGGAAGTCGGGGTTGCGCGCCACGAAGTCGGTCTCGGCATTCACCTCGACGGCGGCGGCGTAGTGGCCGGAAGACTCGACCGCGACCAGGCCCTCGGCGGCCACACGGCCGGCCTTCTTGGCGGCCTTGGCGAGACCCTTCTTGCGCAGCCAGTCGATGGCAGCCTCGACGTCGCCGTTCGTCTCGGTGAGCGCGGACTTGCAGTCCATCATGCCTGCGCCGGTCTTGTCGCGCAGTTCCTTCACGAGCCCGGCGGTGATCGCAGCCATGTTCAATCCCTTCTTCTCGCGCCACGGCCGGCCACGGTGCGCCCGAGCCGGCCGTGGGGGCGCGGTGCGCCCCATTACTCTCGATTCGTTTTCAGATCTGCGACAAGGACGGTGACGGGTGTCACTCGACCTCGGCAGACATCTCCTTGGCCTGGGCGATCCAGCCGTCCACGCGGCCGGGCAGACCCACTTCCTCACCGATGCGGTGCGCATCGACGGCGTCGAGGCCGGCAATCTGGCCGAAGTGGAACACGCCGAGATCGTTGAGCTTCTGCTCGATCTCGGGGCTCACGCCGGTGAGCTTCTTCAGGTCGTCGGCAACGCCGCGCGGACCCGACAGGGGCTCGAAGGACGACCACACGCTGGTCTCGACCGGCAGGTCCTCGACGAGCGGAGCCTCTTCGGCGCCCACGTCGTAGCCGAGATCGCTGTGGCCGCGGCCGATGCCGTCGATGGCGGCGCGGGCGATCAGGTCGCAATAGAGCTGGATGGCGCGGCCGGCGTCATCGTTGCCCGGGACCGGATAGGCGATGCCGTCGGGATCGCAATTGGTGTCGAGGATGGCCGCCACCGGGATGCCGAGGCGCTGGGCCTCCTTCACGGCGATGTCTTCCTTGTTCGTGTCGATCACGAACAGCAGGTCCGGCAGGCCGCCCATGTCGCGGATGCCGCCGAGCGCCTTGTCCAGCTTCTCCTTTTCACGGGAGAGCGTCAGGCGCTCCTTCTTGGTGTAGCCGGAAGACGCCTCGGGGGCGGCCAGCATCTCCTCCAGCTTCTTCAGCCGGGCGATGGAGTTGGAGATGGTCTTCCAGTTGGTGAGCATGCCGCCGAGCCAGCGGGAGTTCACATAATACTGGGCGGAGCGGCGGGCGGCGTCCGCCACCTGCTCCTGCGCCTGGCGCTTGGTGCCGACGAACAGCACGCGGCCGCCCTGGGCCACGGTGTCGGACACGGCCTGCAGGGCGCGATGAAGCGCCGGCACGGTCTGCGACAGGTCGAGAATGTGGATGTTGTTGCGAACGCCGAAGATGTACGGAGCCATCTTGGGGTTCCAACGGTGGGCCTGATGGCCGAAGTGCACGCCAGCTTCGAGGAGCTGACGCATCGAATAGTCGGGAAGAGCCACTTTGGTATTCTCCGGTTGAGCCTCCGCGGACGTACCTTCGCCAATGGCGATAGGCACCGGATGGCCGATATGGCCTGTGTCCGCGTGCGGAATGGGTCGGGCACATACACGAGGTGGGGCTGATAGGCAAGGGTGGCGCCCCGCGGGGGTGTGCCCTGCCCTCTCGCCGCCGTGCTCCCGCGCGCCGGCGAGGGGGCACCTGAATACGGCAGCGGCGGCAGCGGGACGCGGGGTGGCGCCCGCCCTTTTTACCCTCCGGCGGCGCGCTGGCGCTCTTCTTCCACCAGTTCCTTCTTGGAGAGCTTGCCCACGACGCTCTTGGGCAGGCTCTCGCGAATCTCGACGGCCTTGGGCATCTCGATCTTGGAAATCTGGGCGGAGAGGAAGTCCATCAGCTCGGCCGGAGTCGCCTGCGCGTCCTTGCGCAGGGTGACGAAGGCCTTGGGCGCCTGGCCGCGATAGCTGTCGGGAATGCCGATGGCCACCGCCTCGGCCACCGCCGGATGGAGGTAGAGCGCCTCCTCGATCATCCGGGGATAGACGTTATAGCCGCCGCAGAGAATCACGTCCTTGATGCGGTCCACGAGGAACAGGTAGCCGTCCTCGTCGAGATAGCCGACATCGCCGGTGCGCAGCGCCCCGTCCACGAAGACGGCGGTGGTTTCGTCCGGGCGATTCCAGTAGCCGGCCATGACCTGCGGACCGCGCACGCACACCTCGCCTTTCTGGCCCACCGGCATCATGCGGGTTGAATCGGCGAGGTCGCGAATCTCGATCACCGTCTCGGGCAGAGCGGTGCCTACCGAGCCGTCCTTGACGAGACCGAGCGGCGGATTGGCGCTCACCACCGGCGAGCTTTCGGAGAGGCCGTAGCCTTCCACCAGCGGGCAACCGGTGAGTTCCTGGAATCGCGTGCGCACATCGAGCGGCAGCGGCGCGCCGCCGGAGATGGAGAGCGTGAGGGAGGAGAGGTCGCGCTTCTCGATGTCCCCGACATTGTTGATGGCGGCGTAGATAGTCGGCACGCCGGGGAACATAGTGGGCTTCTCGCGCTCGATGTCGTCGAGCAGCGACATGAGGTTGAAGCGCGGCACCAGGATGATCTCGGCACCGAGGCAAATCGGGATGAGCATCACCGTCTGCATGGCGAAGACGTGGAACAGGGGCAGCACGCCCAGCACCCTTTTCACCCCGATCCGCTCGCACTCCGCATGCTGGACCAGCTGGCGGGCATTGGCCGAGACGTTGGCGTGGGTGAGCATGGCGCCCTTGGGCACGCCCGTGGTGCCGCCGGTATATTGCAGCACCGCGAGGTCTTTGGCCGGGTCCACCTCCACCGGTTCGGGGCGGTCGCCGTGCTTGAGGAGGGAAGCGTAGTCCACATGCATCCCGTCGCCGGTGCTGTAGACCGCCTTCTCCTTGCGCTTGAACAGGTTGAAGAGCAGCCCCTTGGGAAACGGCAGGATGCCGGACATGGGGCAGACGACGATGGATTTCAGCCCCGACTCATGTGCCACCGCGAGGACGCGGGAGTGGATCAGCTTGAGGTCGGGGACAACCATGATGGTCGTGCCGGAATCGCGGATCTGGTGCCTCAGCTCGCGCTCCACATAGAGCGGGCTGAAGTTCACCACCGTGCCGCCGGCCTTCATCACCGCGAAGAAGAAAATGACGGAATAGGGCGTGTTGGGCAGGCACAGGCCCACATGAGTGCCCTTGCGCACGCCCATGGCCTGAAGCCCTGCCGCCACCTTGTCCACCGTGGCGCCGACCTCGGCATAGGTCCACTTGCGGCCGAGGAAGCTCAGGGCCGGCTTCGCGCCATGCGCCGCGACGCTGCCTTCCAGAAGCTCGGGCACGGGCGAGATGGCGATGGCCGCCGCATCGGTGCAATGGAGCATGATGTCCCTCCTGCGCCGGCGCTCTTCTGTTTTCTTGGGCAAGCCGGCGGCGTCATCTCCGACGTTGGATCAGCAACGCCGTGATTCAAGAATGCTGGCGCGCGATTGCGCCAGAAAGGCGGTTTGTGCCGGGTCGACTGAAGCGAAAACCGGCGGCGCGAACGCCGCCGGGGATCGCGCTAGGCCCTACTTGGTGATGAGGGCCGCCGCCTGCGGCGCGTCGAACTTGTAGCGCAGGCCCACCGAGACAATGTCCACGTAGCCGTTGCTCACCTGGCCGACCAGCGTTCCGCGCAGGGCGTTGGCCGGATCGGCCGGCGTGAGCATGATCGGGCTCGTCTCGCCGAAGATGTGGGTGTAGGCGAAGTCCGCCGAGAACTGCGACGTGAAGTTGTAGGTCAAGCCGCCCGAGAGCCAGAAGCGGTTGGTGTCGGGCAGGCGCGGCGAGCGGGTGGCATCGGGCACGGGCGTCAGCTCGTAGCCAATGCCGGCACGCAGGGCGAGCTTGGGATCCCACTGGTACTCGACGCCGCCGGAGAAGAACCAGCCGTCGTTCCACTGGAGGTCGAGCGTGCTGACCGGTAGGCCGAAGGCCTTCACCGTCAGCTCCTGGACCGTCGACCAATTGGTCCATTCCACCGTGCCGAGCACAGTCCATTGGGCATTGAGCTTGGAGCGGAACGAGGCGGTGATCTGGTCGGGCAGCGTCAGGCCGGCCGTCGCATTGACGCTCTTGACGGGCACGATATTGGCGACGGACACGTCCAGCATGCCGTTGAGGGTCTGCGAGATCTGCGACTTGTAGCCGATGCCGAGCGTGGTTCCGGGCGCCAGCGTGAACAGCACGCCGAGATTGATGCCGTAGCCGATATCGTCGCCGTTGACCTGGGCATAGAGATTGTTGGACGGCGGCGCGAAGCCCGCGAACTGCGCGTTGGTGAGCTTGGCGTTGATGTAATTGATGTTGAGGCCACCGCCGATGGTCATCCAGTCGGTGAGCTTGTAGGCCACCGAGAGCTGGGCGTTCATGTCGAAGATGCTGCTGGTGCAGCCGTAATACCGGCCGGACCAGCTGCACGGCGCGTCGGTGACGAGGCCGAAGGGCGAGGTCAAGCCGAAGCCGATCGCCCACTTGTCCCAGGCATAGGTGGCGAAGAAGGTCGGCAGCGTGCCGTTGTCCACGATATCGCTGACGCCGGCATTCCCGAGGCTAGCGCCGGTGATGGGCGCAGTCGCCGAGAACACGTCAATGGAGGCGTGCGGCGCAATATAGGTGACATTGCCTTCCACGTTCAGCCCCGGATTGAAGCTGATGGCCGCGGGGTTCCAGGTCATGGCGGCGAGGCCGTCGCCACCGGCCGCCGTGCCGGCGAAGGATGTGCCCTGATAGTAGGAGCTCTGCTCGCGCAGCCCGAATCCGCCGGCATGGGCGGCGCCGTTCGCCAAGACGGCGGGAATCGCAACGGCGGAAATGGCAAGCACCGGAGCCACGCGGCGTGGCCAATCGCGATTGGCCCTGGCCCACTTGTGCATCGTCATGAAGACCCCCTCCTAGGCTGAATTCCTCCGGGCCCGGCACGCTGCGGTGCACTATACGTTTTATCGGTGCCCTATACGTCACCCAGCATGCCGCTCGCGAATGATCCGTCAACCGGCTTCCTGCAGCGTAGTGGGCCAAGACGCTGGGGAAATCGGCAAGCGTTGCGCCGATGCAACAGTGGCGAAACGGAAGCGCTGCTGTCCAGAAAACTCGCCGGCCGCGGGGACCCTATCCACCGGCTTGTGGCGCGCCCTGGCTCCACCGCTTGTGAAGACGCCCCCGCCGCGTCATCTGCCAAACGGGTCTTGCGGAGAAGGTCAAAGCATGTATCTTCGGGGCGACTGGGTGACGTATAGGTGAACCGGTGGCATCCTCTGGCAAACGTGGCGGCGCGTCCGCTTTGACCGACACGTTCTTCACCGTCACGCAGCTGGCGCGGGACCTCTCGGTCACGCCGCGCACCATCCGATTCTACGAGGACAAGGGGCTCATCACCCCGCGTCGCGCCGGCACCATGCGCGTCTACACCAAGCGCGACCGCGCTCGCATGGCGCTGATCCTGCGCGGCAAGCGCCTCGGCTTCTCGCTGCGCGAGATCAAGGACTATCTCGACCTCTACGACCTCGACCCGAGCCAGAGCGAGCAGATTCGCCTGCTGCTCAAGCAGGTTCAGGACCGCCTCGAGATGCTGGAGGACCAGCGCCTCGCCCTCGAGGAAACCATTATCGAGCTGAAGGACATCGAGGAGCAGGCCATGGCTGCCCTCGCCAGCGAGACCGGCGACCAGAAGGCCGCCGGCTAGGCCCACGCCGGCCGGTCCACGGGGCCGGGTCGAGCGCAGGCCATTCCGAGTTTTTCGTGGGGCTTTCCCGGGCGGATTTTTCATTCGCGTGGATCGCCCCATCACGCCCGAACCGCCGCACCAAGCGGTGGCGCAAATGATCGAAACCCGCCGCTCAAAAAGTGGCGGCCGACAACAATGGACAGGCAGGAGATCCCAATGAACGCGCCGATGCGCAACGTCGTGATTGCAGGCTATGCCCGCTCGCCCTTCACCCTCGCCAGGAAGGGTGATCTGGCGCGCGTGCGCCCGGATGATCTCGCGGCCCAGGTGGTGGCCGATCTCGTGGCCCGCACCGGCGTGAAGGTGGAGGACATCGAGGACCTGATCGTAGGCTGCGCCTTCCCCGAGGCCGAGCAGGGCTTCAACGTCGCCCGCCTCATCGGCATGATCGCGGGGCTCCCGGAGAGCGTCGCCGGCGTCACGCTGAACCGCTTCTGCGGCTCCTCCATGCAATCGGTCCACAACGCGGCTGGGCAGATCCAGCTCGGCGCGGGCGAGGTGTTCATCTGCGCCGGCATCGAGAGCATGAGCCGCGTGCCCATGACCGGCTTCAACCCCATGCCCAATCCCGCGCTCTACAAGTCCATGCCCCAGGCCTACATGGGCATGGGCGAGACCGCCGAGAACGTCGCGGCCAAGTGGCAGATCACCCGCGCCGACCAGGACGCCTTCGCCCTCAAGAGCCACCAGAAGGCGACGAAGGCCGAGGCGGAAGGCCGCTTCAAGGACGAGATCGTCGCCATCAAGGCCAACGGCAAGGTCAACAAGACCGTGGATCAGGACGGCTGCATCCGCCGCGACGCGACGGCCGAGGCCCTCGCCGCCCTCAAGCCCTCCTTCGACGAGCATGGCACGGTGACGGCTGGCACCGCCTCTCCCCTCACCGACGGCGCCTCCGCCGTGCTGGTGTGCACCGAGGACTACGCGCTGAAGAACGGCCTTACCCCCCTCGCCCGCATCCGCAGCGTGGCGGTGGCCGGTTGCGCGCCGGAGATCATGGGCATCGGTCCCGTCGCCGCGACCAAGAAGGCGCTGGCCCGCGCCGGCATCGACGTGTCCGAGATCGAGGTGGTGGAGCTGAACGAGGCGTTTGCCTCCCAGGCCCTCGCCTGCCAGCGGGAGCTCGGCATCAAGGACGAGGTGCTGAACCTCGACGGCGGCGCCATCGCGCTGGGCCATCCCCTCGGCGCCACCGGCGCGCGCATCGTCGGCAAGGCGGCCTCGCTCCTGAAGCGGGAAGGCGCCAAGTACGCCCTCGCCACCCAGTGCATCGGCGGCGGACAGGGCATCGCCACCATCCTCGAGCGCGTCTGAGGAGGGCAGGATGTCCTTTGAAATCAAAAAGGTCGCCGTCATCGGCGCTGGCGTCATGGGTGCCGGCATCGCCGCCCATGTGGCCAATGCGGGCGTGGAAGTGCTGCTCCTCGACATCGTTCCCGAGGGCGCGGCCAACCGCAACACCGTCGCCGAAAAGGCGGTGGAGAAGCTGCTGAAGGCCGATCCCGCGCCCTTCATGTCCAAGGCCGCGGCGAAGCTGGTGAAGCCGGGCAACATCGAGGACAACCTCGCCGACATCGCCGATTGCGACCTCATCATCGAAGCCATCATCGAGCGGCTCGACCTCAAGCAGGCGCTCTACGCGAAGATCGAGGCCGCCCGCCGGCCCGGCTCGGCGGTGTCGTCCAACACCTCGACCATTCCGCTGGCGGACCTCACGGCGGGGCTGCCCGAGAGCTTCCGCCGCGACTTCCTCATCACCCATTTCTTCAATCCGCCCCGCTACATGCGGCTGCTGGAGATCGTCTCCGGGTCGGAGACGAATGCGGACACAGTGGCCGCCGTCGCCCGCTTCGCCGACGTGAAGCTCGGCAAGACGGTGGTGATGTGCAAGGACACCCCCGGCTTCATCGCCAACCGGCTCGGCACCTACTGGCTGCAGCTGGCGGTGGGCGAGGCCTTCGCGCTGGGCATGAAGGTGGAGGATGCGGACGCGGTGATGGGCCGGCCCTTCGGCTTCCCCAAGACCGGCGTGTTCGGCCTCATCGACCTCGTCGGCCTCGACCTGATGCCCCACGTCCAGGGCTCGCTGAAGCGGGCGCTGCCGGCCACGGACCCTTTCCACGCAACGCTGCGCGACGAGCCGCTGATCGAGAAGATGATCTCGACCGGCTACACCGGCCGCAAGGGAAAGGGCGGCTTCTATCGCCTCAACCGCGAGGGCGGGCAGAAGCTGAAGGAAGCCATCGACCTCTCCACCGGCGCCTATCGCCCGCAGGCGAAGGCCCAGGTGGCGGAGCTGGAGGACGGCGGCGGCCGGGATCTCTTCGCCCTCCTCTCCGCCCCCGGCGAAGGCGGGCGCTATGCCCGCGCGGTGATGGTGCGGACGCTGGCCTATGCCGCCCGGCTGGTGCCCGAGGCGGCTGATGACATCGTCTCCATCGATGATGCCATGCGCTTGGGATATAATTGGAAATCCGGCCCGTTCGAGCTGATCGACAAGATCGGCGCGGCCCGCCTGATCGAGCTGTTGAAGGCGGACGGGGAAGAGGTGCCGCCGCTGCTGGCGCTCGCCGCCGACAAACCCTTCTACCGGGTGGAAAACGGCCAACGTCAATACCTTACGCTGGATGGCACCTACCGCGACATCGTGCGCCCCGAAGGCGTGCTGCTGCTCGCCGACATCAAGCTGAAGTCCCAGCCGCTGGCCAAGAACGGCTCGGCCGCCCTGTGGGATATCGGCGACGGCGTCGTGTGCCTGGAATTCACCTCCAAGAGCAATTCGCTGGATGAGGGCATCATCACGATGCTCGCCAAGGCGCTGAAGCTGGTGAAGGACAAGTGCAAGGCGCTCGTTATCTATAACGAGGGCTCGAACTTCTCCGTCGGCGCCAATCTCGGCCTTGCTCTGTTTGCCTGCAACATCGGTGCCTTCGGCGAAGTCGAGAAGCTGGTGGCCACGGGGCAGAAGACCTATCAGGACGTGAAGTACGCGCCCTTCCCGGTGGTGGCCGCGCCGTCCGGCCTGGCACTTGGCGGCGGGTGCGAGATTCTGCTGCATGTCAGTGCGGTTCAGGCCCATGCCGAGAGCTACATCGGGCTTGTCGAATGCGGAGTCGGGGTCCTGCCGGCCTGGGGTGGCTGCACCGCCATGCTGGAGCGCTGGGCGGCCGATCCGAAATTCCCGAAGGGGCCCATGCCGGCCCCCTCGAAGGTGTTCGAGACCGTCTCCACCGCCACCGTCGCCAAGTCCGCCGCCGAGGCGAAGGAGCTGAAGTTCCTGCGCGAGGGCGACGGCATCACCATGAACCGCGACCGGCTCCTGGCCGACGCCAAAGCCAAGGCCTTGGCGATGGTGGAAGGATACGCGCCGCCCAAGCCCGTGGAGTTCTTCCTGCCTGGTCCCTCCGGCAAGGCGGCCATGGACATGGCGGTGGAAGGCTTCGCCAAGAAGGGCCTGGCGACCCGGCACGACAAGGTGGTCTCCGCGGCTCTCGCCGAGGTGCTCACCGGCGGCGATGCCGACCACATCGCCCCGGTGCCGGCGGCGCGGGTGCTGGAGCTGGAGCGGGAAGGCTTCATGAAGCTCATCCGCACCACCGCCACGTTGGACCGCATCGAGCACGTGCTCGAAACCGGCCGGCCGCTCAGGAACTGAGCGGGCGCCGCGGCCTAACCGAAGATCAAGCCGTCATGGCCGGGCTTGTCCCGGCCATCCACGTGGAGAGGCAGGGCGCCACGTTCCGAAGGGAGCGCAAGCGGCCCGACGTGGATGCCCGGGACAAGCCCGGGCATGACGGCACCGAGGGAATCAGACGCCCCCTCCCCCACGAGGGACGGAGGCGAGCCAAAAACGGGAGCCAACGCCATGCAGGTCTATACCCCCCCGCTGCGCGACATGCGCTTCGTCCTCCACGAGCTGCACGGCAGCGAGGAGCTGAGCAAGCTCAAGGGACTGGAGGAGCTTTCGCCCGATCTCATCGATGCGGTGCTGGAGGAGGCGGGCAAGTTCGTCACCGAGGTGCTCGCGCCGCTCAATCAGTCCGGCGACCTCGAGGGCTGCACCTATGAGAACGGCGTGGTGCGCACGCCCAAGGGCTTCAAGGAAGCCTACACCGCCTTCCGCGAGGGCGGCTGGAATGGCATCGCCTGCGATCCCAAATATGGCGGCCAGAGCCTGCCGGCGAGCGTGAACAAGCTGGTGGAGGAGATGCTCTGCTCGGGCAACCTCGCCTTCGGCATCTGCCCCGGCCTCACCCACGGCGCCTATCAGGCGCTTAAGGCCTATGCCTCAGAGGAATTGAAGGACCGCTTCCTGCCGAAGATGGTGGACGGCGTGTGGTCCGGCTCCATGTGCCTCACCGAGCCCCAGTGCGGCACCGATCTTGGCCTGGTGCGCACCAAGGCGGAGCCTCAGGCGGACGGCTCCTACAAGATCACCGGCAACAAGATCTTCATTTCCGCCGGCGAGCAGGACATGACCGAGAACATCGTCCACCTCGTGCTCGCCCGCCTGCCGGACGCGCCCAAGGGCATCAAGGGCATCTCCCTGTTCCTGGTGCCGAAGTTCCTGCCGAAGGAGGATGGTTCCGTCGGCCCGCGCAACGGCGTGCTGTGCACCGGCATCGAGCACAAGATGGGCATCCACGGCTCGTCCACCTGCCAGATGTCGTTCGACGAGGCCACCGGGTGGATCGTCGGCGAGCCCCACAAGGGCATGCGCGCCATGTTCGCCATGATGAATTCGGAGCGCCTCTCCGTGGGCACGCAGGGCCTCGGCCTCGGCGAGGCGGCCTATCAGGCCGCCGTCGTCTACGCCAAGGAGCGCCTGCAGGGCCGCGCCCTCTCCGGCGCCAAGCATCCGGACAAGCCGGCCGACCCCATCATCGTGCATCCGGACGTGCGCCGCACGCTGATGACCATGCGCGCCTACAACGAAGGCTGCCGGGCGCTCGCCGGCTGGGTCGCCCGCGCGCTCGATCTAATGGAGCGGGCGGAAGACCCGGAAGAGCGCAAGCGCGCCGAGGACTTCACCGCCCTCATGACCCCTATCGTGAAGGCGCTCTTCACGGATCTGGGCTTCGAGGCCACCTCCATGGGCATGCAGGTCTATGGCGGGCACGGCTACATCCGCGACCACGGGATGGAGCAGTATGTGCGCGATGCCCGCATCGCCATGATCTACGAGGGCACCAACGGCGTGCAGGCGCTGGACCTCGTGGGCCGCAAGCTGCCGGCGCACATGGGCCGTTATTTGCGCTCCTTCTTCCATCCCGTGCTGAACTACATGGATGCGAAGCTGGACGACGAGAATCTCGGCCCGCTGATTACCCCCCTCTCCAAGGCGTTCGGCGCGCTCCAGCTCGCCACCGCCCACATCGCCGAGAAGGGCCTGAAGGACCCGGAGGAGGCCGGCGCCGCCGCCACCGAATATCTGCGGCTGTTCGGGCTCGTGGCGCTGGGCTACATGTGGGTGCGCATGGCGGAAGTGGCCTATGAGAAGCGCGTCTCCAACCCGGACGACGCCGCCTTCTACGATGCCAAGATCGTCACCGCGCGCTTCTTCATGGAGAAGCTCCTGCCCGACGTGGCGGCCCTGTGGGGTTCCATCAAGGCCGGCAAGGGCGCCATGATGGCGCTCGATGAGGCGATGTTCTGAGTGTCGCGCCTCTTCGGTGGAGTCACCGTCATGGCAGGGCTTGTCCCGGCCATCCACGTGGCGAGGCCGGGGACCGCCTGCGGGTTTGGGCTCCAGCGGCTCGACGTGGATGCCCGGAACCCGCATGTTTGCGGGTTCCGCTCTTGGGGACGGAAGTCGGCAACAGCCGACTTCCGGCACAAGGCCGGACATGACGGCAGCAAGAGTCCGCAATAATATTTACAAGGATGACCGATGGCCGATCTCTCCTCCCTCGTCGAAGCCATACGCGACCGCGCCGAAGCCCTCTCCGAGCTGGGCTACAAGGTGCGCTTCGACCTCAGCGATACCGGCGAGGCCATCCTGCTCGATGCCACCGGCGGCAGTGCCGAGGTGGGCGAGGGCACGGGTGAGGCGGATGCGGTGCTGAAGCTCTCCACCGACACGCTGGACAAGCTCATCACCGGTCGCATCGGCCCGATGATGGCCTTTTCCACCGGCCGCCTGAAGGTGGAAGGCTCCCAGGGCGTCGCCCTGAAGCTCGCCGGCCTGCTCGACAAGGACTGAGCCGGGCCCGGCGGCCCACAGCCTTTTCTCCCGTCAGTCGTTCGCCGTCGCGGTGGTCGCCCCACCGGCGGCGAGTGCCTGCATCAGCGTCTGGCGCAGCGCCTTGTCCTCGGCGGCATGGCGCGCGCCGGTGACGGAGAGGTGGTCCCCGTCCACATAGAAGAAGCGCGTGCCCTCCCCGGCCGTGCAGCGGTCGTCCCGGCAGAAGATGTCCGCCATGCGGAAGGCCGCGACGCCGGGATGCCGGCTGGCCGTGGCCGCGAGGACGTCGTTGCCGAAGCCGACGATGTCCAGCGCGCTCGCGCGCGGCTGGCTCATGCAGGCCTCAGTGCCGCCCGTCCCGTTGAACTCGCGCGTCGCGACACATCCGGCAGGGGCGGGCTTATATTCCGGCGACTGGCCCAGCACGATCACCTGCGGGCCGATCTGGCGCAGCTCGGCGACGGTGCGCTCCACCATGTGGGCGAACACCTGCTTGCTGGTGGCCCGGTCGCGCGTCATGCCGCCCGGAATCTCGCTGCTGACGAGGGAGAAGCCCGCGTTCGACCGCGTCGTCCAGATGGACCAGCGCCCCACCAGCACCACCACCTTGGGCTTGACGCGGCGGATCTCGTCCATCACGGCGGCGACGTAACTGGCGCAGACGTTGCCGTTGTTGTGCTCCTGCCGGGCGATGCCGCCCACGAGCGGCGGGCAGCCGGCCATGGTCTGGAGCCGCGCCGTCAGACCCATTTTTTCCGCGACTTCCGCGAGGCCGAGGAAGGTCGCGCCCGCATGGGAATCGCCCCACACCAGCACGTCGTAGCTGCCCTTGGCCGCGCCCGGCCCTGTCGCGCACAAGGCGATGGGCTGCATCTGGTCGGGGGTCCAAAATCGCGCGTTGTTGTTGCACCGGCGCTGGAAGGCGCTCCGGTCGTCGGCCGCCGCCTCGGCCGCCGCGCCGAGCGGCGAGATGGGGAACACGCCCCGGCCGACCTTCTGGAGCGCAAGGGCGACACCCACCGTGAGCAGGATGGCGCAGGCCCCGGTGCCGATGCGCATCAGCCGTCGCCCGCCCAGCGCGCTGCCGCGCCGCAGCGGCGCCTCCACATATTTCAGCGACAGGCCGGAGATGACGCCGGCGGCGAGGATGACGATGCCGGATTCGATATAGGTGGTGTGCCGCCCCTTCCAGATCGCGATGAGCACCAGCATGGGCCAGTGCCACAGATAGAGCGCGTAGGAGATGCGGCCCACATAGACCATGCCCTTCAGGCTGAGCACGCGGGCGACGACGCCGTTCGGCGCGAAGCCGCCGGACATGATGATCGCCACCGCGCCCAGCACCGGCGGCAGGGCCCACAGGCCGGGGAAGACGGTTTCCTTGCCGAAGGCGAACACCGGGACGACGATGGCGAGCGCCCCGGCGATGCCGAGCCATGAGGCTGCCTTTTCCGGCAGGCGCGGCAGCGTGACCATGGCGAGAAGCGATCCCGCCAAAAGTTCCCACGCCCGGCTCTGCAGCAGGAAGAAGGCGGCCGACTGCTCGCTCTCCACGATGCTCTCGGCATAGGTGAGCGAAGCCACTGCGATGAGGGCCAGCACGCCGACCGCGAGCCTGCGCCCGCCCAGCTTCATCAGCACGAACAGGACGAGCGGGAAGAAGATGTAGAACTGCTCCTCCACCGCCAGCGACCACAGGTGCAGCAGCGGCACCTCGTCGGCGGCGGGGCCGAAATAGTTGAGCAGGCTCTCGAAATGGATGTTGGCGAAGAACAGGGCCGAGGGCACCAGCGTGCCCACATAGCCCTGCATCTGCCGCGGCATCAGGATGAGCGCGGCGAACAGCGTCGTCACCGCCATCATCAGGAACAGCGCGGGGAAGATGCGGCGGATGCGGCGGTCGTAGAAATCCACCAGCGAATAGGTGCCCGCCGTCATCTCCTGATGGAGGATGGACGTGATGAGAAAGCCGGAGATGACGAAGAAGACGTCGACGCCGATATAGCCCCCGGTAAAGGGCGGAATGCGTGCATGGAACAGAACCACGCTGCCGACGGCGATGGCCCGAAGGCCGTCGATGTCGGACCGGTAGGCCAGACTCATCCTGGTGTCCTTGATCGGCGCGCCCTACGCGCACGCCCCCGCGGGGACCGCTTACCGACAAAATCCGGCTGGGGCAAATCGCGTGGAAGCCCGCCGCGCCGCCCGTCCGGAGCTGACGCAACGTTGGCCACGGTTCCGCACGGCCACGCTCCAGCTCAAGGAAAGTGGCGCCGCAGGGGGTAGGCAGCAACCGGCGGGACGGCCGCTCGCCCCGGTCAGTCCTTGACCGTCGCCGGGGCCAGCGCGGCGCTGGTGTTGCCGCCCTCGCCCAGCGCCCTGAGCAGGGCCGCGCGCAGCGCCGGGTCCTGGCTCATGTGGTGGGCGCCGGTGGCCGAGAGGTGGTCGGCGTCCACATAGAAGAACTTCTCGCCGTCGCCGGCACGGCAGGTCCCGTCGCGGCAGAACACGTCCGACAGCAGGAAGGTGGTGGTGCCGGGGAAGCTCGTCGCCGCCTTGGCAATCATCTCGTTGCCGATGCCGAGCACCTTGTCCGCCGCCGCGCTCGGCAGTTCGAGGCAGTTGCCGAGCTTGCTGCGGTTGTAGAACTCTTTCTCCGCCACGCAGCGACCGGGGGAGCGGCCGAATTCCGGCGTTTGCCCCACCAGAACCACATGAATGCCGAGGTCGGACAGTTCCTTCAGGGTGCGGTCCAGCATGTGGGCGAACACCTTTTGGCTCACCTCGCGCGATCGCACGCCACCGCCCGGCACCTCGTCGGAGGTGAGGGTGAAGGCGGGGCCGGCCTTGCTGGTCCACATGGCCCAGCGGCCCACCAGCACGGCGACCTTGGGCTTGATGCGGCGGATTTCCTGAAGCACCTCGGCGTTGAAGGCGGTGCAGGTCCAGCTCGGCATGTCGTCGCGATGGGCCTGTCCGCCGATCAGGGGCGGGCAGCCGGCCATGGTCTGGAGCCGGGCCGTGTGGCCGAGGGTGGCCACCTGCTCGGCGATGCCGATGAAGGAGGCGCCGGCGTGGGAATCGCCCCACACCACCACGTCATATTCGCCCTTGGCCGCGCCCGGCCCCACCGAGCAGGCCGAGGCCGGGTTCAGCGCGGCGGCGCTGAACCCCTTGGGCGAGTTGTTGCAGGAGCGGCTGAAGGGGCTCCTGTCCTCCATGGCCGCCTCGGCGCGCGCGCCCAGCGGGGAGATAGGGTAGAAGCCGCCGCCCAGCCGCTCGAACAGCACGCCCACGGCCAGTGTCATGGCCATGGCCATGATGCCCGCCGCGAAGCGGCCCCGGCGCTTGCCGCCCAGCGAGCCGGCGTGGCGCAGCGGCGTCTCCACGTATTTCAGCGACAGCGAGGCAAAGATGAAGGCGACGATGAGCATGCCGCCGGCTTCGAAATAGGTCAGCGCGCGGCCCATATAGGTCTTGCCGAACACCAGCAGCGGCCAGTGCCAGAGATAGAGCGCATAGGAGATGCGCCCTACATAGACCACCTTCGGGCGACTGAGCAGGAAGTTGGCGTAGCCGGCCGGATTGATGGTGCCGGCATAGATCACCGCCGCCGTGCCGAACACGATGGGCGCGGCGGAGAGGCCGGGGAAGGTCATGTCGTGGCTGTAGGCGAAGACCGGGACCACGATGGCGAGCAGCCCCGCCACGCCGATCCAGTTCGCCGTCTTCTCCGACACCTTCGGCATGTGCACCAGCGCGAGCAGCGCGCCGACCAGCAGTTCCCAGGCGCGGCTCTGCAGCAGGAAGAAGGAGGCGGTGGGCTGGGTGCGTGCGCTCAGCTCCGCATAGACGCCGGAGACGACGGCGATGATGAGGAAGCCGAGGATCGCCATCCGCCGCGGGCCGAGCGCGATCCGCCCGCCGGTCTTGAGGAAGGCGAACATGAGCAGCGGGAAGAAGATGTAATACTGCTCCTCCACCGCCAGCGACCACAGATGGAGCAGCGGCGTCTCGTCGGCCTGGGGGCCGAAATAGTTCATCAGGCCCTGGAAGTGGATGTTGGCGTAGAACAGGGCCGAGGGAACGATGGATTGCGCGAACAGCACCATCTGCCGCGGCATCAGCAGGAAAGCCGCAATGAAGGTCGTCACCGGCAGCACGACGAACAGCGCCGGGAAGATGCGCCGGATGCGGCGGTCATAGAAATCGACGAGCGAGAACTCGCCCTTCATCATGTCATTATAGAGAATGGAGGTAATCAGGTAGCCAGACAGGACGAAGAAGATATCGACGCCGATGAAGCCGCCGCGAAACGGGGGAATGTGGGCGTGAAACAGCAGCGCCACCACGACCGCGACGGCGCGCAAGCCGTCGATATCCGGCCGATACTTCAGATTCATGCCCGCCCCCGGATCATGGCGCGCGGCCGCCCGCGCGCAAACCTCGCCTCAGGCGGGATAACAAAGCGGCGACGTTGGGGCAATTCCTCGCAAGGCGAGGAATGGTCACGCTTCCTTAATCATTTTGTCATGGGGCGCAGGTGCAACACCTGGAGGTAGCGCCTACAGGCATACGCGTGGTGGTCGCAGAAGCCCCCTACTCCGCCGCCATCCGCTCCGGCGGCACGGGATGCGCGGGATGGGCCTTCTCCTCGTGCCGGCCGGAAACGGCGTGGTGCACGATGGCGTCCAGCCGATCGAGATAGAGATAGACCACCGGCGTGATGAAGAGCGTGAGCAGCTGCGACACCAGAAGGCCGCCCACCACGGCGACGCCCAAAGGCTGACGCAGCTCGGAGCCGGCGCCGGCGCCGAGCGCGATGGGCAGCACGCCGAAGATGGCGGCGAGCGTGGTCATCATGATGGGCCGGAACCGCAGCAGCGCCGCCTCGCGGATGGCGTCCTGCGCCGCCGCCCCGGCGCGCCGGCGTTCCAGCGCCACGTCGATCATCATGATGGCGTTCTTCTTCACGATGCCCACCAGCATGATGATGCCGATGATGGCGATCACCGACAGCTCCATGCCCGCCGCCATCAGGGTCAGCAGCGCGCCGATGCCGGCGGAGGGCAGGCCCGAGAGGATGGTGATGGGGTGGATGAAGCTCTCATAGAGCACGCCCAGCACGATGTAGATCACCACCACGGCGGCCAGGATCAGCAGCGGCTGGTTGGAGAGCGAATCCTGGAACACCTGCGCGGTGCCCTGGAAGCCGGTGATGACGCTGTCCGGCACCCGCGCCTCGGCGGCCGCCGCATTGATCTCTTCCACCGCCTGCCCCAGCGAGGTGCCCGGCGCGAGGTTGAAGGAGATGGTGACGGACGGCTGCTGCTGCTGGTGCTGCACCGAGAGCGGGCCCACCGTGCGCTTGATGTTCGCCACCGTCTCCAGCGGCACCACATTGCCGGAGGTGGTGCGCAGATAGACGCGGCCGAGGTCGCTCGGGTCGCGCTGGAAGATAGGCTGCACCTCGGCGATGATCGCGAACTGGTTGGTGGGCGTGTACAGCGTCGCGATCTGGCGGGTGCCGAACTGGGTGTAGAGCGCATCCCGGAGCTGCTGCTCGGTGATGCCGAGGGCCGCCGCCTTGTCCTTGTCCAGATCGATGGTGAGCTGGGGATTGGTGATCTGGAGGTCGGAGGTCACGTCCCTGAGGCCCGGAAGCGTCGCGAGGCGCTGCTCCATCTGCTGGGCAAAGGTGTAGAGCGTCTCGGTATCCGGGCTCTGCAGCGTGTACTGGTACTGGCTCTTGGAGGCGACGCCGCCCACGTTGATGTTCTGCACCGGCTGGAAGAAGACGTTGACGCCCGGCACCTGCGCGACGCGCCTCCGCAGGCTCTGGATCACGTCATTGGCCGAGCCCACGCGCTCGCCCGGCCCATTGCCCTTGGGCTTCAGGGCGATGAACAGGCGGCCCGTATTGGTGGTGCGGCTGCTGCCGGTGGCACCGGCGGTGGAGACGATATAGTCCACGGCCGGATCGGCGCGCACCACGTCCGCCACCTGCTTCTGGCGCTCCACCATGGCGGCGAAGGAGCTGTCGGTGGCCGCCTCTACCGTGCCGGTGATGAAGCCGTTGTCCTCCTGTGGGAAGAAGCCCTTGGGGATGACGATGTAGAGATAGACCGACAGGCCGATGGTGGCGAACGTCACCACCAGCATGAAGGGCTTGTGCCGCAGCACGAAATCGAGGCTCACCCGGTAGGCGTTCAGCCAGCTGTCGAACATCCGCTCGGTGACGCGGAAGAACCAGCCGGGCTTCTTCGTGTGGTCCACCGGCTTCATCACGCGGGCGCACAGCATGGGCGTGAGCGTGAGGGAGACGAAGCCGGAGACGAGGATGGCCACCGAGATGGTCACCGCGAACTCGCGGAACACCCGGCCCACCACGCCGCCCATGAACAGAACGGGGATGAACACCGCCACCAGCGAGAGCGTCATGGAGATGATGGTGAAGCCGATCTCGCGCGAGCCGCGCAGCGCGGCGCGGAACGGGCTCTCCCCCGCCTCCACGTGGCGATAGATGTTCTCCAGCACGACGATGGCATCGTCCACCACGAACCCGACGCACAGGGTGAGCGCCAGCAGCGTCATGTTGTTGATGGAATAGCCGAAGCCCCACATGGCCGCGAAGGTGGCGATGATGGACAAGGGCAGCGCCAGCGAGGGGATGATCGTCGCGCGCACATTTCGCAGGAACAGGAAGATCACCAGCACCACGAGGACGATGGCCTCGAACAGGGTCTTCTGCACGTCCGCCACCGCGTCGCGGACGGAGACGGAACGGTCGTTCAGCACCTCGATGCCCACCGAGCCGGGCAGCTGGGCGCGGAACTGGGGCAGGCGGTCGCGCACCTCATTCACCACCTGCACGGTGTTGGCGTCAGGCTGGCGGACCACGGCCAGCACCACCGAGCGGCGATCGTTAAACCAGCTGGCGACGCGCTCGTTCTCCACGCCGTCCGAGACGACGGCGATCTCTTCGAGCCGCACCACCGAGCCATCGCGCGCCTTCACCACCACCCGGCGGAACTGGGAGGCGTCCGCCTTGGGCGTGCCCATGTCGATGGTCTGCGCCTGCTTGGGCCCGGAGACGATGCCGAGCGGGGTGTTGGAGGCCGCCGCCTCCACGGCGCGCTGGATGTCATCCGGAGAGATGTTGCGCGCGCCGGCGGCGGCGGGATCGACGCGGATGCGCACCGCATATTTCTGCGAGCCGTAGATCTGCACCTGCGCCACGCCGGGCAACTGGGAGATCTGCTGGCCGATCAGCGTGTCGGCATATTCGTTCACCGCCGACAGCGGCAGGGTGTCCGAGGAGATGGCGAGCAGGATCACCGGCGCGTCGGCCGGGTTCACCTTCCGGAAGCTCGGCGGAGTGGTCATCTCGTCGGGCAGCTGGCGCTGGGCGACGGAGAGGGCGGACTGCACGTCGAGGGCCGCCGCGTCGATGCTGCGGTTCAGGTCGAACTGCACCGTGATGGAGGTGGAGCCCTGGGTGGACGAGGAGGTGAGTGAGGAGATGCCGGCGATGGTTGCGAGCTGGCGCTCGATGGGCGTCGCCACCGAGGTGGACATGGTCTCCGGGCTCGCACCCGGCAGGCTGGCGGAGATGTTGATGGTGGGGAAGTCCACCCGCGGCAGCGCCGCGACGGGAAGCTGGCGATAGGCGAACAGGCCCGCCACCACGAGCGACAGCATTAGAAGCGTCGTCATCACCGGGCGGCGGATGCACAGTTCGGAGAACATGGGCTCAGCTCCCGGTGGCGGGTGCGGCGGCGCGGGTTCGCACGTTCACGCGGCCGCCCTCGCGCAGGGAGAGCTGACCGTCCGTCACCACCGTCTCGCCGCCGTCGAGCCCCTTCGCAATGACGGTGCGCCCGTCCACCGTGCGCGCGACGGTGACGGGCCGCACATGGGCGATGCCGTCGTCCACGATGAAGACGAACGGGCCGTCCTGCCCGTTCTGCACCGCCTCGCTCGGCACCGCGACCACGTTGTCCTCGATGCGCAGCGTCACCGTCACCGCGCCAAGGGCACCGGGCCAAAGGCGCTCGTCGGCATTGGGGAAGATGGCGCGGGCGGTCAGGGTGCCGGTCTGCGGCTCGATGGTGTTGTCGATGACCGCCACGGTGCCGCCCGAGACGGTCTCGCCCGTGCCCTGGAAGGTGAAGGACACCTTGGCATCCTTCGCCGCGCGGAGACCGGCGATGTAGCGTTCGGGCAGGCCGAAGGCGACATAGATGGGCGCGAGCTGGCGCACCGTCGCCAGCGTGTCGTCCACCCGGATCACCGTGCCGGGGCGCACCGCGGACACGCCGATGCGGCCGGTGGCGGGGGAGCGGATCTCGTAATAGCCGCGCTGCACCTTGAGCGCCGTCAGGTTGGCCTCGTCCTGCGCCACGGTCGCCTTCTGGACGTCGGCAGTGGTGCGGGCATCGTCCACCTGCACCTGGGAAACGGCGTTGCGGGTGGCGAGGCCCGCGTAGCGCTCCACGTCGCGCAGGTTCTTTTCCAGCTGAACCTTGTCGCGGTTGAGGGTCGCCTCGGCCTGGAGGATCTGCGCGTCGATCACCCGCGGGTCGAGCTGATAGAGGAGGTCGCCCTCCTTCACGGTCGCGCCGTCGGCGAAGCCCACCTTCTCCACGGCGGCAGCGACGCGCGAGCGCACCGGCACCGTGACCATGGATTCCACCGTGCCCAGCGCCTCGACCCGCACCGGCAGGGAGGTGCGCTCCGCCTTGCCGGCAAGCACCGCGATCACGCGCGGCTGCGGCGCTGCCTTCTGGGCGCCCGTGCCGAGCCACGGCTTCTTGTCCCAGACCCACGCACCGCCGCCGAGGACGGCCAGAAGCAGGACTGCGAGGACAACCTTACGGCCGGCCGATCCGCCGCTCTTCGCGCTACCAGGTGCATTCTCGGCTGGCATGAACGTCCTCGATACTCCGCAGCGTCAGACCCGTCCGCGCCGCGATGCAACAACAATTCAGCGCTCTGGTCCAATTAAGCTTTTGTCACGCCTTGCGCGATGAACGAGAACGTAATGACGCATTCGTGAACAGCCAAGACCACGCTTGATTGCCGCGCTTGACTTGACCCTGGGTCAGAACTTGCGCGTGAGGTCGGCCAGATGCGCCAGCGCCCGGTCGATGGTCGCATCGTGCTTGGCGAAGCAGAAGCGCACCACGCTCTTCACCGCATCCTCCGCGTAGAAGGCGGAAACCGGGATCGCCGCGACCTTCCGGGTCTTGACCAGATCGAGGCAGAAGGCCTCGTCGTCGAAGGCGTTGGCGTGGGCAGCAAGGTCGATGGAGAGGAAATAGGTGCCGCGCGAGGGCAGCACCTCGAAGCCCAGCCCCTTCAGCCCCGCCGCGAGGCGGTCGCGGGAGCGCTGGAGGCCGGCGCGCATGGTGGTGAAGTAATCGTCCGGCTTGCCGAGCCCATAGGCCACCGCCGCCTGCAGGTTCGGCGGCGTGGTGAAGGTGAGGAACTGGTGCGCCTTGGACAGCACCTTCATGAGATGGGGCGCGGCGAAGACGAGGCCCACCTTCCAGCCGGTCATGCCGAAGATCTTGCCGGCGGAGGAGATCTTCACCGTGCGCTCGCGCATCCCCGGCAAAGCCATCAGCGGCTCGAACGTGAGGCCGTCGAACACCACGTGCTCCCACACCTCGTCGCACACCGCATAGGCGTTGAAGCGCACGCAATAGTCGGCAAGGAGCTGCATCTGCGCGCGGTCGTAGACGACGCCGGTAGGGTTCTGGGGATTGTTGAACAGGACGAGCTTGGTGCGCTCGGAGAACACCTGGTCCAGCTTCTCCGGCGTCATGGCCCAGGAGGGCGGCTCCAGCCGCACGAGGCGGGGGATGCCCCCAGCCCTCTGCACCAGCGGCAGATAGGCGTCATAGAGCGGCTGGAACAGCACCACCTCGTCGCCCGGCTCGATGAGCGAGAAGAGCGCGCCGGCCAGCGCCTCGGTGGCGCCCGACGTGACCATGATCTCCGCCTCGGGATCAAGTTCCAGCCCCTGCCAGTGGCGATAGTGCGCGGCGGCGGCGCGGCGCAGCTCGGGCAGGCCCATCATGGGCGGATACTGGTTCCAGCCGTCCACCACCGCCTCGGCCGCCTTGCGGCGCACGTCCTCGGGGCCGGGATCGTCCGGAAAGCCCTGGCCGAGGTTCACCGCCTCATGGGTGCGGGCGAGCCCGGACATCACCTCGAAGATGGTGGTGGGCAGCCCGGCATAGATGGGATTGAGCGGACGGGGCGTAAATTGCGGGTGGGACATGGGAAATTCGCGATGTAAAGGGAGCGGACAAAGGGTCTGGCCCGCGCCCTTTAGACCCTTCCGTCTTCCTGCGGAAGTCCGGTTGAGACCGCCGCCTCGCCCGGCATCAGCGGTTTCAGGGCCGCAAGCAAGGCCTCCGGCGTCACCTGCCCCATGGGCATCAGCACCTTGGCAGCCTCGGTGCGGCGGCCGGGGCGCATCACCAGCACCACCGTCTCGGCTCCGCCGCAGGCCGGATCACCGCAGGAAATCTCGGAGACGGAGACGGTCGCCTCCTCCTCCAGCGACAGGGTGGTGCGCACCAGGTCCGCGAGGGTCCGCGAGGCATCGAGGGCGGGCCCGGCCTCGCCGCGGCGGCGCATGAACAGTCGCATCCAGTGGATCTCCGTGTACGGACGACTTCAACGGCGGACCTGTTTCGCCCGCGCTCGCGGCATGAACATGACGGCTGCGCGACTTTGGTGGCGCGACTTGGCCCCTATTCGTCGTCCTCGTCCTGCTCCGGGGGAAAGCCGAGCAGGCGGCGGACACGGGCGATGGAGCGCTTCAGCCGGCCCGCCTCCAGCCGCAGCACGGCATAGCTCACCCGCCCGTCCGTCACGCCGCGCACCTCGATCACCGCATGCCCATAGGCGATGCGCATGCCCGGTGCCGGCTGGTCGTCGGAGCGGTCGGCAAAGGCGTCGGCGATGGTGAGGCCGAGTTCGCTGTCGGGCACGGCGAGGCCGTAGAAGCTGGCGAGATCGCCGAGCCGCACCTCGCCGACGAAGGGGAAGGCGGCGCTGTCGTCGAGTGGCGTGGTCTCCTCGGGACGGAACATGCGGTCGAGCTGGTGGACGCGCTTGGGCGGCGCCAGCAGGTAGCCGTAATCGCCGGCCTTGAGCGTGCCGGCCGCCTCCGGCGTCAGCGTCTCGTTGGCCCGCACCACCATGACCAGGCGCGCCCAGGAGGGCAGTTGCGCCTGTCCCACCGCCGGCGTGCCGGCCATGACGGGATAGGCCACCAGCTCCATTTCCGTCTGCCCCGGCAGGTCGATCTCGAAGCGCCGCACGCCGGGATCGGGATCGGACAGGGCCACGTCGAGCCGCCGCGCCGCATAACCCATGGTCCATCCGTGGAGGATCAGCGAGACGACCACCACCGCGAAGGCGACGTTGAAATAGACCTCGGCCATGGGCAGGTGCGCCAGCATGGGGATGGTCGCGAGGAAGATGGAGACCGCGCCGCGCAGGCCCGCCCAAGAGACGAACAGCTTCTCCTTCAGCGAGAAATGGAACGGCGCGAGGCAGGCGAACACCGCTGCCGGCCGCCCGACGAGAATGAGGAACGCCGCCACCCCCAGCGCCGGCAGCGCGTACTGCATGATCTTGTTGGGGGATACCAGCATGCCCAGCATCACGAACATCACGATCTGGCAGAGCCAGGTGATGGTATCGAGAAACGAGGTGATGGAGGCGATGGCCCGCACCGGCCGGTTTCCCACCACCAGCCCGGCGAGATAGACGGCGAGGAAGCCCGAGCCGTGCAGCAGCGAGGTGAGCGCGAACAGCAGCACCGCCACGCCCACCACCATCACCGGATGAAGGCCGCCGGGCAGGTCCACGCGATTGAGCAGCGCCACCAGCGCATAGCCGCCGGCGACGCCCAGCACCGCGCCCACCACCATCTCGCGCAAGGCGCCGAATACCACTGCAAGACCAGGGTCGGCCATCTGGCTGGTCAGCAGCTCCACCAGCAGCACGGTAAGGAACACCGCGGCGGGATCATTGGTGGCCGACTCGATCTCGATCACCGAGCCCACCCGCCGGCCGAGGTGCAGCCCCTGGGCCCGCACGAGGAACAGCACGGCCGCGGCGTCGGTGGAGGCGACGATGGCGCCCACCAGCAACGCCTCCATCCAGCCGAGCCCCAGCAGCGGCGCGGCGACCAGAGCCACCAGCACGGCGGTGAAGGCGACGCCCACCGTCGAAAGGCCCACGGCGGGCAGGATGGCGCCGCGCATGGAGGCGACGCGCATCCGGAGGCCGCCGTCGAACAGGATCACCGCCAGCGCGGCGGACCCCACCATGTAGGTAGCCCAGTAGTCATCGAAATGGATGCCGCCCGGCCCGCCCTCGCCGGCCGCGACGCCCACGGCGAGGAACACCAGCAGGATGGGCGCGCCGAAACGGGCGGCGAGCAGGCTGGAAAGCGTTCCAACAACAACCAGCGCCGCAACCACGAGGAGGACAATATTAGAGACGACAACCGATCCCATGTGCTTCGAAAAGCCCCACCCCCTCGAATCCAGAACGCCACAGTAGCGCGACGACCGTCTAAGGCGTAAGGTTCCTAGTGTCGCGGTGCCGAATTACCAATTCTGTACTACGGACGGACCGATCCGGGGGCGGAAAGGGACGAGAATGACATCCAGCGGCACCCCCAACGCCTATCTGGTCATGGCGATGGTAAACGAGGAGGGGAGCCTCCTCCTGCAGAGCGAAACGATCTGTTTCGATCGCGACCTTGCCTTCTCCATCGCGGATGATGAAGGCGACCATTGCACCTGGGTCGGGGTCTATGCCCTAGATGCCGACGGCCGGAGCATCCAGAACGGCGCCCTCTATTCCAGCGGCTCCCTGCACGCCTTCGGCACGGCCGGCCGAGGCTACGGCATGGGCAGCGCGCAATCGGGCATGACGCTCTCTTAAATCGCTTCGATCAGCCGCCGGATCGATCCGCGGCGAGTCGCCCGTTGATGAAGGCCACCGCCTCGAACGGCGAGGCCACGCGCACAAGGCGCACGCGTCGGCTGCCGCACAAGTCGCAGCGCAAGGTGTTTCCCCGGATTTCGCTGGTGTCCTCAAGCCGCCCATCCTCGGACCGTGAAGAGAGGATGGAACGGCGGTGGCAGCGGTCGCATTCGGCGCAGATCATGGGCATGGAATAACCGCCGATCGCGGTCACATGATGGCCGCATTTGCGAACGTCCTCACAGCAGCGCGCGGACCTCGAAGAAACGCCGCACCTGCTGCTCGGCGAAGGCCACATCCTCCGGCCGCCCCGCCTCGGCGGCGCCGATCAGCGCCTTCAGCGCGCTGTCCAGCTCCGGGCCTTGCTCGCCCTCTGAGAAGCGCTGGAGCAGCACGCGGCCGCAATCGCCGAGCGTGGCCATCCACGAGCCGTCGTGGAGCCAGATGGGGCGGAGGAGTTGGGTTTCCCAGAAGCGTGCCATGGTGGAGGACTAACGAGGCCGGCGGCGGTTTGTTTCCCGGCTCAGACCGCTTCCAGCACCGCAACGGCGAACCACCCGCGCGGATCGGTCCAGAGCGCCCCATCCCGCCATCCGGCGGCCTGCGCCATGCCCATCAAACGCGGCGCGGCGTACTTGTAGGAATTCTCCGTGTGGATGGTCTCGCCCGGGACAAAGGTGAAGCGCGCGCCGTCGAGCCGCACCGTCTGTGCCGCACGGCTCTCCAGATGCATCTCGATCCGGCTCTCCGCTTCATTGAACAAGGCGCGGTGGTGGAAGGCGGCGAGGTCGAAATCGGCGCCCAGCTCGCGGTTGATGCGAGTCAGCAGATTGAGGTTGAAGGCGGCGGTGACGCCCTGATGGTCGTCATAGGCGGCTTCCAGCACCGCCCGCTCCTTCGGCAGGTCGAAGCCGAGCACCAGTGCTGCCCCCTCCCCCAGCGACTGCCGCGCATGGGTCAGGAACACGCCCGCCTCGCTCGGGGTGAAATTGCCGATGGTCGAGCCGGGAAAGAAGCCGATGCGGCGCCCTCCCTCGCCGAGGTGGGGCAGCTCCAGCGGCCGGGTGAAATCGCCCTCCACCGGCGTCATGGCCACGGTGGGATAGTCCCGGGCCAGAGCGGCGACGGCGGCGCGCATGTGCGGGCCGGAAATGTCGATGGGCACATAGGCGGCCGGCCGCTCCAGCGCATCGAGCAGCAGGCGCACCTTCACGCTCGATCCCGAGCCGAACTCCACGAGGCTCGCACCTGGCCCAGCGATAGCTGCGATATCGCCCGCATGAGCCTTGAGCACACCGAGTTCGGTGCGGGTGGGATAGTATTCCGGTAAGCGACAGATGAGATCGAACAGACGCGAGCCGGCCTCGTCATAGAAATACTTGGGCGAAAGCTGCTTGGGGCTTGCGGACAGTCCCTCGATCACGTCGGCGCGGAAGGCCGCGCGCTCGGGCGTCTCGTGGCTCTGCTCGGCACGGAGAAGGGTCGAAGCGCGCATCAGGCATCCTCGGCAAGGCGCAGGCCGGCAAAGGCCCAGCGCTGGTGGGGATAGAAGAAATTGCGATAGGTGGCCCGGGCATGGCCTTCGGGCGTGGCGCAACAGCCGCCGCGCAGCACCATCTGCGACGACATGAACTTGCCGTTGTATTCACCGAGCGCACCCGGCGCGGGGCGGTAGCCGGGGTAGGCCACATAGGGGCTCTGGGTCCATTCCCAGACATCGCCGAACATCTGCGCGGGCAGATCGTCGGACGCGGCCGGAAGCGGGCGCAGCGCGCCGCTGTCGAGGAAGTTTCCGGCGACGGGAAGTCCGCGCGCGGCCACTTCCCACTCCGCTTCCGTGGGTAGGCGCTTGCCGGCCCAGCGGGCGAAGGCGTCGGCCTCGTAATAGCTCACATGCACCACCGGCGCGGCGGGATCGAGCGGGTTCAGGCCATTGAGCGTAAAGGCCTGCCAGTCCCCGTCGTGGCTTTCCCAATAGAGCGGCGCCTCGTATTCCCCCGCCTTCACTCGCGCCCAGCCATCCGCCAGCCACAGGTCCGGACGGCGATAGGCGCCGTCCGCCATGAAGGCGAGCCACTCGCCGTTGGTCACGGCACGGGAGGCGAGGCGGAAGGGGCGCAGCAGCACTTCGTGGCGCGGGCCCTCATTGTCGTAGGAAAAGCCCTCCCCCGCATGGCCGATCTCGAAGATGCCGCCGGGATAATCGATGAAGGCGAGCGGCCGGGCCTCGGCCGTCATCGCCGGGCGACCGGGCCGATAGGCGGGGCGCAGGGGATTGGCCGCGAACAGGTTCAGGATGTCCATCAGGATCAGTTCCTGATGCTGCTGCTCGTGGTTGAGGCCGATCTCCACCAAAGGTGCCAGGCGGGCGAAGGTCTCCTCGTCGGCATCGGCCAGAAGGTCGGTCATGGCGTCGGTGACATGCCGGCGATAGTCGGCCACCTCGGCCACGGTCGGGCGGGTGATGAGCCCGCGCGCGAAGCGGGCATGGCGCGGGCCGGCGGCCTCGTAGTAGGAGTTGAACAGAAAGGCGAAGTCCGCGTTGGCGACTTCGTAGCCCGGCAGGTGCGGCACCAGCAGGAAGGTCTCGAAGAACCACGAGACATGGGCGAGGTGCCATTTGGTGGGGCTGCAATCCGGCATGGATTGCACCGTCTGGTCCTCGGGATGGAGATCCCGCGCCAGCGCTTCCGTCTGTCCCCGCACCTTGAGAAAGCGAGCGATGGCGGCATCCCGCGCGCCGATCTCGCTGGCGTCCGATGGGGACGGACGCGTCGCCGCGAGCGGGTTCCAGGGTTTGTTCATCGTTCCTCGCCCAACCTTGGCGGCCCGATCCGCCTCCCGCTTAAACGCCGGGAGTGGGCCTGCGGTTTCTACGGGCATGTTCGGCTTCCGGACGCCAAACGTTACATCCCGCCTCGCGCGGGCCCGCGCACGATGTCGCGAGGCTGATGTCGGGGCGGTACCGTTCAGCCGGCAGCGAGGCCGATGAGCGCGTCGATGGAGCGGCGCGACGCGTTCGACGGCCGGAACATCGCCAGCGTGCGGACGCGACCGTGCGTGCCGTCGAGAGGCCGCGTCTCCACCTCCCCCGCCCGGCGCCAGCGCTCCACCGCCACTTCAGGCAGGAGCGTGCGTCCGAGCCCGGCGGCGACGCAGCCCATGATGCCGTCCAGCGTCCCAAGCTCCAGCACAGGCAAGTCGCCGAACGTCTCGGCGAAGCGTGCGCGATAGCAGCAGCCCGCCCGGAACACGACGGCCGCCGCCTCCGAAACGCCGCCGACGGGCAGCACCTCCACCAATTCCTCCTCGAACAGCGGCACGCTGGCGAAGCGCGCTTCCGCCGCCTCCTCCGCCACGAAGGCGAGATCGATGTCGCCCCGCCCGAGGGCCGCAACCAGCTCGCCGCTGGTGCCGGTAGTGATGGAGAGGCGCAGGTCCGGCAGCTTCGCCCGCGCGGCTTTCAGCAGCGGCGGCAGACGCACGGCGGCGGTGGTTTCCATGGTGCCTAGGCGCAGCGGCGGGAAGGCCTCTGCCGCCGAGCGCAGCCGCTTCTCCGCCTCCTCCGACAGGCGGACGATGCGCGCGCCATAGTCCAGCACGAGCACGCCGGCGGCGGTGGGCACCATGCGCCCGTCGATGCGCTCCACCAGCTTCTGGCCGAGCCGGTCCTCCAGCTTGCGCAAGCGGGTGGTGACGTTGGACTGCACGCAGCCGAGCCGCCCGGCGGCGCGGGTGACGCTGCCGGTCTCGGCTACCGCTTCGAGAAAGCGGAAATCGCGCAGGTCCATCATTAGAAGTGAACGATAATATCAGAATGTTTCAATTTCAATGATTGGTGGAAGCGCGATAATGGCGGCCACCTTGCGGGAGATCGACGCCATGACAGACACCCTCGATGACGAAGCCGCCGCCCGCTGGCCGGACCGGCGCATCCTCGATCTGTTCGGCATCGCCCATCCCATCCTGCTCGGCCCCCTGGCCGGTCCCGGCTCACCGGAACTGGCCATTGCCGTGGGCTCGGCCGGCGGCCTCGCCTCCCTGCCCTGCGCCATGTATGGGCCGGACGATCTGAAGGCGGCGGTGGCGAAGATCCGCGCCGGGCTGCCGGGCAAGCCGCTCAACCTCAACTTCTTCTGCCACACCCCGCCGCAGGACGACCCGGCCCGGGCGCTGCGCTGGCGGGCGCGGCTGGCCGACTATTATGTCGAGGCCGGGCTGGACCCAGCCGCCACCACGCCCTCCCCCACCCGCGCGCCGTTCGACGCCACCTTCTGCGCGGTGGTGGAGGAGGTGCGCCCCGAGGTGGTGAGCTTCCATTTCGGCCTGCCGGCGCCGGACCTCGTGGACCGGGTGAAGGCGACGGGGGCCAAGATCATCTCCTCCGCCACCACGGTGGCCGAAGCCCGCTGGCTGGAGGATCACGGCTGCGACGCCATCATCGCCATGGGCTTCGAGGCCGGCGGCCATCGCGCGCTCTTCCTCGGCGGCGACTATTCACAGACACCCATCAGCTGGCAGGACGTGGCCCGGCAGGTGGGCACCTTCTCCCTCGTGCCGCAGGTGGCGGATGCGGTGAAGGTGCCGGTGATCGCCGCCGGCGGCATCGCCGATGCGCGGGGCATCGTGGCGGCGCTGGCGCTGGGGGCCTCGGCGGTGCAGATCGGCACCGCCTTCCTGTTCTCGCCGGAAGCGAAGGTGCCCGCCGTCCACCGCGCCGCGCTGGAAGCGGCGACCGACGAGAGCACCGCCCTCACCAACATCTTCACCGGCCGCCCAGCGCGCGGCATCATGAACCGCGTCATGCGCGAGATCGGCCCCATCGCGCCGGAGGCGTCGGCCTTCCCCACGTCCGGCGGCGCCCTCGCCCCGCTGCGCGCCAAGGCCGAAGCCGAGGGCCGGGACGATTTCACCAACCTCTGGTGCGGCCAGTCCGCCGCCCTGAGTCCGCGCCTGCCGGCAGCGGACCTCACCCGCAAGCTCGCCGCGGAGGCACTGGCGCGGCTCATCTGAGCCGCCACACGCGGACACCATCTCCCGCACCGCAGCGAAATTGGCCTCCCGTTTGCACCTCCTCCCTCAGCGTTCCTGTGCGGATGGTTTGGAGGATGCGATGTCGGACGATGCCCTGAGCCCGGTGATCGTGGCCAAGAAGACGATCGAGGCCGAAAACATGGCCTCTTTCGAACTGATCCCCGCCGAGGGCGGCGAGTTGCCCGCCTTCACCGCCGGCTCCCATGTGGATGTGAGCATCCCCGGCGGCCTCGTGCGGCAGTATTCGCTCATCAACAGCGAGAGCGAGCGCCATCGCTACGTGATCGGCGTGTGGAAGGACGCCAACAGCCGCGGCGGCTCCAAGGCCCTGTTCCAGCAGGTGAACGAGGGCGATCGACTCGCCGTCGGCACCCCGCGCAACCGCTTCGCCGTGCCGCGCGACACCAAGCGTGCGCTGCTCTTCGCCCGCGGCATCGGCGCGACGCCCATCCTGTCCATCGCCGATCATCTCAAGGCGAAGAACATCCCGTTCGAGTTCCATTATCTGTTCGCGGGCGGCTCGCCGGGCGCGTTCAAGTCCACCATCGAGGCGTCCGCCTTCGCGGCCAACACTACCTTCTATTTCGAGGCCGCCGAGCCGCGCCTCAACGCCGCGAACCTGCTTGGCGACCGGCCGGACGACACGCACCTCTTTCTGTGCGGCGTGGACTGGTGGCTCGACCCCATCATCGCCAGCGCCCAGCAGAAGGGCTTCGGCGTCAACCGCATCCATGTGGAGCGCTTCACCGGCAAGGCGCCGCCTCCGCTGCTCGACAAGGTTTTCGACGTGAAGATCGCCTCCACCGGCAAGGTCATCAAGATTCCCGGCGACCGCTCCGTCTCCACCGCCATGGAAGAAGCCGGCGTGAAGATCCCCACCTCCTGCGAGCAGGGCGCCTGCGGCACCTGCAAGGTGAAGGTGCTGGAGGGCGAGGTGGACCACCGCGACAAGCGCCTCAAGCCCGAGGAGAAGGAACAGGGCTGGTTCCTGGCCTGCGTCTCGCGTGCCAAAGGCGACCTGCTGGTGTTGGATTTGTGACAATTCCGCTTCGCGCTTGCTGCCCCCGGGCGACGGAAGGACGAGACCCATGGTGACCGAGGAAGATGTCTGGCGCACCGCCTTCATCATCGCCGAGCAATACGGCCCGGAGGGCGTCGCCTTCGCCCACCGCATGGCCGAGAGCTTCGAGATGGGCGGCAAGGTGGAGGCGCATCGCACCTGGGTCTCCATCATGACCAAGGTGGAGGAGCTGGTGCAGGACGAAGACGCCCCGTCCCGCGCCAATTGACGACCAGCAGCAGGCCTGCGCCGCGGCAAACCCGGCGCAAGCCCGCACCGGCGCTTGGTTTCACCCCGCGCACAATGCCGCTGTGGCCAGCGGCTTGGGCCCCCTTGAAATTGCGGAGCACCCCGCGTAGGTTCCGCCCTCTCTTCGGCGCCCCGGTGCGCCGGAGCCGTGCAGGTGTAGCTCAGTTGGTTAGAGCGCCGGTCTGTGGAACCGGAGGTCGGTGGTTCGAGCCCACCCACCTGTACCATCGCAAGCCCATCCAGATGACGGCGTGAAGGACGAATGCCCGTGCGGGCGTCCGAGGTCATGCGGCGGCGCGATGACAGATGAAGCCATTGGCTGACGCTCGGGAACCAAAGCGCTGCCTTGGGCGTCCTCCTCGCGGCTCTCTGCCTGCCAAACCCACAGGGGAAGGACATGCGCTTCGCCGTGCGATCAAGCCTCGACTACGAGGTAAAGTCTCCAACCGTGTTCATCCTGAATGTCGAAGCTGCCGCGCTGCACCGCCAGCGCATCATCGTCGAAAGCCTCAACCTCAATCCGAACGTCCCCATCGAGCGCTTCGCCGATGACGAGGGCGGAAGCCGGTTTATCCGCGTGAATGCGGAGCCCGGCCCGTTCCATGTCGACTATCACGGCATTGTCGAAATGGACATGATCGAGAAGGCGCCGGAGACCATTCCCGAAATGCCGGTCGGCGAACTGCCGCTCGACATCATGCACTATCTCTACCCGAGCCGGTTCTGCCAGTCGGACCTGCTCGGCCGCTTCGCGCGCCGCGAGTTCGGCGAGCTGGAGCCGGGCCACACCCGCGTCACCGCCATCTGCAACTGGATCCATGATCACGTCGACTATGTGAGCGGCTCCAGCGATTCCCAGACATCAGCCTATGACACGATGGTGCTGCGCGCGGGCGTGTGCCGGGATTTCGCGCATCTCGGCATCACCTTCTGTCGCGCCCTCAACATCCCCGCGCGCTTCGCCAGCGGCTATGCCTGGCAGCTCGATCCGCCGGATTTCCACGCGGTGTTCGAGGCGTATCTGGGGGGCGAGTGGTATCTGTTCGATCCGACGCGCCAGTCGGCCCTGCAGGGTCTCGTGCGCATCGGCGTTGGTCGTGATGCGTCAGACGCCGCCTTTTCGACCATGTATGGCGAGGCCGAGTTCAAGGGCATGTCGGTGAGCATCGACGCCATCGACGAAAGCGCCGCGGACAAAGAACCCACGACGCAGGCCGTCGCCGTCGGATAACGTCTCGATAGGCTCGCCCCTCGCGACATGGTCAGTCCGACGCCGCACGGGTCTTCACTCCGGGACGGGGCGCGACCGCAATGGGCGTGGTGAAGTCAGCCGCGAAGAAAGCTGTTGCGTGAAATGTATGCTTGATCCTACATTCATATAAAGCCGGCCTGAAGCACGCTTCGGACGGGTTCCAGCGCCGATATTCGCGCCAGGGTTACGCCCCATGTCCGAGACGTTGACCAGCGTTGCCGCACTGGACGCCGAAGGGCCTTTCCCGCCCCTCGATCGCGCCTCCCCTTTGCCGCTCTACGCCCAGATCAAGCAGCGGCTCATCGGCCTGATCCTCAAGTGGGACCAGGGCGACCGGCGCTTCTTTTCGGATGAGCAGCTCTGCGCCATGTTCTCGGTCAGCCGGGACACCGCGCGGCAGGCGGTGGCGGAACTGGTGCAGGAGGGCCTGCTCACCCGCAGCCGCGGCCTCGGCACGTTCGTCTCCGTGCGCAAGCTGGAAGAGCGCTTCAATCCGGGCATGGATTTCCTGAACCAGTGGGCCGCCACCGGCATGCCCATGCAGGCGACCGTGTTGGCCTTCGAGCGCATCGCGGCCGACGAAACCATCGCCGCGAGCCTCGAGACCGAAGTCGGCGCGCCGGTGCTCTTCATCAAGCGCCTGCGGGCCGCGGCGCGCGTGCCGCTCGCCATCGACTATCGCTATCTGCCGGCCGACCTCACCGCCGACTGGACGGAAGAGGCGGTGCATGGCTCGCCGCTCCACCGCCTGTGGCAGAGCGTCGATCTCAAGGCGGGCGACTTCACCATCGAGGCCGGCGTCGCCGGGCCGCAGGAGGTGGAATATCTGCACCTCTCCAAGGGCGCGCCGGTGCTGATCCGCACCCTGAGCTATCGCGACGCCACGGGCCGCCTTGCCCTGTCCGGCCACACGGTGCACCGCGCCGATCTCGTGCGCTATTCGCTGAGCGTTCCCCTTTCGCGCGACGGCGCGCCGCCGGCCGAGATGGACCGCAGCGGCGTCCACGACGACTGACCGCCGCGCCCGCCGCCGTTTCCGCTCCGGGCATGGCGTCCGGGGCACCGTGAACAAGGCGCGAAAAAGCGCCCTTCCAGAGGAGGCCAGAAGTGCAGTTCGGACGACGCAGCTTCCTGAAGATGGTGCCCGCCGCCGCCCTCGCGGCCACCGGCACCGGGACCGTGGCAGGCCTCTGGAGCAGCGCCGCCCGCGCCGCCGAGCCGATGCGCGTGGGCTCCATCCTCTCCGTGACCGGCCCGGCGGCCTTCCTCGGCGAGGACATGAAGGCGGGCCTCGAACTCGCGGTGGACGAGTTCAATGCTGCCGGCGGCATGGGCGGCCGCAAGATCGAGTGGACCTATTACGACGCCGAGAGCCAGACCCAGAAAGGCATCACTGCCACGCGCCGGCTCATCAGCCAAGACAAGGTGGAAGTGATCCTGAGCGGCGGCAACATGAGCGGCATCGCGCTCGCCATGGCGCCCATCACCAATGCCGCCAAGGTGCCCTTCATCTCGTCGGAGGGCGCGCTCGCCATCGTCACGCCGGTGGCGGAGCGCCAGTATGTGTTCAAGAGCACGGTGGACGATGGCGACGTGCTGGAGCGCATCGCCGACTATCTCGACAAGAAGAAGATCAAGAAGGTGGCGCTCATCGCCGATACGTCCGGCTTCGGCCAGGGCGCAGTGGGGCAGATGAAGATCGTCGGGCCGAAGCGTGGCCTCGACGTGATGTACGAATCCTTCGCCCCCTCCGACACCGACATGATGCCCCAGCTGACCCGCATCCGCGATGCCGGCGCCGAAGCCATCATCTGCTGGACGGTGACACCCGCCGGCGTCGTCTTCCTCAAGCAGGCGCAGCAATTGGGCCTCGACAAGAAGACGCTGATCCACAGCTACGGCTTCGTCTCGGCGGACTACATGAAGCTCGCCGGCGACGCCGCCAACACCCTGCTCCTCGCCAGCCTCAAGCTGCCCGTGGGCGACCAGCTGCCGGACAGCGATCCGCTCAAGGCCGGCATCCTCAAGCTGATGAAGGCCTACGAGGCCCGCTTCAAGCGTCCCGCCAGCATCTATGCGGCGGAATCCTACGACGCGGCGCTGCTTGCCCGCGAGGCGCTGAAAAAGGTGGGTGGCGATGTCTCCAAGCTCACCCAGGGCATGGAGCAGATCAAGAATTTCCCCGGCATCTCCGGCGTCTTCACCTTCTCGCCGGAGCGTCATTCCGGCCTCTCCAAGCAGGACATCGTGCTGGTCAACTGGCGGGACGGCCGCTTCAACCTCGCCGACTACGCGTGACGGGAAACATCAACGGGAGGAAACAGCCATGGCCCTTTCGCGAGACATGTCCGCCGAGCAGGCGTTCGAGGTGGTCCAGACGCTGCTGGACGCCCCCGAGGACCGCTTTCCGCTGACCTTCAATTCGGACCTGCCGCGCATCCGCGAGCTGTTCCACGCGGCGACGCGGAACCAGTGGGACCCCAAGACCGATGTGGACTGGGACCAGCTCGATCCGTCCAAGTACACCGAGGAACAGCGCTACGCCGCGCGGCTCTACTGGAGCCGGCGGGCGTGGAGCGAGTACGGCGCCATCTCCGAAAGCCCGGCGCTGCAGGTGCGCTTCGGGGTGGAGAACCGCCCCTCGGACATGCAGCTCTTCTTCACCATCCGCTCGCAGGAGGAGGCGCGCCACGCCGAAGCGTGCCACGCCATGGCGGAGAAGCTGGGCGGCTATATCGAGAAGCCGGTGCAGCAGCTGTTCGAGGGTTCGGTTTCCACCCACGGCGTGCGCCGCGCCGCGCTCAACGCGGACGTGCCGCTGGAAGGCATCATCGCCGCCCTCGTCTGCACGGCGGAGGAAATCGCCTTCGACGTGTTCAAGCACCTGAACGACGTCACCCATGATCCCGTCGCCAAGCAGATCGTGCGCTACATCATGCGCGACGAGAGCCGGCACTGCGCCTTCGGCTGGTACTTCCTCGAAGCCATCTGCGAGCAGCTCACCCCCGAGCAGAAGAAGATGATCGAGGATGCGGTCATCACCATGATGGAGAAGGTGGAGCTGAACGGCTACCACAGCGCGTGGCTGGCGCCGGAGAACCCGGCCTCCAACGCCGAGGTGGAAGCCGATCGCATCACCTACGAGGCGGGCCTGGGCTCCACCGTGGAAGAGGTGGAGAAGCCGGTGTTCATTGCCACCGTCCAGCGCATCCGCGAGCAGATGCGCGCCCTCGGCATCGAACTGCCCCCGTTCACGCATCCCAAGCTCGGGACCATCTGACATGCCGCTCCACGCCACGCGGGCCGAGCCCTCCCTGCCGCCGGTGCGGCTGCTGGTCGAGCGGCGCTTTCCGCTCGAGATGAACGTCACGCTGCCGGACATCCGCGCCCTCTACGACACGGGCAAGGCCGGCCGCTGGAACCCGCACCGCGACGTGGACTGGAGCGCGCTCAAGCCGGAGAGCTATCCGGACGACGTGCGCGCCGCCGCCCGCCGCACCTGGAGCCGGCGGGTCTGGACCGAGGCCACCGGCCTCACCGAGACCCCCGCCCTCATCGTGCGCTTCTGCATGGAGGTGGGCCGGGAGATCGACCCGAAATTCTACCTCACCACCCGCAACACCGAAGAGGCGTGGCACGTGGAGTGCTACGACCGGATCGCCGAAGCCTTCGGCGGCCGCCTCGCCCGGCCCGCGGCCAAGGCCTATGAGGCGGTATTCAATCGCCACCTGCATCGGCGGGTGATGGATGCGGGCCAGTTGCTCGACGCCTACGTGGCCGCCCACGCCGCCTTCGAGGACGGGCTGGAACTGGAACTGGCCAAGGCCTGGCGCGCGGCGGCGACCAACCCGGCCGTGCAGTCCGTGCTCGACCATGTCATCGCCGACAAGGAGCGCCACGCCGCCTTCGGCTGGCTCTATCTCGCCGCGAAGGCGGAGGGCTGGAACAAGGAGGCACGCGAGACCATCGCCACCGAGCTGTCCGACTATGTGCGGGATGTGGTGCTGAAGGGCTATCACTGCCCCTGGCTCGCCCCCGAGCACGCTGCGGCCGAGGCGGAAGCCGACGCGATCACGGCCGAAGCCGGCCTCGGCGGCGCGCCGCGCGCGGCGGAGGAGGACGCGCTCGCGACGTTCGCTGGCAACGCCCGTGCCCGCCTCGCGGAACTCGGGGTCATGGTGCCCCTGTTCGAGACCAACCGCATGCGCAGTTTCTGATCCCTCGGACGTCTCGTTCCGAGGAAACGGGCGGGCCTTGTGCCTGACCCGGACCTGTCCCGGCCGTCCGCGCCCATCGGGGGGAAGCCCTGATCCTTCCGGAGCGCGGCGGCCGGGACTTTCATCCCCTCCCCGGAGGGATATTCACCCAAAGAGCTGCCAAAGGCCGCCCTTCACAGCCATGCAGACCACAACCGCCCTCCTCCAGGTCCTGTCGTCCGGTATCGGCACGGGCGCCGTCTATGCGCTGGTGGCGCTCGGCTTCAACGTGGTCTTCAAGAGCACGGGCGCGATGAATTTCGCGCAAGGCGAATGGGTGGTGATGGGCGGCATGGTCACGGCCCTCCTCATCGGCACCTTTTCCAGCGTCGGTCTCGCGGTGGTGGCGGCGGTGGTGCTGGTGGGCGTGGTGGGGCTCCTCTCCGAGCGGCTCACGGTGCAGCCGCTGAAGAAGCCGGACGCCCTCGTCATCACCCTCGTCACCATCGGCCTCTCCATCGTCAGCCGCAGCCTCGTGATGCTGGTGCTGGGCAAGAAACCGGTCGGCTATGCCGGCTTCTCCGGCAACACCGCGCTCTCCTTCGGCGGGGTGAGCATCCAGAGCCAGACGCTGTGGATCATCGCCATCACCCTCGCCTTCCTCGTGGTGATGCACGCCTTCTTCGAGCGCACCATCCTCGGCAAGGCGCTGCGCGCGGCGGCGGCGGACCGGGAGGCGGCGGCCATCGTGGGCGTGAATGTGGGAAGCACCGTGCTGCTCTCCTTCGGCATCGCGGCGCTGGCGGGCGCACTCGCCGGGGCCATCGTCACGCCCCTCACCCTCGCTTCCTACGACCAAGGCGCCATGTTCGGCTTCAAGGGCTTCAGCGCCGCCATGCTGGGTGGGCTCGGCAGCCTGCCGGGCGCCGTGGTGGGTGGGCTGGCGCTGGGGCTGCTGGAGGCGTTCGGCAGCTTCTACATCTCGTCCGATTTCAAGGATGCCATCGCATTTGCCGTGCTGCTGCTCATCCTGTTCGTGCGCCCCTCCGGCCTGCTCGGCCGGGCCGACATCGTGAAGGTGTGAGGCCATGGCGAGCATCGAGGCGAAGACCGGACCGATGACCCACAGCCGCCTGCCCCGGCGCGGCCTCTCCCGCCATGCCCGCCTCGCGCTGGTGTGGCTGGTGCTGGCGGCGGTGCCCTTCGTGGTGCCCAATGCCTACTGGATCTCGCTCGCCAACCTCGCCCTCATCAATCTGGTGCTGATCGCCTCCCTCAACCTGCTGATGGGCTATGGCGGACAGATCTCCCTTGCCCACGCCGGCTTCTTCGGCCTCGGCGCCTATGCCAGTGGCATCCTCAACGTGCGCTACGGCGTGCCGCCCTGGGCGGGACTGCCGGCCGCCGCCATCGTGGCAGGCCTCGGCGCGCTCCTCATCGGCATTCCGGCATTGCGCCTGCGCGGGCACTATCTCGCCATGGCGACGCTAGGGTGGAACGCCATCCTCGTCGTCTTCTTCACCCAATTGGTGGGGCTCACCGGCGGCCCCAACGGCCTCCTCGGAGTCGAGCCTTTCTCGATCTTCGGCCATGCGCTGGACACCGAGGCGAAGGCCTTCCCGCTGGCGTGGGCAGTGGCCTTCTTCGTGATGCTCGCCATCTCCAATCTTCTCGCCTCGCGCATCGGCCGCAGCATTCGCGCGGTGGCGACCAACGAGCTGGGCGCGCAATCGCTGGGCATCGACAGCTTCCGCACCAAGCTCGCCGTGTTCGTGCTCAGCGCTGGCATGGCCGGCATCGCCGGCAGCCTCTATGTCCACATCAACCAGTATGCCTCGCCGGAGACCTTCGGCATCGCGCCGTCCATCATGCTCCTCGTGATGGTCGCCATCGGCGGCGCGGGCACCTTCTACGGGCCGATGCTGGGCGCGCTGATCTACACGGCCGTGCCGCAGATCCTGCTCGACTATGAGGATGCCGAGCTGATGCTGTTCGGCCTCGGCCTTCTGGTGGTGCTGATCCTCTTCCCCCGCGGCCTCGCAGGCATACCCGCGGCGCTCGCCGGCCTTGTGCGCAGGAGGCGGGCATGAACACGCCGCGCAGGACCGGCGATCTTCTGGAGGTCGAAGGCCTCACCTGCCGCTTCGCTGGCGTCACCGCCGTGGACGATCTCTCCTTCCGCGTGAAGGCCGGGGAGATCAAGGCGGTGATCGGCCCCAATGGCGCCGGCAAGTCCACGCTGTTCAACATGATCGCCGGCGTCACCCGCCCCACCGACGGCACTATCAAGTTCGACGGCGCACGCATCGACCGCCTGCCGACCCACGCGCGCGCCCGGCTCGGCATCGCCCGCACCTTCCAGAACCTGCAGATCTTCCGCGAGATGAGCGTGCTGGAGAACGTCATGGTGGGCCGCCATCTGCGCGGCCGCGCCACCACCCTGTCCGCCCTCCTCCACCTCCCGGCCGTGGGCGCCGAGGAGCGGGCGATGGAGGCCACCGCCATGGCCCTGCTGGAGCGCTTCGGCCTCGCCGCCAAGGCCACCGTGCCGGCGGGATCGCTGGCCTTCGGGCAGATGAAGGTGCTGGAGCTGGCCCGCGCCCTCGCCTCCGAACCGCGCCTCCTGCTGCTGGACGAGCCCGCCGCCGGCCTGCCCCACGCCGAGGCGGACAAGATGGCCGAGACCATCCGCGACCTGAACCGCGACGGCATGACCGTGCTGCTGGTGGAGCACAACATGCGCATGGTCATGTCGCTCTCCCACGACATTCTGGTGCTCAACAACGGCCGGCGCATCGCCGAGGGCACGGCGGAAGACGTCCGTCGCCATCCGGAGGTGCTCTCCGCCTATCTCGGCGAGGAGGCAGCCGATGCTTGAGGTGGAAGGCCTCGTCGCCGGCTATGGCGGCACCGAAGTTCTGCACGCGGTTTCCCTGAAGGTGGCGCGCGGGCAGTCCGTCTGCCTCATCGGCGCCAACGGCGCGGGCAAGACCACGCTGCTGCGCACCCTCGCCGGCCTCATCCGACCCACGGCGGGGCGCATCGTCTTCGACGGGGCGGACATCACCAATCTCTCCACCTCGGCGCGGCTCTCGCGCGGGCTGGCGCTGGTGCCGGAGGGGCGCCGGGTATTCGCGCCCATGACGGTAGAGGAGAATCTGGAAATGGGCGCCTTCCGCCGGCTGTGGCCGCGCCGGGCGCAGGGCGTTTCTGCCGACCGCGACATGGTGTTCACGCTCTTCCCGCGCCTCGCCGAGCGGCGGCGGCAGGCGGCGGGGCTGCTCTCCGGCGGCGAGCAGCAGATGCTCGCCATCGGCCGCGCCCTCATGGGCCGCCCGCGCCTGCTCCTTTTGGACGAGCCCTCCATGGGCCTCGCGCCTAAGGTGGTGCAGGAGATTTTCGCCACCATCCGCCGCCTCAATGCCGAGGGCATGTCCCTCCTCATCGCCGAGCAGAATGCGAGCATGGCCCTGCGCAGCGCTGCCCATGGCTATGTCCTCGCGGAGGGGGCCGTCGTGCGCGACGGCGCAGGCGCCGACCTGCTCCATGACGACGGCGTGCGCGCCGCCTATCTCGGCCTGTGAGTTTTCGGAAATCCCATGCCGCATACCCTCATCGATCCCGCGCTCGAAGCCGAATACGCCCTGCGCCGTCGGCATCCCGAGCGCGAGAGCGTCTATGACGGCCATCGCCGCCTCGGCGCCGCGCTGCGCGCCACCGGCGCCTGGCGGCTGGACCAGCGCTATGGACCCGGCCCGCGCTGCTTGCTGGATGTCTTCCCGGCGGGCGAAGGGGCGCCGGTGCTGTTCTTCATCCATGGCGGCTACTGGCGGGCGCTGGACAAGTCCGATGTCTCCTTCATCGCCGGCCCCTCGATCGCCGCCGGGGTGACGCTGGTGGCACCGGCCTATGATCTGGTGCCCGGCGTGCGCGTCGCCGATATCCTGGACGAGATGCGCCTCGCGCTGCGCTGGGTTGTGGACCATCTGGCCCCGTCCCGCATCGTGGTGGCCGGCCATTCGGCGGGCGGGCAGCTCGCGGCCATGCTGGCGCTCGATCAGGCGGAGCGGGGCGACGGCCCCATCTGCGCCCTCGCCGGGCTTTCCGGCGTGTATGACCTGCGCCCCCTGCGACACACCTCCATCAATGCCGACCTCCGCCTCACCGCGCCGGAAGCGGCGGCGATGAGCCCGCTGCTGCGCCTCGGCGACCTTCCACCTAGCGCCCGACTGATGCCTCTCCTCTGCGCCGTGGGCGGGGACGAGACGGACGGCTTCAAGCGCTGGAGCCGCGATTTCGCCGAGCTGTGGGGCGCGCGCGGTGGCGCCGTGCAGCGCATGGAGCCGGCGCGTCGCAACCATTTCACCCTGCTCGATCCCCTGGCCGATGGCGCCGATCCGCTCACCCGCGCGATCCTCGCCCTCGCCCGCTCTCCGGAGGCCTGAATGCCCGCCCTTTCCGCCGTGCTCGCCACTTCTGCCGACGCCGCCTTGCCCTACAGCCCCGCCGTGCTGGCGAGCGGCCCGGTGCGCACGCTCTACATTTCGGGACAGGTGGGTATCGATGCCTCCGGGCAGGTGCCGGCGGATTTCGAGGGGCAGGTGCGCGCCGCCTTCGCCAATCTGGAGGCGGTGCTTGCGGCGGCCGGCATGGGGCTCGGCGACCTCGCCAAGGTCACGGCCTATCTCATCGATCCCGCCGACTATGCCGGCTACGGGGCGCTGCGCACGGAGCTGCTCAAGGGCCACAAGCCCGCCTCGACCCTAGTCATCGCCGCAGCGCTTGCCCGCCCCGAATGGCGGTTTGAGATCGAGGCCGTGGCGGTCGCTGCCGCCTGACCGTCAGGCCGAAATCCCCTGCCGAAGGGCCAGGAGCGCCAGCGCGATATCCGACTGGACGCCGAGCTTGGCGCGGATCTGGGAGCGGATGTTGGCCACCGTCTTGGGGCTGAGGTTCAGGGTCTCGGCGATGTCGTCGGTGCCCTTGTCGGCGAGGAGCAGCCGCAGCACCTCGAACTCGCGCGGGCTCAGCACCTCGGCGACAGATGGGGTCTCTTTGAGGCGGGAGAGCGCGAGCTCGTGGTCGATATCCGGGCTCAGCGCCATGCGGCCGGCGAGCACGTCCCGCACCGCGCCGATCAGCACCTCCGGCGGGCTGCTCTTGGTGACGTAGCCCAGCGCCCCAGCGCGGATGGCCTGTACCGCGAAGGCGGCGTTCTGGTGCATGGTGAAGACGAGGATGCGCGCCGCACCGTCCCATTGCCGGATGCGCCGGATGGCTTCCACGCCGCCGAAGCCGGGCAGGGACAGATCCATCACCACCAGATCAGGCCGCGCCTGCTTGAACAGCCGGTAGGCCTCTGCCCCCTCCCCCGCCTCTGCCACCACGGCGAGGCCGGGCTGGCGGTCCAAAAGGGCGCGGTAGCCTTCGCGCACCACGGCGTGGTCGTCCACAAGCATGATACGTTGGGTCATGATGCTGCCTCCCCGACCGGGAGTGGGAGCTTCGCGCGCAGCAGAAGGCCACCGCCGGGGGCGGTCCCGATGGAGAGTTCGCCCCCCATGGCGGCCACGCGCTCGCGCATGCCGAGCAGACCGAAGCCGTCCACCGCCGGTGCCGGGGAACCCCGGCCGTCGTCCTCCACGGTGAGCGTGACGACATCACCAGCCGGACCCGTCTCACGCGCAAGGATCAGCCGCACGCTGGAGGCACCGGCGTGCTTCGCGGCATTGGTGATGGCCTCCTGCGCGATCCGGTAGAGGCCGGCGGCGAAGGTCGGCTCCAGCGGGTCGAGCCGGCCGGTCACATCCAGACTGAAGCGGGTCGTGGCGCCGAGCCGGCCGTTCCAGCCCGTAACCAGCCCTTCGAGGCTGGCGACGAGGCCCAGTTCCTCCACCTCCGGTGGCCGCAGGCGCAGGAGCGCGCCGCGCAGGGCCTGCATCATGGATTGGGCGGTGCGGCCGATGCTTTGACACTCGGGAACCAGCGCCGGGCAATCGCGCGCCGCCGTCTGGCCGGCGAGTGCCGCCACCGCGCCGATGGCGGCGAGGCTCTGGCCGAATTCGTCGTGCAGCTCGCGGGCGAGCGCCCGCCGCTCCTCGTCCTGCACCGCGATCAGCCGCCGGGTGAGGCTGCGGCTCTCCGCCAGCGCCGCCTGAAGCCGCGCCGCCAGCGCATTGAACACCTGCCCCACCGCCGACAGCTCGGCGAGATCGAAGGCCGGCATGCGGGTGGAGAGGTCGCCCCGCGTCAGGCGATCGAGCCCCTCGCCGATGATGCGGGTGGGCCGCAGCGCCCGCGCCAAGGCGAGATAGACCAGCGCGCACAGCACCAACAACATGGCTGCTACCAGCCCGGCGAGGCGGCTCACCTCGCGCCACGCCCGCCCCGCCTGCGTTTCCGGGGCGAGGGTGACGGTGACAACGCCTTCCGCCGCCCCGCCCACCGCCACCATGCGCTCAGCCGTGCCCCGCGCTCCGAACAGGCGGTCATAAAGGCGCTGAAACAGCTCCGGCGTGCTCCCGTCGTCCGGCTCGGCGGCGCTGCACAGGCGCTGCAAGCCCTCGGTGCCAGCGGGACGGAAGGCGATGCACAGGCCCGGCGCCATCAAGGCCGGCGCGAGGCGCTGGAGATCGGGGAACACCCCCGGCGCGCCGCGCACCCATTGCATCTGCTGGCGCTGGAACGCGAGATCGCGGGCCATCAGATCGGCGATACGGGCCACCTGCGCCTCGCCCGCACGCGCACCGTCGAAGAGCAGCCAGCCCACCGCCCCGACGAGGCACAGCGCCATCAGCGCGGCGATCTGGAGGGTAAGCCGGAGCTTGAGGTCGAGCCGGGAACGGGTCATCGGTTCACTCGCAGGCGGGCACCGGGGCGGCCACGATGCCGGTGCAGGACCTTAGGGACGTGGGCGCGCGGGCGGAAGATCGCCGCCGCACGTCGGGAAATCTTCCCGGCTCCCGGCGTGAACCCGTCTCTGGCCGGAGGGCGGTGTCGGCGGCACGCTCAGGCCATCAGACCGGAGACACGACCATGGCGCTGCGCCCCTTCCCGCTCCTGCCCGCTCTCGCCGTTCTCGGCACACTCCAGAGCGGCGCCGCCGCTGGCGGGGAGGCGCGCGGCGTGGCGATCATCGATTTCACCTACAGCGACTCCTCCGGCGAGCCGCGCGACCAGACCGCCGAGCATCAGGCGCGACTGAAGGCCTTCATGGCCGCCCTCGCCACCGACCTGGCCTCCGGCGGGCGCCTGCGCGTGGTGATGCCGGACTGCGATCCCGCCCCCTGCACGCTCACGGCCGGCGCGGTGCCGGAGCTGGCCGAGGCGGCGAAACAGGCCGGCGCCGACCTGCTCGTGGTCGGCGGCATCCACAAGATGAGTACGCTGGTGCAGATGGCCAAGGTGGAGGTGGTCGCGGTGAACGCCGGCCGTGTGGTGTTCCAGAAGCTCTACACCTTCCGGGGCGACAATGACGAAGCATGGCGCCGCGCGGAATCCTTCATCGCCGGCCAGATCCTCACCGTGCCGCAGGATTGATCCGGGCTCCCGAATGGCCCCGGCAGCCGTCCTTTGCGGCACGCGCCATGCTGCTCGGGCAGGAGATGTTCAAGCACGGCCTTGACCACTAATGTCCGCGGCTCTGCATTGGGAGGAGCCGATCGTGGAACTCAGACCGTTCAATTACAGCCTTCCACCTTCGCTTCGCACCTCGGCCGTGGCGGGTGCTCTGGTAGCGGGTGCGCTGCTTGTCTCGGCGGTGGCGCAGGCCGAGGTGCCGGCCAAGGTCGTCGAACAGCTCGGCGCGCCGGCGTCGATCAGCACGGGCTTCGGGCCGCTGACCTTTAAGGACGGCGTGCCGACGGCCGAGACGGCCGAGAAGACCTACGACATCCTCGATTTCAATCAGGCGCTCGCCGCCTACAACAACAGCTTTCGCGGCGCCTCGGCGCTGGCCCTCGTCAAGGGCTTCGAGAGCATCGGCGCCAAGCCCGGCGATGTCGTCATCTTCTCGAAGCTGATGGATTCCCATTCGCTGTTCCTGACGGCCAACGCCGACACGGTCTACTACCTGACCGGCCTCGACCTGAGCAAAGGCCCGGTCGTGGTCGAGCAGCCCTCCGACGCGGTGGGCACCATCAACGACATGTGGTTCTCGTGGATCATCGACATCGGCGGGCCGGGGCCGGATCGCGGGCTCGGCGGCAAGTACCTGATCGTCGGGCCGGACTATGATGGGCCCCTGCCGGAAGGCGGCTATTTCATCGGGCGCTCGAAGACCAACTTCGCGCTCTATGCGGCGCGGGCCTACCTGAAGGACAACGACCCCAAGCCCGCTGTCGAGAACATCAGGAAGACCATGAAGGTCTATCCCTACCAGCCGGGCACCTACGGTTCGAGCCTCGCGCAGGCGCTGGACGGGAAGGTCCGCATCGCCCCCGAGCCCAAGATCCCCGAGACCAAGTTCATCGAGGGCAGCGGCCTGTCGTTCAACACGATCCCGCCCAGCGACATCGGCTTCTTCGAGCTGATCAACGAGAACGTCCAGATGCAGCCGGCGACCAGCTACGACGTGGAGCTGGCCGGCCAGCTCGCCGCCATCGGCATCGTCCATGGCAAGCCGTTCAATCCCGATGCGCGGATGAAGAAAATCCTGTCGGACGCGGCAGCCTTCGGGCAGGCGACCGGGCGGGCACTCAACTGGCGCTATGCGATGAAGCACCCGGACTGGGCCTACTACAAGGACTCCAGATGGGGCAGCATGCTGTGGCAGGGCGGCGCCTTCTTCGAGACGCCCCCGCCCGTCTTCGAGGCGGGCGTATTCAAGCCCCTGCCGCCGACCGGCGCGCGGACGCTCGATTCCCGCACGGCCTTCTATTACGGCTACACGCTTGATTCCCCCGGCATGATCATGCGCGTCCCGGGCATCGGCTCGCAGTATCTAATGAGCTTCCTCGATCCCGAGGGGAATCCCTTCGACGGCGCGAAGACCTACAAGGTGGTGCTGCCGCCGCACATCCCGGCGGCGGCCTTCTGGTCGCTCACGCTCTACGACAACCAGACCCGCTCGATGCTGCAGACGCCCCAGAACTATCCCCGCGCCGGCAGCCAGGGCTATCCCTCCCCAGCGGCCGAGGCGGCGGCGGACGGCACGACCACCATCTGGTTCGGGCCGACCCAGCCCCAGGGCGTCGCGCGCGCCAACTGGATCCAGACCATGCCCGGCAAGGGCTGGTTCACGATCCTGCGTCTCTACAGCCCGCTGCCGTCCTTCTTCGACAAGAGCTGGCGGGTGGGCGAGATCGAGGCCGTGAAGTAACCACTTTGGCCCGGGGGCGCCCTGCCTCCCGGGCCGGTTTCCAACCCATGGCGGTCTCAGCGCCCGCGCTGGTCCCAGCGGCCGCCCATGGTGTTCACGAGGTGGACGTAGTCGAACAGGTCGCTCAGCATGAAGTGCCGGTTCTCGATGGTGGTCATGTGCGCCACCGTGTGCGGGTCGCCTTCGAGATAGCGGAAGGCCGTGGCGCGGAACTGCTCCGGCAGGGCCAGATTGAACGGCGAGGGCTGGGTCAGCATGCGGCAGATCTGGTCGAACAGCAGGCGGAAGCGCTCGTCCTCCGGGTCCATGTAGACATCCCCGAAGTCCGCCTTGTAGCGCCCGAAGAGCGCGAGATAGTCGTCGGCGTCCGGCTTTTGCTGCATCGGGCTTCCTCCCTTGGCTCTTCCGCCAGGGCGCAAACAAGTTCGATGCCAGACGCCACCGCTTCGCACGCGAGGGACACCAGGTCGCGGCCTGTCGCGTACCTGTCGCGGGCCCTGCCCCGCCCGCGCATTCGGGGACTTGGGTGAAAAGCGCTATGCTCCCCTGCGAGAAAATGCCATTGAGGATCAACCTGTCGGCAAGCTCGGGATGCGCCTTTGAATACCGCGTTGAGGGAGAGTGAGCGGCTCAAGGCGCTAGCCAGCTTCAACATGCTGGACAGCCCGAGGGAGCGGGATTTCGACGAGATTGCCGAATTGACCTCGCGCATCTGCGAAACGCCGATCGCCGTCGTGAACTTCATCTCCGACCATCGTCAGTTCTTCAAGGCCGAGGTGGGCCTGGGGGTCCGCGAGACGCCCCTGGACAGCTCGTTCTGCGCCAAGGCGATCCTGGAACAAGAGTTTCTTCTCGTTCCTGACGCGACCCTGGACCCGCGCTTTGCCTGCAATCCCCTGGTCACGGGGGAGCCGAACCTGCGCTTCTATGCAGGCGCGTTGCTGAAGACCACCGAAGGCCATGCCATCGGCACCCTGTGCGTCTTGGATTACCGGCCCCGGCAGCTTTCCCAGCTTCAGCAGGACACCCTCAAGGTGCTCGCCCGTCAGGTGATGCGGCAGCTGGAGCTCCGGCAGGCCCTGCGCGAGCGTGACGAAGCGCAGAAGCAGCAGGCCGTCCTGAATGCCGAGATCACCCACCGGATGAAGAATACGCTGGCCATGGTTCAGGCCATTGCGACCCAGACGCTCCGGGGCGTGCAGGAGCGCGATGCCGTCGAGGCCCTCTGCCGGCGGATCGCGGCCATGGGCATCGCGCACGACCAGTTGCTCCAGCAGGACTGGATGGCCGCCTCCATGATGAGCGTCGTGCGACCGATGCTCGAACTTCATGGGGACGACGGCCGCATCGCGACATCCGGCCCCGACATCGAACTCGGTCCCAAGACCACGCTCTCGCTCTCCCTGCTCCTTCACGAGCTGGCGACGAACGCGGCCAAGCATGGGGCGCTGTCCGTACCCGGCGGCAAGGTCGACCTGTCGTGGACGATCGACGAAGAGGCCGGCGAGCCGACGCTTCGGATGACCTGGCAGGAGTTGGGTGGCCCGATGGTGAACGAGCCCGGCCGGCGAAGCTTCGGGTCTCTTCTGATCGAGATGGGACTGCTCGGGAAGGGCGGCGTCGTGAAGGAGTGGATGCCGTCCGGGCTGGTGGCGCGGTTCGAAGCGCGCATGGCGGACGTTCAAAGACGCTGAGACCGCCCGCGGACGAGTCGAGGCCGCGACGCGGCCGCCGCCTGAGCCTTACGAGAGCAAGCGCCCCACCAGCACGCCAGCTGCCGCAGCGGAAGCGGCGATGGTCAGCGTCTCCGCCGTGGCACGCACGATGGAGCGCTTGCCCACGATGCCTCGGCCAACGCCGAGCGCCACCAGCAGCGCCGTCGTCAGCACCAGCGAGACGATCCGCGCCTGATCCATGGGCAGGAAGGCGAAGGGCAGCACCGGGGTGAAGCCGGCGAACAGGTCCGAGACGAACATCCAGAAGGCGTGCGAGGTCGGGCTGGCGCCGTCGTCCGCCTCGTCGAGTTCGGAGCGCAGGCCGAGGGTGGCGCGCGGCGCGCGCTTCAGCGCCTCCGCCACATGCGCCACGTCCGCCGCCGCCATGCCGCCGCGGGTGAGGGCCGCCGCGACGGTCTCCACCTGCGCCGCCGCTTCCGTCGCATCCACCGGCCCGTTGCGCCGGGCGCGGCGGGCGTCGCGCACCGATTCCGCATCGAGATAGCTGCCCGCCATCATGGAGACGGCTGCTGCCGCCGCACCGGTGGCGCCGGCGATCAGCACCGCGCGGGGATCGTTGGTGCTCATGGCCACGCCGAAGACGAGGCCGAAGATGGAGACGGTGCCGTCCTCCATGCCGAACACCACATCGCCGATGGACGCCTTGAGCGAGGCAACGACGCGCGACGGCAGCGACATGATGCGTTTCTCCAGCCCGATCCTGACAGCCTCGCTGCTCATGACACGACCGGCAAGCTGACGAAAGGACATTCCAATTCCTTGAGCGTTCCTTTCCGGAATGAAAGCCGACTGAAAGCTGAAAGGGTTTATCCGTGTTGGCGTGGAGAAGCCGGCCATCTCATAAGCGCCGCAGGTCCACCACCAGGAAACGCGGGCGCAGGGCGCCCTCACGGGAAGGGCATCACATGCTGAAATCCTCTGCTCGCATCCTTGCGCGCGGCCGCCTGAAGGCGCTCGCCGGCGCGGCCGTCATCGCCGCCGGCCTGCTCGGCCCGGTTGCCGCCCATGCCGAGAAGCTGACCATCATCGTCGGCGGCATGGAAAAGCAGATCTACCTGCCCGCCGCCCTCACCAATGCGCTCGGCTACTTCAAGGATGAAGGCCTCGAGGTGGAGCTCATCAACTCCCGCGCCGGTGTCGAGGCGGAAAACGAACTGCTCGCCGGCGCCGTGCAGGGCGTGGTGGGCTTCTACGACCACACCATCGATCTTCAGGCCAAGGGCAAGTTCATCACCTCCGTGGTGCAGTTCAGCCAGGCGCCCGGCGAAGTGCAGATGGTCGCGACCAAATATGCCGACCAGATCAAGTCTCCGGCCGACTTCAAGGGCCACACGCTGGGCGTGACCGGCCTCGGCTCCTCCACGGACTTCCTGACCCGCTATCTCGCCTTCAAGGGCGGCCTGAAGCCGGGCGACTATTCCCTGCTGCCGGTGGGCGCGGGCAATACCTTCATCGCTGCCATGAAGCAGGACCAGATCCAGTCCGGCATGACCACCGAGCCGACCATCGGCCAGCTGGTGAAGATGGGCGTCGCCAAGATCCTCATCGACATGCGCACGCCGGAGAAGACGGTGGCGGCCCTCGGCGGCCTCTATCCGGCCGCCTCCTTCTACGTGCAGGCGAGCTGGCTGGAGAGCCATCCCGCCGAGGCGCAGAAGCTCGCCAATGCCTTCGTGCGCACCATGCGCTTCATCGCCAGCCACTCGGCGGCGGAGATCGCGGAGAAGATGCCGAAGGACTATTACGTCGGCGACAAGGACCTCTACATTCAGGGTCTGGCCGAGGGTAAGGCGCAGTTCACGCCGGACGGCCGCATGCCCGCCGGTGGTCCCGAGACGGTGCTGAAGGTGCTGCAGGCCTTCTCCAAGAACGTGCAGGGCAAGGCCATCGACCTGTCCAAGACCTACACCACCACCTACGTGGACAACGCCGCCAAAACGCTCGGCAACTGAGCCTCGGCACCTGACGCTCGTCTGCTGACCCCGGCGCTGCGGCCTCGTCGCGGCGCCCCTCATCACACCCCGAAAGAATTGAGGTCGCCGCGCCCCGCGCCGGCGGCGGGAGGAAACGCATGTCCCTTCAGACCCTCGATCCCGCCCGCCCGGCGGTGATCCCCGGCGCGATCGCTGCCGCCGGCCTCGGCCCGGCCATCGAGCTCGACAACGTCACCCGCCGGTTCCTGACGCCCGACGGCAAGTCCATGACGGCGCTGCGGGACTTCAACATGAGCGTGGACCGCGGCGAGTTCGCCTGCGTGGTCGGCCCCACCGGCTGCGGCAAGTCCACCACGCTCAACCTCGTCACCGGCCTCGCCAAGCCCAGCGCCGGCGAGGTGCGGGTGATGGGCCAGCCGGTCAACGGCATCCACAAGGACGTGGGCTTCGTGTTCCAGGCGGATGCGCTGTTCCCCTGGCGCTCGGTGCTCGACAACGTGGCCGCCGGCCCGCTCTATCGCGGCCTGCCCAAGTCCGTGGCCTACGAGAAGGCGCGCGACTGGATCGCCCGCGTGGGCCTCGCCCGCTTCGAGAGCCATTATCCACACCAGCTTTCCGGTGGCATGAGGAAGCGCGTGGCGCTGGCGCAGACCTTCATCAACGAGCCGAAAATCCTGCTCATGGACGAGCCCTTCTCGGCCCTCGACGTGCAGACCCGCACCAACATGCAGGACGAGTTGCTCACCCTGTGGTCCGGCTCCGGCGCGTCCGTGGTGTTCGTCACCCACGACCTGGAAGAGGCCGTTGCCCTCGCCGACAAGGTGTATGTGCTCACCGCCGGCCCGGCCACGGTGAAGAGCGTCTACACCATCGACCTGCCGCGCCCGCGGGTGATGGCGGAAATCCGCTACGACGCCGCCTTCGTCGAGCGCTGCCGCACCATCTGGGACGACCTGCGCGAAGAAGTGCAGATCGGCCAGCAGCGCACCCTCGACACCGGCCACTGAACGGGAGGAACGACCAATGACCATGCAGGCAGACGCCGCTTCCGCCCCCTTCGCCGCCGCCCGCGCGGTGCCCACCGAAGCCGAGATCGAGGCCAAGGCCCGCGCCCGGCTGAAGGCCCGCCGCGCCCTCGTCATCTCGCTGCGCATCGCCATTCTCGTCGCCGTGCTCGGCATCTGGGAGATCGGCGCCCTCACCGGCTTCATCGATCCGTTCTTCTTCGCCAGCCCCTCCGGCATCGCCGAGCAGATCTGGGTGTGGATGACGGAAGGCACCTCGCAGGGCCCGCTCTGGGTGCAGATCATGGTGACGCTGGAGGAAACCATCCTCGGCTTCTTCATCGGCGCCGTGGGCGGCATCGTGTGCGGCATCGTTCTCGGTCGCAACAAGCTCTTGGCGGACGTGTTCTCCATCTACATCAAGATCGCCAATTCCATCCCGCGCGTGGTGCTCGGCTCCATCTTCATCATCGCGCTGGGTCTCGGCATGGCGTCCAAGGTGGCGCTGGCGGTGGTGATGGTGTTCTTCGTGGTGTTCGCCAATGCCTTCCAGGGCGTGCGCGAGGCCGACCGCGCCATGATCGCCAACGCCCAGATCCTCGGTGCCTCGCCCTTCCAGATCACCACCTCGGTCATCATCCCCTCGGCCATGAGCTGGATCCTGGCCTCGCTCCACGTCTCCTTCGGCTTCGCGCTGGTGGGCGCGGTGGTGGGCGAGTTCCTCGGCGCCAAGCAGGGCGTGGGTCTCCTGATCGCCACCGCGCAGGGCGCGTTCAACGCCAACGGCGTGTTCGCGGCCATGATCATCCTCGCGGTGGTGGCGCTGGTGATGGAATTCCTCATCACGCTGGTGGAGAACCGTCTCGTGAAGTGGCGCCCGGTGCCCTACAGCGAGCAGAACTGAGGGCTTGATCCCTCACGCACGACGGCCCCGGACAAACCTCCGGGGCCGTCGCCGTTTGCGTTCCCCGGACAAGCGACGGCGCAGCCGGAGCGCCGAGCCGGGGACCAGCGCGAGACTCCCGCGCAGCGGGGCAATGCCCTAGGATGCCAAGGTCAAGAAGCGCCTTCGGCGGTCTTTCGCGCTGGACCCCGGCTCGCATTCCGCTGTCGCTGCATGCGTCCGGGGCGCGAGGGCGGTTAGGCCGCCGGCAGCCGCATCTCCCCCCTCAGCCCGCCGGCCGCAGCCGTGCCGAGGACGAGCCTGCCGCCCGCGCCATCCACCACCTCGCGCACGATGGAGAGGCCGATGCCGGAGCCCTCGCCCGGCGTGCCCGGCACCCGGTAGAAGCGCTCGAACACCTTGTCGCGCTCCTCCGGCGGAATACCCGGCCCGGAATCCTCCACCACCAGCACCGCCTCTTCCGCCGTCCCGTCCACCGTGACGGTGACGGTGCCGCCCTTCGGCGTGTAGCGCAAAGCGTTCTCCACGAGGTTCACCACCGCCTCGCGCATCATGGCGCCATCGCCGCGCGTGACGGCGGGGGCGTTCACGTCGAGGCCGAGGTCGATGTCCCGCTCCACCGCGAGATGGGCGAGCCCCTCCAGTACCTGCCGGGCCGACTGGGCGAGATCGATATCCTCGTCGCGCGGGCGGCGGCTGCCCGGCTCGGCGCGGGACAAGGTGAGGAGCTGGGCGGCGAGGCGGGCGAGGCGGCGGGTGCTCTCCTCGGCGCCCGCCAGCGCCTCGGCCCGCTCGGCGGCCTCCCCCGTGCGGCGGGCGAAGGCTACCTGCGTGGAGAGCAGCGCCAGCGGCGTGCGCAACTGGTGCGCGGCATTGGCGACGAAACGGCGCTGCGCCGCCATCTGCCCGGCGACGCGGCCCATATAGGTGTTGAGCGCGGCCACCAGCGGGCGCAGCTCGCTCTGCACGGCATGGTCCGGCAAAGGGGAGAGATCGTCCCGCCCCTTCTCCATCACCGCCTCGCGCAGGCGCATCAGCGGCGCCAGCCCCCGCCCGAGGCCGATGATGACCAACACGCCAGCCGCCACCAAGAGGATGAGCTGCTGGCCGAAATTGCCCACCCATAATTCCCGCACCATGGCCGCATGTCCGGCAAGCGTGACACCCACCACGACCGTCACCCGCGCGCCATCGGTGGCGCCAACCAGCGGATAGGACAGGGCCGCGAGCCGGAGGTCGCTGCCGCGATAGCTGCCGGTGAAATGCACCGGCGCGCTCGCCTGCGGCGGCGGCTCGGGCAGCGGCAGATCGGGATAGCCGGTGAGCAGGCGCCCGCCGGCGGTGTCCACCCGGTAGAACACCCGGTCCCGGTGGCCGGTATCGAACATCTCCAGCGCCACAGGCGGGACGATGGCGTCGATGACGCCGCGGTCGATGCGCACATCCTCGGCGATGGCGCGGACAGAGGCGTCGAGGGTGCGGTCGGTGACGAGATCGGCGGTGGCGCTCGCCTGCCGCCAGCTGGTGAAGACGTTCACCGCCACGAGCCCCGCCAGCGGCAGCAGCAGCCACCGCAGGAGCTGGAGGCGGAGGCTATCCATGCGCATGCTGCAACAGATAGCCGAGCCCGCGCAGGGTCACGATCCGCACGTCGGCCCCCTCCAGCTTCTTGCGCAGGCGGTGGACATAAATCTCGATGGCGCTGGGGTCAGCGAGATCGTCGAGGCCGAAGATGCTTTGCGAGAGCTGCGCCTTGCTCACCGTCTGACCGGCCTTGATGAGCAGGGCCTCCAGCACCGCATGCTCGCGCGGGGTCAGCGCCAAAGGCTCGGCGCCGAGGCGGAACAGGCGGGTGTTGGTATCGAAGGCGAGCGTGCCGCAAGTGATGAGCGGGTCCGGCCGGCGCGCCGAGCGGCGCAGCTGCACGCGGATGCGCGCTTCCAGCTCGGCAATATCGAACGGCTTCGCGAGATAGTCGTCCGCCCCCTCGTCCAGCCCCGCCACCCGCCCGTCGAGGCTGGCATTGGCGGTGAGGATGATGACCGGCACCGCATTCGCCCGGCTGCGCAGGCGCTTCAGAAGCTGCATCCCGCCCATGCCGGGCAGGCCGAGGTCGAGGATGACGAGATCGTAGGTCTCCAGCGCCAGCGCCTGGTCCGCCGCCTCCCCGTCATTGAGCACGTCCACGACGAAATTGTCCCGCCGCAGAATCTTGGCGAGCCAGTCGGCAAGCTCGTGATTGTCCTCGACCAGCAGAAGACGCATGAAACGGGAGCCCGGCCGCCCCGGCGGCGACGTCGCAGTCTCGCCGTGCGGCGGGGGGCGATCAAGTGCGCGACAGCAGCATTTCCCGTGTGCACTGCAACACCTTAACCAAGGCGGCGAACGCATCGGAATGGTGGCCGACAACCGCCAGCTAAGCGTTGCGCTGAGGCCGAATCGGGAGGTAACTTCCGCAAGGTTTTCACTCGTCCGTCCTGCAACCAAGCTGCCCCGCCGTTCCGGGAGAGGTGCGCATGTCCCGCCTGCTTGCGACCAGCCTGCTCGCCTCGACCTCTCTGCTGGCGCTCGCGCTGGCCGGCCCGGTGGCCCGTGCCGGTGACTATGTGATCCCCTCGGGCACGGTCGTCGCCGCCCCGGTGGTGGTGAGCACCTCGACGCCCGGCGCGCCCTTCGGCAGCGTCATCAACCAGGGCGGCATCGTCTATTCCGAGACAGCGAAGAATTCGTCCTTCGCGCTGACCGTGGACGCCCCCTCGCTGACGAACGGCATCCTCAATGCCGGTACCATCAGCGTCACGCAATCCCTCACCAAGCTGAGCGTCGCCGCTGGCAGCACCCAGCCCAGCACCAGTGCCGAAACCAAGGGCATCCTGATTTACCCGGCTCCCTCGCCCACCCCGCTGTCCGGCAGCATCGAGAACAGCGGCAGCATCCAGGCGAGCCGCATCATCAATGCCGCTCCGGTCATCGGTAACGGCGACGTCGCCGTCAACGAATATGCCCAAGGCATTCACGTCGCGACGTATTTCGCCGGCGGCATCGTTAACACCAACAGCGGCGTTCTCGACATCTCCAACGATGTCACCGCCGTCTACAGCCCGGTCGCCGGCAATAGCTCGATGACGCTCACCACGAACGTCTCGGCGATCGGGGTGTTGTCGGTGAGCAGCGCCGCGGCAAACAGCATCGACAACGCCGGAACCATATCCGTCCGGGCGCGCGGGGCCATCACCGAGAAACTGGTGACATCCTCGGCTGCCTGGCTGCTGGCGGCCGCCACCGCCCGCGCCATCGGCGTCCAGATGAGCCAGCTCGGCGCCAACATGCCGCCCGGCGTCTCGGGTGCCACGCTGGCGAACTCCGGCATCATCGATGTGGTGGCCTCCATCACCCACACCACCAACTTCACGGTCGCCACCACCCTGAACATCCACCCGGCGCGGCTGGTGGAATCGAGCGCGGTCGTACTCGCCTCGGGGATCAGCACCACCGAGGCGCAGATCACGAGTTTTCAGAACACCGGCACCATTACCGTCGAAGGCTCGGCCCTGAGCGTCTCGAAGGCGAGCGCCGCCGCCTACAACACCGCGGCCCTGCTCAACTACAACGATCCCAAGACCCCGCAGACCAACCCGGAAATGGGTTCGGTGGGCGGCTCGGTGACGGCCTATGGCGTCTCCTTCGCCAACGGCAGCCTGGGCGATCTCACCAACAGCGGCAGCATCGACGTGACCGGCGTGGCCGATACCACCACGAGCGCGTCCGCCTCCGCACTCGACAAGACCCGCGTCGCGCAGCAGAATTTCGCGGCCGTCGCCCTCACCGGCATCAATGTGGCCGTCGACACCCTCACCGGCCCCATCGTGAACAGCGGCGTGGTGAACCTCTCGGCCACGGCCTCGCTCCAGAGCCAGTCGACAGCCAGCTCCGACGGAGCGCCGACGAAGAAGAAGGCCGAGGTGGCGGCGAGCGGCTATCTCTACACCCACCTCGCCGGCATCAGCGTGGTCGCCAGCGGATACGCCGCCAGCGACTACAGCGCCACGGTGCGCAATTCGGGCGTCATCAAGCTGACCTCGAAAGCCACCGGCTCGCAGTCCGGCCTCGCTTTGTCCGAGCGAGAAGCGGAAGCCAACGTCACCTACAGCGCCGGCGCGAACTTCCTCTCCGGCGCCCTGCTCTTCGCCACCAATTCCGCCGCGGGCGTCTATATCAGCGCGCCGAACGTGGCCGAGGTGACAAACTCCGGCGTCATCGACGTCTCCTCCACCTATGCCTCCAACCTTTCCGCCACCGCGGGCGGCGGCAGCAAGACGGCGACGGCAACGGCGACCTCCGGCCCCTCTTCCTTCAACAGCTTCGGCCTCAACATCACCGAAGTGGCGGGCGGCCCCTCCACCGGCACGGTCGCGACCACGGGCATCACCAATTCCGGCACCATCGCCCTCGCCTCCGCCGTGGCGCTGACCAACGTCGCCGCGGCGAACGCAAGTTCCTCCGACGGCGCGGCGGTGGCCTCTGCGCTAAGCCAGTCCACGGCGCTCAGCACCGTGCCCGGGCTCGACGGCGCCATTGCCGCCAGCTACGGCATCTATGCAAGTCTCGACGGGCTTGCCGGCAACCTCACCAATTCCGGCGTGATCTCGGTCGATCAGGCGCTCACCATCACCACCGTCGGCTCTGCCGCCGGCGCGAGCGCACAGGCCACCTCCGTCGCGGACGGGCTGTCGCTGGCCATGGGCATCCTCGCCTTGCCCGGCCAGGTCAGCGGATCGCTGGTGAATTCCGGCGCCATCACCGCCGTTGCCTCCGGCACCTTCGGCGCGGTTGCGAGCACAACGGGGGGAAGTGGCGAGGCCGAGGCGAAGGCGGACGCCACGGGCATCGTGCTCGCCAGCGGCATCGTCGCGTCGACGGACGGACTGGCGGGATTTTCCAACAGCGCGACGGTGCTTTCCCAGGCGAGCGCCACCACCTCGGTCTCCGCCGTCTCCAGCGGCACCGGAGAGGTGAAGACATCGGCCCACGGCGTCGGCTCGGCGCTGGCGCTGGGCGTCATGCTGTCCGGCACACAGAAGATCTCCGGCGACGTCACCAACACCTCCATCATCGGCGCGACCGCGCTGTCCAATGTCACGGCATCTGGCAAGGGCGGCACGGTTTCCAAGGACGCGACGGCCGTCTCCTCCGCCTTCGGCCTCTTCACCGCGGCCGGCGCGGGCATCGGCGGAGATCTCGTCAACACGGGCACCATCGGCGGCAGCGCCACCGCGAACGCCACCGCCAGCGGCGGCACGGCGGATGCCTCCGCCTTCGCCTATGGCCTTGCCCTCGATGCCACCGGCGGCGTGGGCGGCAGCATCATCAATTCCGGCATCGTGGTCGCCACCGCATCGGCCGGCGCCACCGGGGCCAGCACCAGCGCGAAGGCCGTCGCCGTGGGCCTTCAGATCGCCTCCGGCACGGTCGGCGGCGCGCTCGCCAACACTGGCGCCATCGCCGCACAGGCGACGGGCACCGACGCCACCGCCATCGGCATCGCCATCGGCTCCACGATCGACGGCATGGCCCTCGGCGCGGCTCAGGTGACGACCCTCGACACCCTCAAGGTGGACACCGCCCTCGCCACCGCCGGTGCGGTCACGCTCACCGGCGGCCTCGTGAATACGGGCGGCATCACCGCCACCACCGGCGCCACGGGCAGCGCCACCGCCATCAAGGTGGCGGGCGGCAGCAGCATCGGCACGCTGACCAATCGCGGCGGCATCTACGCCATCGAGGGCAATAACGCCGGCATCGCCATCGACCTGACCGGCGAGGGCTCCGCCACCCGCGTCCTGCTGCAGGATGGAACTGTTTTCGGCGACCTCGCGCTCTCCTCCACCTATGCCGACGCCATCACCTGGAGCGGCGGCACGCTAAACGGCGATGTGCTCGGCGGCGGGCTCGGCAGCCTCACGGTGCTGGCCGGGGCGGACACGAGCTTCGTCTATTCCGGCACACTGGAGAGCCTCGTGAGCGTCAGCGTCAGCGGCGACGGCACGCCGGTGAGCCTCGCCTTCATCGGCACGGCGGTGGGCATCGGCACCTTCGCCGTGAAGGATCAGGGCACGCTGATCCTCACCGCCGACAGCGCCATCGAAACCAAGTCCTACACCCAGGCCGCCGGCGGCACAGTGGGCGTCTATCTCTCCCCGCAATGGACCGCCGCGCCCATCGTCGCGACCAACGCGCAGCTCGACGGCACGGTGGCCGTGCTGGGCGCCACTGGTATCCGGGCGAAGACCACGAGCTACGATCTCGTCTCCTCGTCAGACATCTCCGGCTCCTTCGCCGACGTGACCACCCCCAACAGCCTGCTCTCCGCCGCCGTCACCTATGATGCGGACGGGGCGACGCTGGTGCTCACCCGCAACGCCACCACCTCCCTCGCCGGCCTCTCCCTCGCGGGTCGCTCGCTCGCGGCGGGCATCGATCTCAACTACCAGCGGCTCTCGCTCTCCTCGCCGCTGAGCCCGGTGCTGGACAGCTTCTATGTCGGCACCGACGGGCAGGTGGCGAACCTCCTCAACCAGATGTCCGGCGCGCCCTTGGCCGATGCGAAGACGGCCGGCATGGCCACGTTCGGCACCATCAACGGGCAGATCAGCCAGCAGCTCGCCGCCACCCGCGGCACGGGCGCCCTGCCCAGCGGCGGCAGCGCGCTCCTCTCCTATGGCGCGGGCGAGGTGAACCTCTCCGGCAACGCCTATGCCGCGACCGGTTCCGCTTCCGGATCCTCCAGCCCGTGGTCCACGCTCTCGCCGGCCGCAGCAGCAACGCCGCAGAACGGCGTATGGCTGCGGCCGTTCGGCAACTGGGGCAGCACTGACACCGGCAATGGCACGGTCTCCAGCTCCGGCGGCGGCGTGCTCGGCGGCATCGAGCGGGCGTTCGGCGACGATGCGCGCGGCGGCGCCGTCTTCAGCTACCAGACGGCCAACCTGGGCTTCACCACCCCGGCCTCGGGCTCGGTGGACCAGTGGACCGCCTCGCTCTATGCGGAAAAGCAGTGGGGCGCCTTCTACGCCAATCTGTTCGGCACCTACGGCTACCAGACCTACGACATGAGCCGCTCCATCGCGTACGGCGGCACGCTCTTCACCGCGCGCTCGAACTTTTCGGGCAATGCGGGCGCAGTGGTGGGCGAGGCGGGCTATGATTATGCCTATGCCCCCGGCGCCAAGCTTGAGCCCTATCTGCGCCTCGCCTATGCGGCGCTGGGCACCGACACCTTCGCCGAGCGCGGGGCCGGCGTGTTCAACCTGAACGTTGCCGCAGACACCACCCAGTCGCTGCAATCCACCCTCGGCCTGCGCGTCATCCAACCTCTGTCGCTCTCGACCCTGCCGGTGACGCTGCGGCTGGAGGCGGGCTGGCAGCACGAATATCTCGACACGGGCGCGAGCCTCGGCGCCGCCTTCCTGTCCGACAGCACCATCGCCTTCAACATCCTGTCGGGCGGGCCGAGCGATATGGCGCTGGCGGCGGCGGGCCTCTCCTTCGCGCTCACGACCAATATCGACGGCTACCTCGAATATCGCGGCAGCTTCGGCGACGGCTATTCCAACAGCACGGCCTCCGCACAGCTTCGACTGCGGTTCTGAAGCATGGTCGCGGATCGCGGCGGGCCGCTGCCGACGCCGGAGCGGGCGTGGGAACTCTACCGCGCCGGCGACCTGAGCGGGGCGGAGGCGGTGGCGCGGGCCATCGTCCAGCGCGCCGTTCTGGGCGAGCCGGCGGCATTGGGCGAGGCGGCGCACCTCGTCGGCGTCATCCTCGCGCAGACTGGGCGCACGGAAGAGGCCGTCAGCTTCATGGCGCGGGCGGCCGACGCCGATCCCGGCCGGGCCTCCTACCACAGCAACCTGTGCGAGATGCGCCGCCAGACCGGCGACCGGGCCGGCGCCATCGCCGCCGGGCGCGCGGCGGTGGCGGCCGATCCCGCCTATGCGGCCGGGCACAACAATCTCGGCATCGCCTTGTTCGAGACCGGGGCGCTGGAAGAAGCCCTCGCCTGCTATGGCCGGGCCATCGGCCTGCGCCCCACCTTCGCCGAGGCCCACAACAACCTCGGCAACGCTCTGCGTGCCAAGGGCCTGCCGGGCGAGGCCATCGCCGCCTTCCGTGCCGCCCTGGCCCAGCGCGGGCATTATCCGGAAGCCTGGAACAACCTCGGCAACGTGCTGCGCGAGACGGGCGATTTCCGCGAGGCGGACGCCGCCTTCCACACCGCCATCGCCCAGCGGCGGGACTATGTGGAGCCCTACAATTCCCTCGCCCTCTCCCTGTTCGCGCAGGAGCGCAGCGAGGAGGCCTTCGCGGTGCTGGCGCTGGCCATTTCGGCGGCGCCCGAGCGGCCGGAGCCTGCCTTCTATCTGGCGCAAGGCCTGCTCAACGAGCGCAAGGCGGAGGGCGCGCGCTCGGCCTGCCAGCGGGCGCTGCGCGCCAACCCGCACCATGTGCCGACGCTGGTCCTCCTCGCCCGCATCCTGCGCGATCTGGAGCGCGGCGACGAGGCGATGGACGCGGCCCGCCGGGCGCTGGCCCTCGCCCCCGATGATCTCGACGCGCTGAACGTGCTCGGCCTGCTGCTGATGGAAACCGGCGACCTGCGCGGCGCCTGCGCCCTGTTCGAGCGGGCGCTGGCGAACGATCCCGCCTCGGTCAACAGCCGCATCAACCTCGTCGCGGCCCGCAAGGTGCGGCCGGACGAGGATATGGTGACGGCGCTGGAGAGTGCACTCTCAGCCGAGACCGGCGAAGCCGAGCGCATCCCGCTCCATTATGCCCTCGGCAAGGCCTATGACGACCTCGGCCGCCACGCCGAGGCCATGGACCAGTTCATCGCCGGCGCCCGGCTGAAGCGCGCGCAGCTGACCTATGACGAGCCCGCCGCGCTCGCCACCTTCGACCGCATCCGCGCCATCTTCACCCCCGCCTTCCTCGCCGAGCGGGCGGGCATGGGGGATGCGCACGCGCGGCCGATCTTCATCGTCGGCATGCCGCGCTCGGGCAGCACGCTGGTGGAGCAGATTCTCGCCAGCCATCCCGCCATCCAGGGTGGCGGCGAGATGGACCTGTTCCACCGCGCGGTGAACCGCATCGACCAGGCCTTCGGCGGCATGGTCCATTATCCCGAGCTGATGCATCTCATCGAGCGGCCGGAGATGGCCGAGATCACCTCCGCCTATCTCGACGCCCTCCCCGCCCGCGCGCCCGGCAAGCGGCTGGTGGCGGACAAGATGCTGAACAACTACTTCTACCTCGGCCTCATCCACATCCTGTTCCCGCGCGCCGTCATCATCCATTGCCGGCGCGATCCGGTGGACACGGCCATCTCCTGCTTCTCCAAGCTGTTCCGCGACGACCTGCCCTACAGCTACGATTTCGCCGAGCTCGCCCGCCACCATGCCGCCTATGCCGGGCTGATGGCGCACTGGGACGAGGTGCTGCCGGAAGGCACCATCCTGCCCATGGACTACGAGGCGGTGGTGGCCGACATCGAGGGCTCCGCCCGGCGCCTCATCGCCACCTGCGGGGAGGCATGGGACCCGGCCTGCCTGAAATTCCACGAGACGGAGCGGCCGGTGCGCACGGCCAGCATCACCCAGGTGCGCGAGCCGCTCTATGCCACCTCGGTCGGCCGCTGGCGGCGCTACGGACCCGCCATCCAGCCGCTGCTGGATGCGCTGGGGCGCTGAGACTTCAACGTTTGTTCCGGCGCAGGAGCCACATCTGCACCCGCGCGAAAACGCCGGAGGCGAGGCCCTGCAGGCGCGCGATGGCGGCAAGCTGCGCGGTCGGCGCGGAAATGAAGCCCCCGCGCTCGGCGGTGCGGACGAGATGCGCCGCCACCACCTGCGGCGCCAGCGGCTGGCCAGAGCCGGCGAATGGCGCGATGGCGGCGGGACGCCGCGGACGCTCCTGGGCGAGCTGCGGCGTGTCCGTATCCGGCGGCACAGAGACCGTCACGCCGACGCCCGAGCCGGCCAGCTCGATGCGCAGCGCCTCGGCGAATCCGCGCACCGCGAACTTGGAGGCGCAATAGCCGGCATAGCCCGCGACCCCGAACAGCCCGGCGGCGGAGGCGACCAGGGCGATGTGCCCCTGCCCCTCCGTCACCATGGATGGCGCTGCGGAACGCACCAGATTCGCGGTGCCGAGGAAATTGGTCTCCATCTGCGCGTGCGTGGCGCCCACGTCCTGCTCCAGGAAGAAGCCGGGCTCGACGATACCGGCGCTCGCCACAACCCAGAGCGGCGTTCCGTGCGCGGCGAGAAGGGCATCCACCAGCGCGGTACAGGCCGCAAAGTCGCGCACATCGAGCGCGTGCGCGACCACGGCGATTCCCTGCGCTTCCAGTTTCTCCCGCGCCCGGGCGAGGCGCGCCGGATCACGGCCGAGAATCGCAACCGTGCAACCGCGGCTTCCCAGGATTTCCGCAATGCAAAAGCCGATGCCGCTCGACCCGCCGCTGATGATGGCGAGGGGCCGGTGCGTGTGGACCACCCCTGCTGCGACCAAGTGTTCCGACATGAAAAGCTTACCTTGTTACCACATTCCCTTAGGTCGCCGATAACACCGACGGCAGTGAGACACCTTGCAACTGCACGTCCCGACTGCGCAATTTTGCGGAACAACAATGACGTGTTGCAGTACCGCAACGCTCCCTTAAACGTTGTATGGCTAGGTCGCTGTGCAGAGCGAGGGGATGTATAACAGCCCTGCTCCTCCAGCGGCGGGACCGTAGCGCGTCAATGTTGTCGGCAAATAAATTTTTCGCCTCGCTGCTGCTCGCAGCCGCAACTTGCGGCTGCACGGCACTGCCTTCCTCCGGACCGTCCCGCGTCGAGATCGAGATGGCGCAGCCATCCGACGACCAGCGGTATCTGCTGGTAGACGTCGACGACCGCACCCTTTCGCTTCTGGCGCAGGAGCGCCCCGCCACCTTGGGCGGCCGCTTCGGCGATTATCGTCCCCCCACCCGCTACGTGGTCGGCGTCGGCGACGTCATCTCCGTCACCATCTGGGAGGCGGCGGCCGGCGGCCTGTTCTCCGGCCCGGTCATCGACCGGCTCGGCACCGGCTCGCGCAGCGCGGCCATCCCCGAACAGCAGGTGGCGCAGGACGGCTCCATCACCGTGCCCTATGCCGGGCGCATCCCGGTGGCCGGGCGCACCACGGCGCAGATCGAGGCCGCAGTTGTCGAAAAGCTGAGCGGCAAGGCCATCGAGCCGCAGGTGGTCGTGGTGGTCACGCGCAGCGTCAGCAACGCCGCGACCGTGCTCGGCGAGGCAACCACCGGCGCCATCGTCCCGCTCTCCCCGCGTGGCGATCGCGTGATGGACGTGATCGCGGCGGCCGGCGGCATCAAGATTCCCGCCCATGAGGTGTTCGTGCGCCTCAGCCGCGGCGGCAACACCGTGACCGTACCCATGCAGGCGCTGCTCAACGATCCCAAGGAGGACGTCTACGTCCGTCCGCTGGACAAGATCGTGCTGATCCGCGACCCCCAGACCTTCACCGTGTTCGGCGCCGCCGGAAATCCGACCATCGTGCCGTTCGACGCGGTGGGCATCACGCTGGAAGAAGCGGTCGCCCGGGTCGGCGGCCTGATCGATTCCCGTGCCGATCCGTCCGGCGTCTACCTGATGCGCATCGAGCCGGCGCGCTTCGCCGCCCGCCTGCGGCCGGATTCCCAGCCCTTGGAGAGCAACGGCTATGTCCGCGTGATCTACCGCTGGAACATGCGCGATCCGAACTTCGTCTTCCTCGCCCGCAGCTTCAACATCCGCAACAAGGATGCGATCTACGTCGCCAACGCGCCGCTGGCGGACCTGCAGAAGGTCACCTCGCTGTTCAACTCCGTAGCCCAGCCCGTGGTCAGCACGGTCTCGGTGGCGGCGCAATAGGGCCGGCATGGTCTCCCCGGCGCATGCAACCCGGGAGAGCGGGCACCTGGACCGGCAGAATGGCTCCATTTTGTCCCGCGGGATGCTGCACGTCCGACCCGGACCGGCGCTGAAGACCCTTGTGAAGCGATTGGCACCGGGGCTGCAGCGGCGCGAAACCGCCGTTGCAGCCCCGCGTACCGGCTTGGTCCAGCCGCAGCCCGAAAGCGCCCTAGACCGGACGACAATCCTTCAGGCGCGGCTATCGCGCGGTCAGTTCGCCGCCCTGGGCTTCCTCGTCGGCGTTTTCGTGCCCACGCTGATCGCATTTGCCTATCTGTCGATCTTCGCGGTGCCGCAGTTCCTGTCGGAGGCGCGCCTCGTCGTCCGGGGGAACCTCGAGCAGGTGGCCGGCGGTGGTTCTCCGATCGGCGGCGTTCCGCAAGTTCCGAACAGTCAGGAAGCACAGGTTATCGTTGACTACCTGCGCAGCCGCACCCTGGTCGGCATCCTGCAGCAGCAGATGGATCTGCGCCGCATCTTCGCCTCCGCCGACCATGATCCCATATTCGGCCTGTCCCGTACGGCCAGCGAGGATCAGCTCGTCACTTACTGGAACCGGCAGGTCAAGGTGGCGCTCGAATCAACCTCGGGCGTCATCACCGTGAAGGTGAGCGCCTTCAGTCCCCAGAGCGCTGCCATGTTGGCCGCAGCCGTCATCCGGCAGGCCGAACAGGCTGCCAATGACCTCACCATCCGCAATCGCGGCGACCGGGTCGTCCAGGCTGGTATCGAGGAGCGCGCCGCATTCACGGATCTGGCTGTCGTGCGCAGCGAACTCGAAGCCTTCAGGAACACCCAGGGTACCCTCGACCCCCTGCGCAGCGCCGTTCAATCCTATTCCGTGATCGCCCGCCTCAGGGACCAGCGGTCCGAGATCAATACCGACCTCAGTGCGGCTCGTATGCGCCTCGATGAGAACTCGCCGGTCGTGCGAGCCCTCAAGGAGCGGCTCAGGACGGTCGATGAGCAGATTAAGACGCTCGATTCCGAACTCCTGGGTTCCTCGTCCAGTGACGCCGGATCGACGGCGAACCTAATCGCCGGAGCTGAACTGGAGGTGCACCGCCGCTTGGCTGAGCAACGGCTTCGGCAGGCGGAACTGGAACTTATGGAAGCGCGGACCCAGGAAGCCCAGAAGCAGGTCTATATCCTGACATTCATGGCCCCCACCATGCCGGACGAGAAAATCTTCCCCTCGCCCCTGCTCCAGGCCAGCATCGTGTTCGCTGTCCTCGCCACGGCCTGGGCCGTGATTTCGCTCTACGTCGGCAGCATCTACGCCCGCACCCGGTGAGCCCTCTGCCAGTCCCGCCCGGCCGGATGGGACGATCAGGTTCCTGGCGGATCCGCCGATATCACCTCTGCGGGCGCTTCCTCAACGACGTCATCGGCGCGCCGAAAAGCGTCGCCGACGTCGGCATAGACCTCGGCATCCATGGCCAGAAGCTCCTGGGCGCTCGGCCAGTCGCGCACCAGATCGGCGAGTTCCCCCACCTGGCGTGACCAGACGAGCTGTGGAGGCGGCGGCAGGGCCACTCCCAACACGGCAGCGAGCGTCTCCCAATAGACATCGACCTCGTCAGAATGACCCACCACATCTATTTCCGACAGCGTCTGCAGAGCCTTTTCGACGGCTGACGGCTCCAGCTGATCGTCTGATGTCAGACATGTCAGCAAGCGCGTGAGAGGGCTGACCAAGAGCTTGCGCTGGGCCGATGTCAGGGTCCCGAGCCAGGTCTCCAGGTCGCTCATCTCCTCGACCGTCGCACCCGCCAGGCTGTCGAGCAGCGGACGCATGGCCTCCGTGAGCACGGAATAGGCAAGGTTGGGAGTCTTTACCGCCCAACGCAGCACGAGCAATTGTTCGGCAAGCTCCTCGAACGGATCGCGGATCAGCACCGAGCAGGTGAAATTGACATGCCGGAGCAATGGCTCGTAGGAGCGGAAGAAGAGCCTGCCGGTGCAATAGACCGATGACGAGAAGGGCAGCGCGATGATTGATCGCGCGGCCTCCTCGGGCGTCCGTTCCAGCCGTGTGAACACCATGTGGAACAGGTTCTGCAGCGGCTCGTTGAGCGCCGCTTGCGGCAACAGACGGGTTTCAAGCCGGAACAGCTTGCCCTCGGCAGTCGCGCTCTTCGGACGGCGGCGATAGATGCGGACGTTTGTGGCCTCGTCATGCAACTCCACATCGGGAATCTGCGCGAGCCCCGGAACATGCTGCTCGTCGATGTAGAAACCGCAGATGCCCGTGTCATGCAGCCCATGCTCACGTAACAGAGGCCGCAACACGGTCGCCGGGACAACGCGGCGCATTTCGCCCCCGGTGAAGATCTTCACATGGGGCGTGGCCGAAGGATGGTCGGGCATGATCCATCCCACGATGTGGGTACCGGCATCCTCGTCGATGCTGAAGCGCAAAATTCCACTCCGGATTGGACGTACCGCGCGGAAGACCGCGCCCTTCAGCGGCGATGATCGCGAACGACTGCGACAAGAATCATGACGTTGATCCAGATAATCCCGCAGAAGACGAACACGAAGAAGCCGGTCTGCCACCAGATCGGGCCGGCCGACGTTTCCGGCAGGCTTGGCGCGATGTAGACATTGATGAACGTGCTCTGGGCCCGCGCCCGGCGTTCCGCCTCCTGCAGGCCTGCGAGGGTTATGGATTGCAGGGTCTCGGCAAACCGCACATCAAGTTCCGATTCCTCGTACGCGGCGAGCGCCGCCACGGCCGTGCTACTGCCCCCTCCGGAAAGATTCGCCTTGAAGGTGGCGATCTCGCTTTCGATGGCCCGGACCCGGTCCCGCAGGACCCCGAGCGTCGGTCCGTTGGGCACTGAGAGGCGCTCAAGCGCCCGGATCTCCCGGTCCGCAGCGATACGCTCCTGCTCAAGCCGGAGCAGGCTGATGCTCAAGGCATCCGCGGCCTGGGCGGGATCGACGGCCCGACGCTTGAGGCGCCATTGCTGCTGCCGCACCAGAGCCTCGGTATAGCGCTTCGTCGCGGCATCGAGCTGTTCCTTCGCGCGGAGAACCGCATCCATCCGCGACTGCGCCGCGAGCTTGTTCAGAACACCCTCGCCGTCCAGGAGAATACGGGCCGCCAAAGTTTGCGCGGCCTCCGGGCTGAACGCCTGGACGCGCAGCAGCACGACTTCCGACCGCCGGTCGACCGTCGCGGTAATATGCTTGCCCCAATAGCGCGCCAATTGCTCCACAGTTGCGTTGCTCCGGAGGGCCGACCAGAAATCGATATCCGGGCCGGTGAAGAACTGCCGCAGCCATCCATCAGCGTCGAGCTTCGCCACATAGTCGAGGCTCGTGACGTAATTGGCGAAAACAAACGGTCCCTGTGCCCGCGAGGCCCCGCCCAGGCCGCCGAGAAGCGCCGATAGGCCGCGCGCGACACTCGCGGCCGCCCCCTTCGCCTCATTGGTGTCCAGGCCATCATAGACCGGCGTGCCAAGGGATTCCCGAATGGCAAGCCGCGCCTCAGAGACGTAGACCGGACTGGCGATGATCGTGCAGTAGACCATGCTCGCCGCGGCTGGAACGATGACCATCACGAGGAAGGTCAGGCGCAGCAGCGCAAACCACCGCGACGAGGCCGTGGCCCCGCTACCATACGTCCGTGGAAGTCTACGCCAGCGCAGCCCAGGCTTGATAAACGGGCGCACCGCGAGGGCCCGGCTGCGCTCGATCAGCGCCCGGATCGGCGGTGCGGCAGGCAATCCAGCCATCCTTACCTCGCCCTGAGCACCACAACGTCCTGAAAGTCATGCAGCGCTCCGGTCCCAATATCCACGAGGTCGAAGTGCCGTGTCCATTCTGCCCTTATGTAAGGCTCGGAGATGAATGTGATGCCGTAGTCATACGTGGCGCTCGACAAGTGCCCGCTCTGGCGAATGAATCCATAGCAGGGTCCGTTTGCGAACCGGCGTTCCACCTCCTCGAGGCTGGGACGCGGGATGCACAGCATATCGAAAATCATCTCCTCGCCGAGTGCCCGATCCAGAGCGCGCTGGCCATGGATCGACAACATCAGGATGGCCCCGGGCGCGCACACCCTGGCCAGTTCGCCCAGATAGAAGCGGTGATCCGCTTCGGCAAGGTGGCTGAAGACGGAGATGGAAATCACAGCGTCGAAACTGTTGTCGGCGAGCGGCAATCGCTGGCGCGGCTCGGTCTTGATGGCCTTCACATGCCCAAGGTGGCCGTTCAGCCAGGCAACCAGATCGGCATCGATATCCACGCCCACATAGGTTCCCCGGAACCCATGAAACATCCGCGCAATACGACCCGCGCCGACGCCGAAATCCAGAACCGCACGGAAATCCTTCAGGGGAACCGGGCTCAGGGCGCTGAGCGAACGCAGGAAATGCACGCCATGGCTGGCGAAACCGAACGGATCGGTCAATCCGGAGGTCCGGTACATCAAAGGCTCCGGAGGGCACGGGGCGATGGTGCCCTCTGGCGCCCAGATACCATCGACGGGGAGGTTGAGGGCAAGCCAGCTTTCCAGATCGCCGTTGATGCCTTCGCTGCTCGGCGAACCCGCCGCGACCCTGTCGCCCTCAATCGAGATAGTCATGTGGCTTGCCTCTTTGCCTGGACGCTCTCGTAGAAGCGCACAACGTCGGCGGCCATATGGCGTGACGTGCGTTCATATTGCGTCAAGGCACTCATTGCCCGCGCCAGCCCCGGCTCCGCGGCAAAGCGGCCGATGACGCGGGTCAGAGCCGCGTCCGAACCTTGGGTGAACCCGAATCCGTTGCGCCCCTCCTCGATGAACTCGTTCATTCCCTCGACGTCCGAGATCACTACCGGCGTGTGCGTGGCGAGCGCCTGGAGAAGGATCAGCGGACTGTTCTCGACCCAGGTCGATGGGATGACGAGCACATCCATGGCGGCAAGCACCTCGGCGGTCCGCTCGACTGGAAATGTCCCGCGAAAGACGACCTCCAAGCCCTCTGCGAGCTGTCGAACCTCGCGCGCATAGGCGGGGTCCATGGTCTCGTCGCCATAGACGTCCAGTGAAAACTGCTTGGAATCAAGGCGCCTCATGGCGCACAAAAGGAGGTGGAGCCCCTTGTGCCGGGCCAGTTGGCCAATGAAGCCAAGCCGAGTGCGGCCGGATGGGCCTGGGGGCTTGTCCGAGCGGTCGATATCGATCCCAAAGCGGCTAAGCTCCAGCGGCACCTTGAGGCCGCTGGCCCGGTAAGCGTTCATCAGGAAACGGGTCGGCGTCAGCGCCCCCGCGTAGGCCCCATAGGCAGCCGAGAGGTGCCCCGGCCGCTCCTTCAATGCCGCGACGTTGGCGCGCCAGTTCGCGGGAGCAAGGCGAGGCATCCGAGCCACCGTCTCTGAAACGGCTATGCGCGCGATGCGGCGCCCAAAACCCGCCCGCGCTCCATCATGCGAGAAATAGGCGCAGGCCACGCAATTGGAGCGGCTGCGGTTCGGTCCAGCACAGCGCATGCCGTCCACCGTGCTCAGCTTGTTGTTGAAGCAAAAGCCGAAAAAGTCCGTGAAGGTGGCAACGACTGGCTTCCCCGTGCCTCTCGCGACATCAAGCAAGGCGGATGTGTGATTGAGCAGGTGACACACATGGATGATGTCCGGCTGGATCTCATCCAGGAGCGTACGGTGTACCGTGGCCAGGTCGGGCAGGTGAAAAGTGTCCCGCAGTCCCCGATCTGGAAAACGATTGCGATCGAACCGGATCACTCTGACGGCATCGATCGCGTAACGCTGGATGAAATCCTCTTGCCGCGGCTCCCCCGCAAAGGTCGCCGTGACGACCACCGGCTCATGGCCGAGTGCCAGAAGCTCCCGCGCTAGAGTTCGGGTATAGCTTTCTGTCCCGTAGAAATGTTCTGGGTAGTAGCAATGGACGAATAGGGCGATCCGCATTCCAATTCCAGATCTGCGCGAAGCTCCGCCAGTACAAGATCAATACCCAGATCCAGGTCGATCCTCGGCACCCAGCCGAGACGCTCGCTGGCACGGTGGATGTCGAGCGTGGAGGTGGAGACATCAAAGTGGCGCGGGGCCACGTGCTGCACCTCAAGGGTCCGGTTCAGCTTCTTCTCGAGTTTGCCAATGACCTCTTTGAGCGAGTGCCCCCTGCCCGACCCCACATTGATCGGACCCGTCACCCGCCGCGCGGCTCCCGCCGCGATGAGCGCACTTACGACGTCGTCGAGATGGACGTAATCACGAACGACCTCGCCACTTCCATAGAGCTGCAGCGCCTTCCCGCTCAACGCGGCGCGCGCAAACAGGGTGACTGCGCCGAGGCCCCTGCTCTCATGCTGGCGGGCCCCATAACAGTTGCCGATCCGTACCGACATGCCATCGACGCCGTACAGATCCCGATACATCTCGATGTAACGTTCCACCGTCAGCTTGGAGACGCCATAGGCGCTGATGGGCCGGGTGGGATGATCTTCGCTGATGGGAAGGTGCTCGGGGGTGCCATAGACGCTGCCACCCGACGAAGCGAACACGATACGAAGGCCAGGCACTCCACGTGCCGCCTCCAGCATCCTGACGGTACCCACCACGTTCTCCAGAACGTCCCGCGCGGGGTCGAGCACCGCGGTGGATGGAATGGACGACCAAGCCAGATGATAAAGGGTGGAAACCCCTTTCAGCAGGTCTCCCCAGCCATCGAAGGTGGCAAGGTCGACGCTCTTCCAAGACACGCCTCGCACGTTCGGCGCGTCCGCCACGCTTCGCGATGTGGCGATGATCTGGGTTTCACGTCTTGCAAGTTCCTGACACAGCCGGCGGCCGATCAGCCCCCCGCCTCCTACAACCAATGCCCCCATCACTGCCTCGCGGCGAGGCGCACCGCGCCTCGCAAATCGTGCGGAACGAAACGCTCCGACAACGCTAGTCCAGATGGGCGGACAGCAGAACCCGCGTGCGTCAGCCGCAGCTCTTCCCTCATCGACCCGCTGCCTTTTCACAACATTAGCGGGCACCACCACCACCCGCAACTCACAAAATCACCCACCAGGGTAAAGAGCGGGTAAAGCTACGCGCGGAGGGTAACTCGGCTGGCTTGAAGCGCTTCCGCATACACGGTGCCATAGGCTTCGACCATGGTTTCGACGGCGAAGACGCCCGCCCTTTCACGGTTTCGGGCACCAAGCGCATCGACCTCCGCAGGATCGTTCAGCAGCCGAAGCAGGATGTCGGCGAGTTCGGACCTGTCGGCACCAAGGGTCTGTGAGCCGCCGAGGATTTCCGGCAACGCGCCCACCTTAAAGCCGGCCACCGCATGCCCCATCGCCATGGCGAAGGGAGAGACCTGTCCAAAGCTCTCTCGCACAACGGGGGCTACGAAAATCCGGAACCGGCTGTAGATCTCTGGCAGGTCCCCATAGGGAACCGTGCCGGTGAACTCGAAATTCTGGCGAACGCCAGCATCAATGACACGACGGAGGAAAACCGGGAGTAGATCGCCGTTGCCGACGACGAGGATACGGGTGCGCGGCCGTCTGCGGGCGACGTCGATCATCGGGTCAAGGGAGTCTTCGCTCAGTTTGTCCCGGGTCAGCCGGTACACCATGCCGATCGTATCTTCCGCTTCTGGCGCGAAACGGCGGGGCGCGAAACGATCGAGATCAATGCCTGGATGAATCACCTTCCCATTGGTCACGTCTGGAGCGAAGGTGGCGCGGATATAATTCGACACGAAGAGATACTGCCCCACCCGCGGATCACGCAGCGGCTCGACGGGCGTGTTCACGTTCTGGACGAGGGCAGCCTGCGTCGCGCGGGCCGCGGCCAGCGCGCTGAGATACCAGGGCCGATCGCTCTCGCCCCAATAATGAATGTGGATGATGTCAGGCTGCACCCGCGCGTAGGCCGCGGCAAAATCCTCCGCCGGCGATCCGAGCGGGACGACATCCACCTCCATCCCCTCGTGCCGGCCATGGGGCGGCAGGGCAGCGGTGACAACCCGCATGTCGAACCGGTGGCCGAGCCTTTCCATCAGGTCCACGACAAGCTGGGTTGAGCCGCCCACGAAAACATTCGGGATGACATGCAGCACCCGGGGCCGGTCAGGCAGGGCGGGTTGTTGCAGGCGCACGCGATAGACGACGGACCGCTGTCCGAAGACCAGACGGGAAAAGTCCCGCATCAGGTTCCGGCCGGCCTTCCCCCAGCGGACTTGCGGCTGCCAGTGGCCCGCTTCATCCCGCCGCAGTTCCGTTCCCGTGGCAACGGCGAGCGTGCCCATCTCCTTCAGGAAGGCAAGGGAAGGCCCCGGCTCGAAGATAAGCGTTCCGAGCCGCGCCAGCGGCAGCGGCAGGACCGGCGTCCGCTCCTGCCGGGCCTGCAATTGCTCAATCAAGTGCAAGAGCTGGTCAGAACGGACCTGCATGTCGGCCAGCTGCTGTCGGAGGTCGGCAATCTCTTTCGCGAGGCGGCCCGCTTCTGCTGCCGCAGCCTCGCCCTCCTGACCGGCCACGGTCGCTGGTACTCCTGTGGCAAGATCCATGGCGGCGGGCGGAACGGACAGGCATGGTTTCATAGCAGACGACGGGGTCCGATCGGTATGGCAATGTGTTTGGCGCGGGCAGCATCGCGGGGGAGCGACCTCGCAGGCGCGACATCCTATGGCACCGCTGGAGCACGCGCGCCCCATAAGGTAAGATAGACATGGCAAGCATCGGAATGCTAGTAGCGGCTCTGAAGCGCACTTGAAAGTTGAAGCTCCGACGGAGCGTTACCAGAGGGAGGAAGAGGCGGTGAGCCAACCCGTCTCGCCTACACAGAATTTATCTGTACGCGACGAGCTGACCGAATCGCTGGTGAAGCGCAATGCGCGGGTACGCGAGGAGTTGCGCCAGCGGGCTCGCGAGGCACGAAGGCGACAGCCTGTGGTGCGGCGGGCGGATGCTGGCTTCTGGGGCATCGAGGCGCTTGCCGCCATCCCCCAGCGACTGCCCCTGTGGCCGAGCTTCATCGTCCTCGTGCTTGTACCCACACTGCTCGCCAGCATCTATTTCGTCTTTATCGCCTCGCGACAGTACGTCTCGGAGGCGCGATTTGCGGTGCGCACCTCGGAGCATTCCGGGCTGGAGGGAATCGGCGGATTGTCCGCCCTGCAAGGACTGGCCGAGGTTCAGGATTCGCTGATCATCTCCAACTTCGTGAAAAGCCTCGCCATGGTGGAGGCACTCGACGAGAAGGTCGGCCTGCGCCAATTGCTATCCAAGCCGGACATCGACTGGTTTTCCCGCTTCAATCCGTCTCGTCCTGTGGAGCGTTTGGAGCGCGCCTGGCGGGCACAGATGGACACCAGCATCGAGGGTACGTCCGGCATCATCACGGTGCGCGTCTGGGCATTCAGTCCCGAGGATACGCTTCGCATCACCCGGGCCATCGTGAGCCTGTCGGAAGACATGGTGAACAAGCTCGGAGAGCGCACCCGGAAGGACGCCATCGCCCAGAACCAAGCGGAATTGGAACGGGCGCAGGAGCGGCTGCGCAAGGCGCGTGCCGCCATGCGCGACCTGCGCAACGAGGTCGGCGTCATAGATCCGGTGCGGACCAATGAAGGTGTAGACAAGCTCATCAGCGAGCTTGAGAGCGACCTTACGCTCGTGGACCAGCAGATCGGCACCGCGCGGCGTACCCTGAGTCCCGACGCGCCGCAGTTCACCCTGCTGGATGCACGGCGCCAGGCGATCAAGGACAACATCACGACGCTGAAGGCGCGGCTGACCACCCGCACCGGTGCCGCCGGCGATACGCTCTCTGCCGTCATGACCCGCTACGACACGCTGGAGCTGGAGCGGCAGATCGCCGAACGTCAGTACACGACCGCCGCCGAGGCGCTGGAGCAGGCGCGGGTGAACGCGGAACGTCGCGGCATGTATCTGGCGGCCTTCGTCAATCCGGTTCTCGCCCAGGAGGCCGACTACCCCAACCGCTTCTGGATGCCGGTGGCAGCAGCCGCGCTGTTCTGTGTGATCTGGCTCGTGATCCTCGCCGGGTTCGAGCTGGCGCGCCAGCTGAGGAGCTAGGCGGGACATGATCGTCATCGATCGCCTCACCAAAACCTATTGGACCCACTTTCAGCGCAAGACGGTGTTCTCGAACATCTCGGTTCGCCTCAACTCCAAGCTCAGCTACGGCCTGCTGGGACAGAACGGCGCGGGAAAGTCCACATTCCTCAAGATCATCGCGGGCACCGAGGCGCCCACCTCGGGTCGGGTCTATCGCTCGGTCCGCATGTCGTGGCCGCTGGGGTTCGCGGGCGGCTTCCACCCGATGATGACGGGGCGCGAGAACATCCGCTTCCTCGCCCGCGTCTATGATGCGGACATCACCGAGGTAACCGACTTCGTGGAGGATTTCTCGGAGCTGGGGCGCGACCTCGACCTGCCGGTGAAGACCTATTCCTCGGGCATGACCTCGCGCCTTGCCTTCGCCGTCTCCATGGCCATCGAGTTCGAATTCTATCTGGTGGACGAGATCACCGCGGTGGGCGACGCGCGCTTTCAGCTGAAATGCTCTCGCGCCTTCGCCGAGCGCCGGGCGCGGGCGGGCATGATCATGGCGTCCCATTCCACCGGTACCATCAAGGACTACTGCAATGCCGGGCTGGTCCTGCAACGCGGACGGCTGATGATGTTCGAGGACATCAACGACGCCATCGAGGTCCATCGCCAGCAGATGGAAGCCTGACCATGAGCGAAACGCAGGCCCGCCTGACGCGCTTTGCCGGCGAGAGCTGGTCCACCGCGCTTTCAATGCATGCGCGCGTGGTGGGCGCCCTCGTCATGCGCGACCTTCAGACGCGGTTCGGCTCCGGCTATGCCGGCTTCCTGCTCAGTCTGGTGATGCCCCTCGGTCATCTCGGCATCGCGCTGGCGATCCTGACGGTCATCGGCCGAATCCCCCCCATCGGCGGACGTCCCCTGACCTTCCTGATGACGGGCATCCTGCCTTTCGTGCTATGGTTCTACTGCCACCGCCAGATGATGCTATCGATCCAGCAGAACAAGCCCCTGCTCTATTTCCCCGGAGTCGATTTCTTCGACATCCTTTTTGCGCGAGCGACCGTCGAGATTGCGTCAGGAACGCTGGTGGTGGTCTCAATGATCTCCACGCTCGCCATTTTCGGCTACGATGTGAGCCCGGTTCATCTACCCGGCTTCACCTATGCACTTATAGCGGCTTGGTTCCTTGGCATCGCAACCGGGCTGATCTTTGCCTCCCTTGGGCTCCTTTGGATGCCGCTCATCATGGCTGGCAGCCTTCTGGGGCCGTTGTTCTGGATATCTTCCGGCGTGTTGTATCTTCCAACCAGCTTGCCGGAACGGCTGCAGACGATCCTTCAATATTTTCCGCTATGCCAGATCGTCGACGGCGTGCGCGTCGCCTATTTCGACGAATATCAAAGTTCGTTTTACGATCCTTCCCTTCTTTTTGTTATTGTGCTCGGCATGTCTTTTTTTGGCTTGGCTCTTGTGGTTGTCGCGCGGCGGATCGGATCCGCATAAAAATGAGCACCTCGTAACCAAACATAAATATACACAACGAACGAGGACTTGAATGACCAAGCCAACCTGCATGATCTATTCATTGGCATTCGGCGCGCCAAAGCCAATGCACCGGTTCATATTTTCCAATTGGGCGAGTGCCGACTTTGCCAATTTTCGCCTGTTTACAGACCAGGCGGAGAATTGGCGCAAAATGATTCACCCAGACACATCAAATATTGAAATAATCGACACCCAATTACTGGATTGGTTTCGTGCATTTTTCCCATACTTCCACGTTTCAAGCCATGCAGAGCTGATCGAAAAATACCCGGATTTTTTTCGTGAGCAATTGACTGGGTGGAACGCCTGCTGCCTCAAGCCCCTCTTCACGCGATTTGATCATACCCCGACGCCTGCGATCTGGGGGTGGGTCGATTATGACGTCCTCCTTAACCCCTCTGCGCTACAGCGACACCTCATCGAAAACGAGGACAAAGACCTCCTTATGTTTCCTGAAGGGGGCGGCGTATGGGAGCAGTTCAAGCTTTTCCGCTCCAATGTCGATGTGACGGACTTGTGCCAGCGCATAATCGACGCTCCTCGACCCGACCCTGCTCCGCTCGATGTAATGGTATCCTACCAAATTCGAGGACTTGGCAGCCCAATGGATGATATCGCCCAAAACTTGGTCGCATCACATTGGAAGTATTCTGATTGCGGCGACTTTCCGGAAAATAAATTTGGCGTCATTATTGACAAAAAGATGAAACTAACCAGCGACGATGGACGCGAAATATTATTTTTCATCGCCGACACAGAGACAAAACATTACACGGAAAATGATGTCAAAAAAATAAACGAACAATTGGACAAAGAAATGCAATACAAATTTGATTATGTAACCGCACCTTAGTATCAACACAGGTTTGGCACAAGGCGTCGCCTTGCTATGCCGAATCTCAGGGAACAGATTTAAATGGCGAAGGTCCTGATTGTAGGTGCAGGCTTTGCGGGCGCTGTTCATGCGCGCGAGATTGCTGAAGCTGGCCACTCCGTCGAGGTCATCGACACGCGGCCCCATATCGGCGGCAATTGCTTCGACAGCGTCGATGAGACCGGTGTGCGCATCCACCGCTACGGGCCGCATCTTTTCCACACCTCCAACCAGCGGGTCGTGGACTGGCTCTCGCGCTTCACCGAATGGCTGACCTACGAACATCGCGTCGTCGCCCGCCTTCCGGATGGCCGGCTCGTGCCCATGCCGGTAAATCTCGATACCGTCAACGCGCTGTTCGGCCTCTCACTCTCCACCCCCGAGGAAGTCGCCGCCCAGCTTGCCGCCGTGAGCGTTCCGCGCGATCCGGTGGTGAATGCGGAAGACCACCTCTTCTCCACGATCGGGCCCGAGCTGACCAACCTCTTCTTCCGCCCTTACACCAAGAAGATGTGGGACATGGACCTGACGGAGATGGACGCCGCCGTGGTCCGCCGGCTGCAGATCCGCACCACCCGCGAGGCTGGCTATTTCACCAACGACACCTTCCAGGCCATGCCGAAAGACGGCTACACCGCCATCTTCGAGCGCATCCTTGATCATCCGGCCATCACCGTGAGGCTCGGCGTGCCCTTCAGCCACGCCATGCTGGACGGCTACGATCATTGCTTCAACAGCATGGCGATCGATGAATTCTTCGGCTTCGCCCATGGCGAGTTGCCGTATCGCTCCATTCGCTTCCACACCACCAGCGTTCCGACCGCCGAGGCATCGCCTCACGTCACCATCAATTATACGGATGCCGGCCCCTATACCCGCGAGACGTGGTGGCACAACATTCCGGGCCATCTGGAGGCCTCCGGCCCGCGTGTACTGCGCACCGTCGAAGAGCCGTGCGACTACCACGACAACAATCACGAGCGCTATTATCCGGTGAAGACCCACGATGGCCGCTTCGACCGGCTCTATCGCGAGTACGAGGCCGAGGCGTCCAAGCTGCCCCACGTCACCTTCATCGGCCGCTGCGGCACCTACCAGTATCTGGACATGCACCAGGTCATCAACCAGTCGCTCCTCAGCGCGAGCCGGTGGATCGCCGCGCAGCCGGCATAGGGGTTAGGTTCCTCGCCGACCCGGCGTGCCAAATTTGGCGCGTCAGCCCGCTGTCCGGGAGAGGTGGCCGAGGCACTTCACCGGCCGGTCTCCGAGCAGGATCCAACAAGCGCTGTCAGCGGACGGCACGTCCGCCGCCGGCAGCACAGCGGAAAATCCCCAGCCGATAGTCGGATCAAGACCGAACGTGCCGGCCACGTCTGCGCGGGGAAACCTCTCGCAGGCGATCGTTCGCGTCCCAACTCGGAGGAAAGCGGCCCCCCCCATTGCCGCTGACCCCTTGAGCCAACCTCGCAGCTCAATCGCCCCACCCAAGGGTGTGACCCGATACACGCCGTCCGCATGGGTGGCGCCCGAGACGATCTCCAGTCGGGCATCCACCTCCTCGTCACGGGTCGGATGATGCAGCCCAAGCAGAATCTTGATCAGCGTGAGGCGCGACGACAGCCGGCTCTCAAGCACATGCACCCTGTTGCCGAGAATTGCCGCGTCGAAACGGGCGCGATCGACTTCCGCCGCCACCTCGCTTTTCTCGCGGGCGGCAACCCGAACGCGATCATTCAGGTTGCGGATGAGCACACCATACTCGATCAGCCGCCGCCGGAACGCACGGATCGTTGCATCATGACCGTTCATTGCGCTGCCGCCTCGATCTGACCCGGCTCTTCGACGCCGAACAGCCGCAGCACAGCTCCCCGGTGCACCTCCGCCGCATGTTTCTGCCGCAGTCGCTCCTGAGCAGCGAGTGCCAGCCTGCGCCGCCGCTCCGGCTCCTCTGCCAGCGCAATCAGCGCATCGGCATACTCTGCCGCCAGCACCGCATCGTCGGGCCCCGATGGCAGAAGAATGCCGGTTTCGCCGTCGACCACGAACTCCGCAATGCCCCCGACGTGCGGAGCGACGGAAGGCAGGCCCCAGGCTGCGGCCTCCAGCAGGACGTTTGGAAGTCCGTCGAACACGCTGGTGTAGAGAAAGGCGAAATGCTCGGAATTCACCACATCCGCGAAGCGCCCGAACGGGCCCCCATAAGCGATGTTGGGCCTGCCGGCGAACATCGCGGCATCAAAATCAGGCCCGTCGCCACGGACGTCGATCACGATGTCCGATGCCCGAGCGGCAAGCGAATCCGCGATGGCGGCGATCAATTCCGGCCGCTTCTGCGCCACGAGTCGCGAAGCCCAGAGCACCCTCCGACCCACTCCAGCCCGCGGTTCCGACCGAACCGGCTGGGGTGCATAGATCACCGCATAGCGATCAGCGTAGGCGCCGAGCCTGCGCACATCGGCTTCGACCACGCTGCCATTGTCGCTGACGATGCGGAAGAGATGCTCGACATGCGCATCGACGAAGGAAAAGCCCCAGGGCGCGGTCACCTGTTCGCCCTTCACACAGGAGCACTCGTCACAGAAGCGGTAGAAGATCGTTCTGCGTCCGCCGAGAACGGGCGCATAGGCTGAGAAAAAACGCTCCGCATAAACCGACTGGCGCAGATGGATCGTGGCATCGCCATAGGCTTCGATCAGACGCAGGGTTATGAGATCGACGAAGCGGTCTTCAAGATCAGGCCAGATGGCCTTGAAATCGACCACCTCGCACTCGGGCGGCAGGCACTCCATGTTCAGATTGGGGTCAGCCTCCCCGAGCAGCACCAGAATTTTCCGCGCCGGATCGCCTTCGAGAAGCGCCCGCATCACATCCCCAATGTACTTCTCCGCCCCGCCATGGCGCAGGAAGGGAAACAGGAAGATGTCGGTGAACGTGGCTGCTCCGATGAGACGGCAGATTTCGAAGTATGCGGCCCCGACCTCGGCGTTGGACCACTCAAGGGCAGTGAAATAGGCGGACTGGTCGATCACGGAAGGATTGACAGCCGGCTCGATGGCATTGGCAGCGAGGATGAATTCACAGAAGACGGGATTGTCGCTCAGGGGCAGGTGGATCGCCGGACGCAAGGCCGGACGCCTGTCCGCGGCACAATATGTGTCGTAGGCGCCCGCCATCACATCGAGGAATACGTCCGGGCGAAAGAGCAGTGTCGGCGGTGTCTGGCGTACCGATTTCGCATTCGCCTCATTGAGAAGGCTCCCCCTCCTCTTCCGGTAGAACAGCGCTGTATTGCGAACGACATGGAGGTCCATTCCCCGCGCCACCGCTTCGGCGTTGAAATGCCAGTCCTCGTAGGCATAGCCGCTGCTCACGCGCGCATCTGCATAAGGATGCGCGAGGAAATAGGAGCGCGGACCGAATACGCGCGACACGTAAGGATGGGCGGCAAGGAAAGTTAGCTTGATCTCGTCGTCCAACGAATAATACTGGCCGATAAAATCCTGTGCACCAAAGCCGATGAGCAACTCAGGGAACATCAGCGTTCGCTCGCCTGCCACGCTCGCCTGGGCCAGCATCTCGGACAGCATGTTGATCGAAACGAGATCGTCGCCATCAGCCGTGGCAATGAAGGCCCCATGTGCGGCACGGACGCCTGAATTGCGTGCCGGACCGAGCGAACGATGCTCCGTCACCACATGCTCGATGGCCACGAACCCCTTGAATGGATAGGTCCGCGCGATCGTGCTCGTCAGTGGATCGGTCGCGTCATGCACGACGACGAGTTCGCAGCGATACCCGAGATCGCCGGCGTAGAGGGCAGCTGCATCGAGCGAGGCTAGGCTGCGCGTCAACAGATGGCGCTCGCCATGCACAGTCAACACGATGGAGCAATCGAACGGCGCGACGCCCTCCCGGAGAAAGCTCATATGACCCGGCCCCCGACCACACCCCAACCAACCCTGTTGATTGACCGTTGGTCACCATACGAGGCGCCCAACGTACAACTCGGGAGAGATATACCGGTGAGGTTGCAGCCGCAATCAACCAGCAGCCTCCGACATCCCCGCGCGCGGGGCCGCGACGGTCTTCCCGATCGCTGGACATGCCTGCCCATGAGGCGCATTGCGTGGTAGCATGCTGCGCCCATCCGCCGCAGATCATTCCGTCGCCTTGACGGAACGGGCGAAACCTAAGAAGTCTACAACCCCATTCCGAGACCGGTTCGTCGATGACGCAAGTTGCCGTGCAAGCATAGCGCTGATGCAAGTGCCCAGAGGATGTCTGATAGTTCGGACATACGTAGAGGCAAAAAAAACGCCAGGTTGCAACAGTTATAATTTTGCCAAACAACCATGCGACGGTGAGGTCATTCCAGAGATCTGAAGCGGGGATATTACATTGAACGCCTGGTACTTCACTTTCGAATATCCGCCCGATTTTGGAGGCGGCCTTTCGGAATACATGCGCCAGATTACAAATCTATATCTCAAGAACGAGACCCATTCCCTCGCAATATTTGCCATTTCCCATTCGATCGATGGACTTTATCAAGAGGAATGGCTAGCCGACAACATTATCCTGATTCGCATCAATCCCAGGAAGTCGTGGCATGGGGATGAGATTGGCGAATGGGTTTCGACCTCGCTTCAGTTCTCCCGGATAGCCGAACTTCTCGCCTCCCGGGCGGGCGGTCTGTTCGCGCGCCTCGGACGTCCGTCGTTTCTCGAATTCGCCGACGGCTTCGGCATCGGCTACGTCACGATCCAAAATCGGCTGTGCCTCAACAGATATCTCAAAGACATCCCGATTGTCGTCACGGCGCACACACCGACCTATTTCATCGACCGACTCGATCAAAGGCCGATCTATCGCCTGCCCGCCTATTGGCACGGCACCATGGAGCGATGGTGCATGCTTGCGTGTGACGGGCTCGTCTCACCCTCGCAGGCTCTGCTCGATGAATTGAAGCCCGATCTGCTCACCGACTTGCCTCGGCACACGGTGATTCCCAATCCATATGAGCTCCCGCCGCCCGGGGCCGCCCCCGGCCCCAGGATAGAATACGATCACGTCTATATCGCCTCGCGCCTGACCTACTGGAAGGGCATCGAACATGCGATTCGCGGCATGTCCCTGCTCTGGGACCAGGGCGTTCGCACGCCGCTGAAGATCTACGGATCAGACACCCATTTCAGTCCGTCTGGTGGGTCCTATCTCACTTTCCTGCAGTCCCGTTTTTCCCGATATTTTTCGGACGGGCTGATCATTTACGAAGGGCTGCGACCGCGATCCTATATTGAGCAGCAGGCGCGCACCGCCTATGCCCAATTGCACCCTTCGGTATTCGATAATTTCCCTTATTCCCTGCTTCAGGCCATGGGAGCTGGGCAAGTCTGCATCGCCGGCAAGCGCGGCGGCATCCGCGAAATTGCGCAGGACCGGAAGTCAATCTACCTCTGCGATGTGGAGAGCCCGCGCAGCGTGGCCGACGCCGTCTCCCAAGTGATCAAGCTTAAGCCCGCGGCAAGGGCCGCCGTTGGCACTGCCGCAAGGGCAGCAGTCGCCGAGCATTGCGACCCCCAGAAATTCTTCGCTGCCAAGAGCGCCTTCGTCGAGACACTCTCGACGAGCCGCACACACTTCCCGTTCTCGCTGCCGTCAGATGTATCCGGGCGTGCGAGCCACAGCCAGATTGAAGGGGACGGCCCGCGACTGTCGGTTGTCATCCCCTATTTCAACATGCACGAGTTCATCGACGAGACCATTGCCAGCATCCGGAAAAGCCATCTTGAGGACTGCGAGATCATTCTCGTGAATGACGGCAGCACCAGCCCCGACGCGCTCGCCAAGCTTGACGGCCTCCATCGGCGCCATGGGCTCGGACCCGACGTCCTCCGCATCTTCAACGTTCCCAACGGCGGCGTCGCGGAGGCCCGCAATTTTGGCGCAGGCCATGCCAAGGGCCGCTACCTGACGCTGCTGGACGCTGACGATCTCGTTTCGCCCGCCTACTACGAGCAAGCGACTGCAATCCTCGACCATTACGCGAACGTCGCATTCGTGGGATGTTGGATCGAGGATTTCAATGAGTCCGGCAGGATCCGGCATTGGGCCACATCGAATGCCGAGCCGCCCCTTCAAATCGTGATGAATCAGACGAACTGCCAATCTCTCGTCTATCGTCGGGAGGTCTTCATCGAATTCGGGCAGCATGACCCGGATTTGAGAATGTTCCTTGATGACTGGGAAGGCGTAATCAAGCTGATCGCCAACGGCCAATACGGAATAATGATCCCGAAGGCCCTGTTTGAATACCGCATCCGGAGCAATTCGATCTTCCGGACCAAGGTCAATCTGTGGGACCTCAATTTCGAGAAAATCACCTCGAAACACAAGGCTCTCTATGACCGCTGGGGCGCCGAGCTGGTCGCCTTTCTCAATGCGAACGGTCCCAATAATTTCTACCATGTCGCTGGCAAGCCCAGCACGCTCCAAAAGTGATCCAGGCCCTCGCGGCCCCGGGGGATCGGGTCACAGGACCAAGCCCCCCTTCCTGCCTTGTCGCTTAACTCGGGTGCCCGGCATGTCCCGGACCCCTCTCATCCGGACCCGATTCGGGATATCCGAGCCAGCATGGAATATTGGAAGGAAAGCTTCCGTGAGTGCGATTGACGCCAAGACCCTGTTCGCCGCCTCCTCTATGAACGGGCTCGCCCTGGTCGGGGACAAGCCTCGCTTTTTCCGTCAAGGGATCGATCTCACCCCTAACGTCCGGGTTGAGTTCGACGCCCAGCCGGGCCGCGACTCGGGCATCCTGATCTCGCGCAAGTCCTTCAATGGCAACGTGTTCATTGAGATCGAGCCCCGCAAGCTGGAAGACGCGAACTGGCTGACGATCGAAATCACCCTCGATATCGACGATGTTCGGGAGACTTCGACTTTCGTCTCAATCTTGGATGCCTTCTCCGTCAAATCCGTTTCGGTCTTTTCCGTCCTGAGAGTCACATATCCCGATGGGCGGTGGGTGGATTTCTCTTCCGCCGAGCTGGAGTTCAATGCCACATCCACGACCCATGCCTTCCCGGTCGTTCTCTCCCAGAAGATTCAGGACGCCCTGGCAGGAGCGTCCGGCGCAAAGCTGATCTTCTTCATCGAGAGCCGCTCGACCGTATTCGGCATCTCCGAGGTTAGAACGATAGGCATCCTGCGGGACGCGAAGCTGCTCGCGATGAGAGCGAGCAGCGATTTGTTGACCCAGCTCGAGAACCGGACGCTTGAAGGTGCCCATCGGGCGGAGCTTTCAACCGAAGCCTTGACGATAGATGCCGCAACCCGGCGCGAGGTCGCGTGCTACGCCGAAGTCGCCCCGAATGTCTGCTTCAGCTTCGGCCCTGCCGCGGAGGAGGCAGTTGCCCTCTTGAAGATGGACGACAACATCGTCGTCGATCTGACGGGATGCGCGGATTCGGACTGGCGGACGATCGAGTTCCTGTTCCATCCGACGTCCGTCGGTGCCTGCAGGGGGCTCTTGATTGATATCCAGTCCAGCTATCTTCCGCAGCCTTCGGAGGCCATCCTCGAGGGGGTCTTCCGGATATTCGTCGAGGATGGCTACCAAGATATCAGCCTTGGAGGCATAGCCATCGACACGAATGGCACAAGGACGCAACAGGCCTACCCGCTCGATCTCACGGCCTTCCAATCCAACAGGTGCCGCCTGATCCTGTTCGTGCCCCCCACGTACGCCAGCCTCCTTTTCAAGTCCCTTGCCGTGACCCTGTTGCAGGTCAAGTGACAGAGACGCGGAGGCTTGAAACGGAAATCCGCAAGCCTCCGCCTGATGGCATCAGCAATCCGACCAGAAAGGCGCCCCGTTCAGACGGTCGCCACCTGAGGGGATTGCTGCGCCTTCCCCCGTGCGAGCCGCCGCTCCCAGGCGAGTGCGTGGCGAACGATGGTGGGCAAATCGTCAAGCAGAGGCTCCCAGCCCAGTTCGTCACGAATGCGCTGCGCGCCTGCTACAAGCGTCGCCGGATCGCCGGAGCGCCGTGGAGAGATCTTCACGGGGAAATCCACCCCGGACACCTGTTTGACCACTTCAACGACGTCCCGCACCGAATAACCGCGGCCGTAGCCGCAATTAAGCGTCAGGTTTTGCCCCCCCGCGCGCAGCGCATTGAGCGCGGCCACATGGGCGCGGGCCAGGTCCGAAACATGGATGTAGTCCCTGATGCAGGTTCCATCGGGCGTGGCATAGTCGGTGCCGAATATCTCCAGCCCGGCCCGCTCGCCAGTTGCCACCTGGCTCGCCACCTTGATGAGGTGGGTGGCCTGGCGGGAGGACTGGCCGGCGCGGCCCTCCGGGTCAGCCCCCGCGACGTTGAAATAGCGAAGCACCGTGTATTGGAGGCCGTGGGCCCGGGCGGTGTCTGCCAGCATCCACTCGCTCATCAGCTTCGAGCGTCCGTAGGGATTGATGGGTGCTGCCGGATGATCCTCCGAAATGACACCCGCGCCAGGGTCGCCATAGACCGCAGCCGTAGATGAGAAAATAATGCGCTTCACCCCAGCGGCCACAGCGGCTGCGAACAGGCTGCGGGTCTTGGCCGTGTTGCCGAGATAATAGCCAAGCGGATCGGAAACCGAATCTGGAACGACGATCTTTGCCGCAAAATGAATAATTTCCGTGATTCCGTATTCGGCGGCGAGGCGCGCAACGAGCGCAGCATCACTCACGTCGCCCACCACCAGCCGGGCGGCTGGATGCAAGGAATCCGCGAAGCCGGTCGAGAGATCGTCGAGAACGACGACGTCCTCGGCACGGTCGACCAAAGCGAGGACGACGTGACTTCCGATATAACCGGCTCCGCCGGTAACAAGAATGGACATTCCTAACCCACAGCACCAAGGATCAACCAACGCGCGCATTCTTGCCCGACTCACGCTGGGTCGCAAGGCGGGCGCCCATGCCGGCGTCCTTGTAGCGTTTTTCCCAGCACCCAGCACCACCGACTGCCGTCATATCAACCGGTGGCAGCGCGTTAATCTCCTGCCCCACGGCTTTGGACCGTAGATGACACAAAGGGAGCGGGAGAGAATTTTTAAGTCGTCTACGTATAAAGTGGGATATGGATTTTGTTTTTCCATTAAAAACTGAAACATAAAGAAGTATTTTTTGAATTTTGACCCACTATTTCGTCATTTTTAATTATCACACAAAAATAAAATAGGGATAAAAAGGCTGGATTCACGAACGTTTCAGCCCAACTTGGCACGTCAGATCGCCCTCATTGATTGCATCCGGTTTTTTCTCGACCTGACGGGCTTCGCACGTTATAGCAGACCCACGGGCGATGCGAGGGAGTTCATGCTCAGGTCAGGGCAGAGTACTTCGGCGTCACACGAGGCCGCATCGGGCGGAGCCGCAAGAGACAAGGCTGCATCGGGGCTACTCGCGCCGAAGCGCCGGAGTGCGCGCACCAAACCGGTGGTTCTGTCGTCTGTGGAAAATTGCATCTCCATGACGCTGGAATCTGCCCAAGCATGGCTGCGTACCCGAGCCCTCAGACCGTTTTTGACCTTTCGATAATTGGGCATGCCTGCCGCCTCCCCGGGGCCAATGACATGGCAGGGCTGTGGTCGCAGTTGATGGCCGGCACGTCCGCCGTCAGCGACCTTCCCCAAGGTCGCTGGCCAGTGGACCGGGGGCAGCACCCCCGCAAGAGCGAGCCGGGTTTCTCCTATACGTTCGCCGGCGGCTATATCGACGATCCGTTCGCTTTCGACCCCAGCGTCTTCGGCATTTCCCCGCGCGAAGCACAGCAGATCGATCCGCAGCAGCGTCTTCTGCTCGAAGTGGTGTGGGAAGCCCTGGAAGATGCCGGGCTTTCACCTTCCGCAACGGCACGTGAGCCCATCGGCGTTTATGTGGGCGCGTCGAACGTCGACTACCAGACGGCCGCATCGGGCGATCCCGCGGCCATGGAAAGCCATTTCATGACAGGGAATTCCCTGTCCATCATCTCTAACCGCGTCTCCTACATCTTCGATTGGCGCGGCCCGAGCTTCACCGTCGATTCGGCATGCTCGTCCTCCTTCGTCGCCCTTGCCCAGGCGGCCAAGGCGCTGCGTGCGGGAGAGATCGATACGGCCATCGTGGCAGGTGTGAACCTGCTGCTGTCGCCGGCGCCCTATATCGGCTTCTCCCGTGCATCCATGCTGTCGCCCACGGGGCGCTGCCGCCCCTTTTCCGCAGGAGCGGACGGCTATGTGCGCTCGGAAGGCGCCATCGCCATCGTGCTGCGCCGATCAGACGTCGCGCGGGCCGCAGGCAACCGTTCCCATGCCACCATCGTCGGGGCGGGTGTCAATTCGGACGGCCGCACGTCCGGCATCTCGTTGCCTTCGGTCGAAGGCCAGAGGAGCCTGATCGCCCGCATCTATGAAGACCTCGGCATCGACGGCAGTGCGCTGGCATTCGTCGAGGCCCATGGTACGGGCACGCCTGTCGGCGACCCCATCGAGGCGGAAGCCATCGGCAGCGCCCTGCGTCATGGCCGTTCCACGCCCCTGCCCGTCGGCTCGGTGAAGTCCAATATCGGCCACCTCGAATGCGTGTCGGGCCTCGCCGGCCTGGCCAAGGCGACGCTGGCGGTTAAGCATGGCCTGTATCCGCGCACGCTCCATCTCGATGGGCTCAATCCCAATATCGCGTTCGACGCCCTGAACCTGGCGCCGGCTGCGGCGCACGTACCGCTCGACCTGCAGAAAACGCCCTTTGCCGGTGTCTGCAACTACGGCTTCGGCGGCACCAACGCTCACGTCGTCCTCAAGGCCGCGGCTCCGGCGCCAGCGCCATCCGAACCCGCTTCCGACGCGCGACTTCTTGCGGTCTCCGCCAAATCCCAGGAAGCCCTTCGTGCCCTTGCGGAAAGCTATGCGTCGCTCCTCGATCAGGAAGCCGCGCCGGCTGCCACCATCGCCGGCGGTGCACGCTATCAGAGAGAATTGTTCGACACCCGCTTGGCCGTCCCCGTAGGCCCGGGACCGGACGTGGCGACCCAACTGCGCAGCTTCGCGCGCGGCGAAAAGACAGAGATCGCGGTCGGCAAGGCGGCCGCGCGGTCCGGCAAGGTGGCGTTCCTCTATAGCGGCAATGGCAGCCAGTGGGTCGGCATGGGCCGCGCGGCGTTTGCCCGAAACGACGCTTTCCGCACGCACTTCGCGGCTGTCGATGCGGCCTATCAAAAGGTCGCTGGCTGGTCGCTGGCGGAAACCCTGGCCTCGCCTGCCCTCGCCACCCAGATCGAGAAGACCTCGGTCGCCCAGCCCCTGATCTTCGCCATCCAGATTGCCCTTACGGCAGCTCTTGGCGAAGAAGGCATCAAGCCGGACGTCGTGCTTGGTCACAGCGTGGGCGAGGTGGCGGCGGCCATGGTCTCGGGCGCTCTCGACCTCGAAGCGGCGATCCACCTCATTCACCACCGCAGCCTGCGGCAGGAGATGGTTGCAGGTCGCGGCCGGATGCTCGCGCTCGCGACGTGCGAGGAGCAGGCCGAGGCGTTCCTCGCCTCCCTCGGCCGCCAGGATCTGAACATCGCCGCCGTCAATGGCCCCCGCTCCGTCACCCTGTCCGGCACCACCGAGGCCATCGCGCTGGCGGAAAAGTCTGCACGCCTGCAGCGCATCGCGACCGTCTCCATCGGCGTGGATTATCCGTTCCATTCGGTGCTGCTCGATGTGGCGCAGCAAGGCATTCTCGATGACCTCAAGTCGTTGAGGCCCGGCGAGACGCGCACGGATTTCGTCTCTACCGTCACAGGTGGCCCGTTGGCCGGCACCGCCCTCGATGCCACCTATTGGTGGCATAATATCCGGGAGCCGGTGCGCTTCTCGGATGCGGTGGTCGCAGCCGGCCGGCTCGGCGCCACGCACTTCATCGAGATCGGCCCGCGCCCCATCCTCACCGGCGCAGCCACAGAGACGCTCCGGCAGGCGGAACTACCGTCTGAGTGCATCTCCAGCCTGTCCGAGCGCGACGACACCGCTGCGGGCGATCCGGTGCGCGCCATCGCGGCGCAGGCCTTCGTGCGCGGCGTGGAGATCGACTCCGCGCGGGCGTTCGGACCACCGACCGCCACGCCCCTGCCGTTGCCGCATTACCCCTGGCAGCGCCAGCGCTTCGTGATGGCCAACACCACGGAGGCGCTTGAGCTTTACGGCCGCATGTTCGGCGCGGCCCCGTCTCATCCGCTGCTCGGGCGCCGCGTGAGCCAGAACGTGCCGGAATGGCGCGGCTTCGCCGACCACGAGATCGCCCCGTATCTCGCCGACCATCGCGTTGAAGGCGAGGTGGTGGTCCCGGCGGCCGCCATCGCCGAGATGATGCTGTCCGTGGGACGCGAAATCCACGGCGACGTGCCGATGGAGCTGCGCGACTTCGACGTGCTGCGCGCCCTCTCCGTGCCCGAGGGCACGATGCGCGAGATTTCCACCCGCTTCGACGAGACCACGCAGACCTGCTCGGTCTGGGCGCGCCGTCGTCTCAGCGGCGCAGAGTTTCTGCTGCACGCCATCGGGCGGGTGGTGCCGGCCACCGGAACGCCGGTGCTCCAGCCAGACCCCGACCCGGCCCGCCTTCGTTACTCCGACGCTGCTGATGTCTACGCGGCCGCGACCAGCTGCGGCCTCAACTACGGGCCCAGCTTCCAGCGCGCCGTGGCGGTGGAACGTGACGGTGACAGCGGCATCACCACCCTCGCCGCCGGCACCCTGCCGCTGGGGTTGTTCACCGACCGGCACATGATCGATCCGGCCGCGCTCGACGCCTCGCTGCACGCGCTCTTTCTCGACGCGCATGTGGTGGACGGGGAGACCCGCACCAATCTCCCGGTCCGCATCCGCTCGCTCCGCCTCTGGCAGCCCGGCGTGGCGATCGCCAAATCCGTCACCCACCGGACCCACGAAAGCCGGTTCACCACCTCCGTCGACATCACCCTCCATGCCGCCGACGACAGCGTGGTCGCGGACGTGCGGGGACTGGTGCTGCGCGAGGTCGTGCTCTCCCGGCGCAGTGACGAGGAGCGGCGTTTCCGCGTCACTTACGACGCGCTGAGGCAGGCATCGGCTACGCCTGCGGGCGCGGTCGATCTCGCGGGCCTGACTGCCGAGCCGCTGGATGCCTTCCTGCTGCTGCGCGGCTTTGTGCGTTCCCTTGTGCGCGAGACCATCGTCGCGCTGGCGGGGGGGCTCGATGTCGTGCCCGCACGCCTCATCGCCGTCGGTCGACTGGCGGCCGAGGCGGAGGGACGCCTCACCGCGCTCATGGACCAGTTCGCGGCGACCGGCCTGGCCGAGCGAACCGCGGAAGGCTGGCTCATCACTAAGGCCGAGTTGCCGCCGTCAGATCTGCTCTTTCGTACGCTGGCCGAGCGCTATCCCGAGGCCAATGCGGAAGTCCGGCTCGCGGCCCAGCTGAAGGCGACGCTGGCACCGCACCTCGCGCAGGGCGCTTCTCTGGAGCTTCCGCCTTCGCTCGCCGACCTCGTCGCCGAGGACGGCATCGCTTTCTCTGCCGGCCTCGGGGCAGTCCGGGCGGCGGTGGAGGAGCGCATCGCAGCCTGCGCCCCCGTGCGTCCGCACATCCTGCTGCCGCGTCCCTGGACCGCCGGCCTGGTGCGCACGCTCCTCCCCTTCGTCCGCGAAGGCCTTGTCCAGGTGACGTTGGCCGGGGCGGACGCAGCCGGCTTCGAGAAGGTGACGTCGCGCACAGGAGCCGGTGATCTCTTCTTCCTCGACACCGCAGCCGCGGGCGGGGACGAGGCTCCCGACTTCGCTCCGGTCGATCTGGTGGCGGGGCTCGCAGCCCAGGCGCCCTTCGGCGGCGATCTGGCCGAGGCCGCGCGCATCGGCGCAATCGCCGCAGGTGCCCGGTGCCTCGTCGCCGAGCCCCCCTTCGACGGGCTCCTCGACGTCCTCGTTTCCCCGCAGCCGGCCGGCGCACAGCGAGGACAGATCGAGGTCCTTCTCGCGCACATGAACTGCGCGCCGGTAGAGGCGATCTCGCTCGCCGACGGCCTCTCCACGGCATTCAGCGGCCCTGTTGCGGCCCATTCGGACGGGCGGATGGCCGGTCCCGTTCTGGTCCTCGGCGGTAGCGGCACGGATGCATTCGCCCAAGCGCTGACGCGCGACGGCGACACCATCATCGACGACCTGATCCTTCCTTCCGTTGAGCGGTCCGAAGCACACGGGACAGTCATTTTCCCCGTCGCGTTCGAGCCCGCCTGGGCCCCCAGGGCCGCGCTGGTGCAAAGGCTGCTCGACCTCAAGCGCGTGCTGGAATGGGCGAATGCGAGCACGGGCAAGCTGACCCTTTGGCTCGTGACGGCCGGCGGCCGCCAGCTCGCCAGTGAGACCGTCGATCCCGCCGCCGTGGCCATCTCGGCCTTCTACCGCGTAGCGCTCAACGAGCATCCGGGCCTCGATCTGCGCCTCGTCGACGTAGATGCATTCGACGCCGAGGCCGCCCGCCGCGTGCGCGAGATCGTCGATCTGCAAAGTGCCGAGGCCGAGCGTGTCTCCCGCACGGACGGCGAGTTCGGCGTGCGCGTCCTGCGCGGCGAAGCCATCGCCCGGGAAAAGGTGTCAGACACCCGGCGGGTGCAGCTCGACGTGCCCCAGCAGGGCGCCGTCAGCTCCATGGAATGGGTGATGCGCGATCGCGTCGCGCCTCAGGGCGACGAGGTCGAAATCGAGGTGGCAGCGACCGGCCTCAATTTCCGCGACGTGATGCTGGCGCTCGGCGCGCTCGACGACGATATCCTCGGGCCTGGCCTCACCAGCGCCTCGCTGGGCTTTGAATGCGCCGGGACGGTGGTTCGCGTGGGTCCGCAGGTTAGCCATCTGGTCGTGGGAGACCGGGTGATGGGCTTTGCCCCGGACGCCTTTGCCTCCCACGTCACGGTGCCCGGCTGGTTCGCCTTCAAGGTGCCGGATGGTGTTTCGGAGGTGGCCGCAGCCAGCATTCCGGTGGCCTTTGCCACGGCGTGGTATGGCCTCGTCGAATGTGCACGCCTGCGCGCCAACGAGACGGTGCTCGTCCACGGCGCCGCCGGTGGCGTCGGTCTAGCCGCCGTCGAGATCGCTCTTGCACGTGGCGCACGCGTGATCGCCACCGCAGGCACGCCCGAGAAGGCGGCTCTGCTCAAGGGTCTGGGCGTCGCCGCGGTCTACAATTCCCGCGACGTTGATTTCGCCGCGGAGATCGAACGCGACTTCGGCAAGGTGGACGTGGTGCTGAATTCGCTGGCCGGTGAAGCCATGACGGCCAGCCTGCAGCTGGTGAAGCCGTTCGGCCGCTTCGTGGAACTCGGCAAGCGCGACTTCCTCGCCAACACCAGCATCGGACTGCGGCCATTCGCCCGCAATCTCAGCTATTTCGGCGTGGACCTCGACCAGCTTCTGGCACACGACCCGGAACGCGCCAAGGCCATGATGCAGGACATCAATGCCGCCTTTGCGTCCGGCGCGCTCCGGCCCATCCCCTATCGGCTGATGGACGGGGACGAAGTGGAGGAAGCCTTCCGACAGATGCAGGCAGCGCGGCACGTGGGCAAGATTGTCGTGCGTCCCCCGGTGCACGGCAGGGTGCGTCCGCAGGTGCCCGCGCTCGCGCTGCGCGAGGGCGTGCATCTCGTGCTGGGCGGCAATGGCGGCTTCGGGCTTGAGACGGCCCTGTGGCTGGCGGCGCAGACCGCCGGCACGGTGGCCATCGCCTCGCGCTCCGGCGTGCGCGCGGCCGGCGATCTTTCCCGCATCGAGGCGGCCCGCGCGGCTGGCGCGCGGATCGTTGTCGAGCAGGCGGATGCCCGCGACGAGGCGGCGCTCGAGGCTCTGGTGGAGCGGCTCGTCGCCGCGCACGGCCCGCTTCGCAGCGTGGTCCACACCGCCATGGTGCTGCGCGACGGCGCCATTCCCAACCTTGATGCGGAGAGCCTCGACGCCGTTCTGGCGCCGAAGGTCGACGGCGTTCTGACCCTCGACCGGATCACCGAGAGGCATCCGGTCGACCATTTCGTCGTCTACTCCTCCGCCTCGGCCATGATCGGCAGTCCCGGCCAGGGCGCCTATGTCGCGGCCAACGCCTTCCTGGAAGGCGTGGTGCGCAACCGCCGCGCGCGCGGGCTTCCGGGCCTAGCGGTCGCCTGGGGTGCCATCTCCGACGCCGGTGTCATCGCCAAGGACCAGGAGCTCGGCCAGAGGCTGACCCGGGCCACCGGCGTCGCCGGCATCGCCTCCGCCGAGGCGCTCGGCTTCCTCGGACGGCTGATGGCGCAGGGCACGGCGGCGGATGTGGTGAACGTCTATGCGCAGGTGAACCGCACCGCCATCGCCAGCCAGCTGCCGGTGCTGCGCACGCCCACCTTCCCCCGCCTGTTCTCTTCCGCGGCCGATGGGGCAGCGGGGAGCGGCGAGGACCTGATGGAGCAGATCGCCGGCCTTGGAGATGCGGAGGCGCGCGTGCTTCTGCGCGAGGTGCTGGGCCGCGAGGTCGCCGGCATCCTGCGCCTGCCGCCGGACGCGGTGACTGGTTCGGCGGCGCTGTCCGAACTCGGCATGGATTCGCTGATGGCTCTGGAGTTGCGCCTGACGCTGGAGAAGAAGTTCGGCTTCGAGCTACCCCTGCTCTCCATCGGCAGCGGACGCACGCTGGACGATCTGGCGGCCGTCGCATTGTCGAGCCTCAGGACGCCCGAGAACGCCGAACCTGCCGAGACAGCCGCCCCGGCTGTGGTCCTCGCTCCCGAGGAAGCCGCCCTTGCGGCCCGGCACGGCGTGCGGCTCGACGCGGAATCCATTGAGGCCCTGACTGAGATGGCCGCGGCATCGCCGCGCGACACTGCGGGGACAGGTTCGTGAGGCCCGTGCCATGAGCGGGCGTCGCGGACTGTCGGACGAGGATCTCGCGCACCTTCTGGGCGAGATGCGTGCGGGCACGGCGGCGCCGGCGCCCGCTCCCTCCCCCGCCTTCGTGGACCGGGACGGGCTGCTCTCATTCGAGAGCCTGCCGCGCTACAAGGAACTGACGGCGCAGCAGGCGGCGGCCGACATGCTGGGGTTGAAGAACCCCTACCACCGGCTGCACGAGGGACGATCCGGCGCCACCGCGCGCATCGACGGGCGCGAGGTCGTCAATTTCGCGAGCTACGATTATCTCGGCCTCAATGGCGACCCGCGCATCACCCGCGCCGTCACTGCCGCGGTCGAGACGTGGGGCACAAGCGTCTCCGGCAGCCGCCTGTCGTCCGGTGAGCGTCCGGCGCATCTGGCGCTGGAGCGGGCGCTGGCCGACGTCTACGGGGCGCAGGATGCGGTCGCGTTCGTGAGCGGCCATGCCACCGCCATCGCCGCCCTTCCGACGCTGATGGGCCCGAAGGATCTCGTCGTCACCGACGCCTTCATGCACAACAGCGTGGTGCTCGGCGCCCAGTATTCGCCGGCCACCCGCCGCACCTTCCCTCACAACGATCTCGACGCGCTGGAGACCATGCTGGGGCGCGAGCGCCACCGCTTCGAGCGGGTGCTGGTCGTCAGCGAGGGACTGTTCTCCATGGATGGCGACGGGCCGGACCTCGCTCGGCTGGTTGCCTTGAAGGAGCGGTTCGGCTTCTGGCTGATGATCGACGACGCGCACGGCCTCGGCGTGCTGGGCGCGACCGGACGCGGCATCGCCGAGCATGCGGGCGTCGATCCCCGGGCCGTGGATATCTGGTTCGGCACGCTATCAAAATCGCTGGTGAGCTGCGGCGGCTACATCGCCGGGCCGGCGGCGATGGTGAGCTATCTCAAGGCCTTTGCGCCCGGCATGGTCTACAGCGTCGGCCTGCCGGTGCCGGTGGCGGAAGCCGCACGCACGGCGCTGGGCCTGATGCTGGAAGAGCCGGAGCGCGTGCAGCGGCTTCAGGCCAACAGCCGGGCCTTCCGCGATGGTGCGGCCGCGCTCGGCCTCGACGTGGGGCCGTCTTGGGGTGCGGGCATCGTGCCGATCATGGTGGGCGAGACCATCCGGACCGTGATCCTCGCCCAGCGCCTGCTGGAGCGCGGCATCAACGCGTTCCCGGTGCTGCCGCCGGGAGTGCCGGAACGCTCGGCTCGGCTGCGCTTCTTCCTCTCCGCATCGCATCGGCCTGAGCAGATCGACGCGGCGCTGGCTGCGCTTTCTGAAGAGGCCACTGCGCTGGGCCTGATCAAGGATCGACCGCGCTGAGCGCATCGATCCACGCGGCGAAGGCGCGATCCCAGCCAAGAAGCGGACGCTCCGCCAGTGCCCCCGCGCGAAGGACACTGCGAGCCGCCGCGTCCTCCACCAATCGTGCGGTGCCTGCGACGAAGCCGGGCACATCTCCGGGCCTGAACAACAGGCCGTTGACGCTGTTGCGCACCTGCCCGGGCAGGCCGCCGGCCTCAAGCGCGAGCACGGGAACTCCGCTCGCGAGGGCCTCGTAGACGGCAAGGCTGGCGTTCTCGAAGCGCGACAAGGTGGCGTAAAGATCGCTGTTGGCGAGAAGGACGCCAATCTCCGCGCGCGGCACCGGCCCGGCGAGGAAGCCGCAGGGCAGCGCCGCGACCAGTTGCTCGACCTCCCCCCGCAGGGCGCCATCGCCGGCGACCACCACCGCCAGCGTATCGCCGAGCCTCTCGGCAAGCGCCGGCAGCACCCGCCGCCAGTCCGCCCAGCCCTTGTCGGCGGTCAGCCGGCCGGCGATCAGCATCACCGCCCGGCCATCGAGATCGGGGCGGCCCCAGCGCGCGCCCCAGTAACCGGGACGGCGTAGATCGGGACGGAAGTCCCGTGTATCCGTCCCGTTGAACCGGCCGGCGAGGCCGTTCGCGAGGCCGACACGTTGGAGCCGTGCGAGGGTGGCCGCGCTCGGGACAAGGGTGGCGTCGTAGCGATTGTAGAGCTGCGCCACCGCCCTCCAGAAAACCGCGCGCAGGGGGGCATAAAGACCGTAACGGCGGCCACCACCACCCAGATAGTCGGCGAAATTGGTGTGGAAGAAGGCGACCAGCGGCACGCGGTGGCGCCGCGCGAAGGCGCGGGCGGGAAGGCGGCGCAGGCCCAGGGCGAGACGCTCGGGCTCATCCACGTGAATGAGGTCGGGTCGGAAAGCGGCAAGCGCCCGGTCGATCTCGCCCCCGGCCTCCGGCACCACGTTGCGGTCCGACGCCGCCGCGCCAAAGGGCGCGCTCGGCAATCCCGCAAAGGTGACGGCCGGCGACAGACCGGCGGGTCGTGCGCCGTCCGCAGCTGCGGGCGCCAGCAGCAGCACCTCGTCGCCCCGCGCCACCAGCCGGCGAACGCGGGCATCGACGCTGACGGTGACACCATCGAGCACCGGCAGAACGCCGGAGGCGAGGATGGCGATCCTCATGCCGGCCCCCTCAAGCGGGGACCGGGATGGTGTCCGCCGGAACCGCACCGAAGGCGCGGTACATGGCGAGAAGGTCGAGCGCCATATCGCGCTCGGTGCGCTCGTAGGAAGTCGTCCGGCTGAGGGCCGCAGCGAGGCCGGGCTCGTCCACGAAGCGTTGGAGTACCAGAGCCAGCGCCTCGGCGTCGCCGCGCGGGAAGGAGAAGCCGTTGACGCCCTCCTCCACGAACTCGGTCATGCCCGGCACGTCGGAAACGATGACCGGCGTGTGCGTGGCGAGGGCCTTCAGCAGGGTCAGCGGTGCATTCTCGAACCAGGTGGAGGGCATGACCAGCACGTCCACCTCTGCCAGCAATCCTGCCATCTCCGCTTCCGGAAAGGTGCCGCGGAACCGCGCCGGCAAGGGCGGGACCGTCTGCTCGGCCACCGCGCGCAGATCGCGGGCATAGGCCGGGGACAGGCTCTCCGACCCCCAGATATCGACGGTGAAGGCATCGCGCGGCAGCGCCCGCAACGCCTGGAGCAGCAGGTGCGGCCCCTTGTGATAGGCGAGCTGGCCGATAAAGCCGAAGCGTACCGGCCGGGCGGGTGCGGCGGGCTTGGGCGTGCGGTCGATTTCGACGCCGAACGGCGAGCGGAACAGCGGCGGCCCCGCCCCGTAGGCATCAAACAGCTCGGCAAGAAATGCGCTGGGCGCAAAGGCCGCCCGGCAATGGGCGAAAGCAACGCGCAGCACGTGCGCCCGATCGCGAACAGCCCGCGCGTCGCGTCCGAGCGAGAACGGCAGCACGGGCGCGAGCGTGGCGGCTGTCACGGCGGCGGCGGAACGGACGGCGGGCTGCGCCAGAATGCGCCAGAATGCGCTGTCCGGCCGCTCGGCCGACCGCGCGAGCAGGCCGCAGGACAGGCAATTGCTGCGGATCGCATTCGGCCCATGACACAGGCCGCCATCCGGCAGCTCCAGCCGGGTGGTGATGCAGAGATTGAAAAAGTCCGTCAGCGTCGCAAATGTCGGGATGCCCAGCCGCGCGGTCACATGCGGCAGAACAGCAGTGAAATTGGCGAGGTGACAGATGTGCACCACGTCCGGCGCGAGCGTGTGTAGGATGCGTTCGAGGAGCGGAGCAAGGCCGGGATGGTCGTAATCCTCACGGGCCGAGCGGGAGGGAGTCCGGTTGCGGTCGATCCGCACCACCGGAATGCCCTCGACTTCGTAGCGTACGATCTCCTCCGCCTGCTCAGGCTCGCCGGCCGACCGCGCGGTCACGACGGTGGGGGCATGTCCCAGCGCCTTGAACTGGCGCGCCAGCGCGAGCGTGTAGGCCTCGGTGCCGTAGACGTGGTCCGGATAGAAGGCGTGCACGAACAGTGCGACGCGCAATGGCCGCAGCGAGAGTCTCGGAACATCCTGCGGCACGCCGCGCATCGAATCTGAACCTCCTGCGATGCCACTCCCTGCCTTACTCTGCGTTGTGATAGCCGTGCAACCGATGTGAGATGACAACGTGTTACGGGGCCGCAACCACCCGAGGTAGACATTCGGCACGTTTTTGATGCACCGCGAAAGGGAATGAGCGAAGGGATTGCAGACGGCTGGAGGTCAGCGCGAGCGGCGGCCGGGCGATCCTGCACGCCTGATCGCGGATTCCAGCCGTATCCAGGCCGAACTCGGCTGGCGGCCACGGTTCGACGATCTCGAGGTCATCGTCCGCTCGGCTCTGGACTGGGAAGAGACGCTGGCGCGCCGGCAGCTTCAGCCGGCCTGAGGCCTCAAGTGCCCTTCCTAGCCGCGGACGGCAGCCTCGCATAAGCTGCGGCAGGCGCCCATTGGTGCGCTGGCTGGATCGGGAGCGGCATGTTCGACGCGGTCATCATCGGCGGCGGTCCGGCCGGGGCGTCGTGCGCGCTCTGGCTGAAGATGCTCGGCTTCCGGCCCTGCATCGTCGAGCGCCGGCCGGTGCTGGGCGGGCTGGGAAACGACAATCCTTATCCCAACCAGTGGATCGCCCCCATCCGCGACAAGACCGGCATCGAGATTGCCGCCGAGGTCGACCGCCACATGCGCGACCACGACATCGTCTGTCGCACCGGCGAGGCGGTGACGGAGCTGGAGGTGGTGCCCGGCGGCTTCCGCATCACCACCGCCACCGGCGAGATGGTGATGGGGCGCGCCTGCGTCCTCGCCACCGGCGTGCGGCCGGTGAAGGGCGGGTTCACGGCCTCGGAGAACATCATCATCGGCCCTGGCCAGACGCTGTTCAATGCGGACTTCGAGGGGCGCTCGGTCGCCATCCTCGGCGGCGGCGACAATGCGTTCGAGAACTACATCTTCGTGCGCAAGCGCGGCGCTGCCCGCGTCACGCTCTTCGCCCGCACCATCAGGGCGCGGCGCGAGTTCCTGGAGAAGGTGCCGCCGGCGGACGTGCGAATCGGCCCCTATCCGGTGGAGCCCGACCTGCCGGCGGTGGCGGGCGAGCGGTTCGAGCGGTTCCTCGTGCTCTATGGCTGGGAGCCCTATCTGCCCTACGCGCGCCACCTGAGCCTCGCGCGGGATGCCCGCGGCTTCGTGGAGACCAACCTCGATTGCGAAACCTCGGTGCCCAACCTCTACGCCATCGGCGAGATCGCGCAGCGGATGCATCCGTGCTGCGTCACCTCCATGGCCGACGGGGTGGTGGCGGCCAAGGCTATCCAGCGCACGCTGGAGCAGGACGCCGTGGCCCGCTTCGCTGAACGCGTCCGCCGCGCCGCAGCCGATGCGGCACCCACATCCGTGCACAAGCCGCGCATCAAGTAGACGTCCTCAGGAGACGGCCGCCGTCGCCCTGCCCGCGAGAGAGAGACGCTCGCGGGCACCGGAAACCGCAAGACACGACGCCTCGGGCGCGGCGAGGGCGGCCGCGATCTCGGGCCGGCGCAGCAAAGCGGCCGATGCCTCATAGGCCGCACCGACCGACGCGAGCATGGGCGCCTGCGTCACCTCCGCCACCACGCAAGCGGGGCGCGGGGAGAAAACGACGATCCGGTCGGCGAGGCGCACCGCCTCGGTCACGTCGTGGGTGACGAACAGCACCGCCGCCCCTGCCCCTTCCACCTCTGCCCGCAGCAGCGCCTGGAGATCGTGGCGCAGGCCCACGTCGAGGGCGGAGAACGGCTCGTCCATCAGCACGAGATCCGGCGAAAGGGCGAAGGCGCGGGCGATGGCGACCCGCTGCATCATGCCGCCCGAGAGCTGGGACGGGCGCTTGTCCAGATCCCGCACCGAAAAGCCGAGGCGCAGCAGGATCGCCTCGGCGATGGCGCGGCGCTCGGTCTTGCCCGTTCCCGCCGCCTTGAGGCCGAAGGCGGCATTGTCACGCGCATCCGCCCAGGGCAGCAGGCGCGGGTCCTGAAACACCATGGCCACGCGGCGAAAGCCGTTCTCGACCCGTCCGGCGGTCGCCCGCTCGACCCCGGCAGCGATGCGCAAAAGACTGGTCTTGCCGCATCCCGACGGCCCGAGCAGAACCACGAGCTCGCCCGCGCCGATATGAAGGTCGATCCCGGCGATGATCTCGGCCTCGCCGAACCGCAACCTCAGGCCGCTCAGGGACAGCATCCTCATGCCTCCACCGAGACGGGTACCGGATGCCCTCTCCCCGCCCTTCGACGCCGCAACGGTGCCAGGAGCAGGGCATCGGCGAGGATCAGCGCGGCGATCGCGAGGACGATCCACGCCATGGTTTCCGGCAGGTCGAAGTGGGAGCGCGCGGTGGCGATGCCGCCGCCCACCCCGTCCGCACCGCTCAACACCTCCGCCATCACCGCAACCTTGAAGGAGAAGGCCAGCGCGGTGGCGACGGCCGGGATGAGGAAGTCCGCCAGCGCCGGCAGGACCAGATCGGTGAAGCGCATGAGGGCCGGCGCGCGATAGAGCTGCGCCATCTCGGCGAGCGCGCGGTCGCGGCTTCGGACACCCTGGAGCGTGGCGATGAACAGGATGGGTGCAACGGTAATGGCCACGGTGAAGGTGGCGGCCGCGCCGCCGGGGCCGAACCAGAGCAGCGCCAGCACCACCCAGGCGATGGGCGGCGTGCCGAGAAGCGCGGTGAAGACGGGATAGGACATGGCGCCCACGGGCAGCACCAATCCCCCCGCGACGCCCAAAAAGAAGCCGGCCGCGCCCCCCGCGGCGCAGCCGGCCAGAGCGTGGACCAGTGTCGCCAGCAGCGCCGGGCCCGCCTTTCCGGTGGTGACGAGCCGGACGACGGCCTCCCCTGTCTCCGCAAGGCCCGGCAGCACGAACGGCCCGAAGGCCGCGGCCCCCCATTGCCACGCGCCGGCCAGAGCCAAGAGCCCCGCCGCCCCCCACAGTGTGGAGAGGAGCGCGGGAGAGAGCGTGCGTGCCGGAGCCGCCATCGCGATGCTCAGAAGTCGAGATAGAAGCTGTCGGGCGGCAGCTTCCCGGCCAGGGCCTCCGGCTGGAAGGAGAGCAGCGTCTCGTAGAAGGCGACGAGGCCCGGCTTCAGCTTGGCCGCCGGTTCCGCGACCACATTGAAATGGGAGAGCGCGCTGGTGAGGATGGGCGCCTTCATGTCCATCTTTTCCTCGCCCAGCTGGCCGGCGGCGGCGGGATCGGACAGCACCCAGTCGCGGGCGCCCGGCAGACCGGCGGCCATGGCCTTGAGGAGTTCCGGGCTCTCCTCGATCAGCCGCTCATGCACGGCGATGCCGGCCATGGGCAGGCCGAGGCCGCCATGCTGCTTCTTCCAGTCGTCCTGAAGGCTGATGGCACGGTTGAGCGTGCGGCCCTCCTTCTTCGCCATCATGATGGCGGCGGTGGCCGGCGGCTCGGAGAGGATGGCCGTGGTGGCCCGCCCGGCGGCGAGCATCTGCGCCGCCTCCATGGGGGTGCGCACATAGGTGATGGTCATGTCCTTGTCCGGGTCCATGCCATAGCCGCGGGCGATGGAGCGGAAGACGAGATCGGGCATGTCGTTCTTGAAGAAGCCGACCAGTTGCTTGCCGGCGAGATCCTTGAACGAGGTGATGCCCGGGTCGGACGAAATGACGAACAGATGGCCCATGGAGAGGATGGCGAACAGCTTCAGCGGCAGGCCGCGATTGGCGAGGTTCGCCGGCACATGGGTCGGGGTCGTGAACAGGCTGGTGCGGCCGGAGACGATGGCGGCGCGCAGTTCGTCGGTGTCGCGCCACAGGCGGAAAGTGGCGTCAGGTGCTGTCGCGTTGAGGGCACCGGATTGGAGCAGGCGCAGCAGCACGATGGTGGAGCCGTTCGGCGCGCCGAGAATCTCCAGCCCCTTCGCCGGCGCGGCGAGCGCCGCGCCCAGCGACGCGGTGGATGCCCCGGCCGCCGCAGCGGCGATGGCGCCCAACATGCGGCGCCGGTTGAGCAATACGGTCATGTCCAAATCCCCGGCAGAAAAAGCCGGCGCGGCCGGCCAAGCTATATCCATATCAATATAACAATTTCGCATCCGCACAATGGCAAGTCGGCTGCGGCGGAACGGCCGCAGGTGGGAGTGCCGAGGTGGGCGCGAAGATCATCGGCAGGGCGGGAGGGTTGCTTTCGCGCCACAATGCGCGCCAGCTTCCTTCAGCAACCGCCGAAGTCCTTGGCCGCGCACGGCGAGCCGGGCAAGATCGGGCGAAATGGACCGCGGGGGGCGGCACAGGGGGGCGCGGATGGGTCGGGAGATCGGGCTGGAATTCAGCTCAAGCATCAGGTTCGCGGGACTGCGGGCGGCGATGATCGTCGCCGGGCTTGCCGCCCTCCTGCTCGCGTTCGGCGCCCCGGCCGGCGCGCAGACACTGGACCGCCTGGCAAAGGGCGACCCCTTCCGCATCGGCTATCGCCAGTTCGCCCCGCCCTATTCGTACGCTGCGAGCAACGGCCAGCCGGCGGGCTACATCGTCGATCTCTGCCGCGAGGTGGCGGACGCGCTCAAGCGCTCCCTCAAGCTGCCGAATCTTCCGGTTGAATACGTCAGGGTCTCGGCCGAAGACCGCTTCGAGGCGGTGCGCGACGGGCGCATCGACATCCTGTGCGAGCCCTCGTCCATGACCATGTCACGGCGGGCGCTGGTGGATTTTTCCCTCCCCACCTTCCTCGACGGCGCCGGCGTCGTCACGCGCGGTTCGGCTGTCAAAGGGCTGGAAGAGCTGCGCGGCAAGAAGGTCGGCGTGCTCAAGGGCACCACGACCGAGGAGACGCTGCGCTCCACCCTCGCGCAGATGGGCATCACCGCCACCATCGTCACCGTCACCGACCATCCGGACGGGCTGAAGCAGCTGGCGGACGGCAAGCTCGACGCCTATTTCGGCGACCGCGGCATCCTCAACTACCTGATCGCCAATACCGCGTTCGGCAATCGCCTCAGCCTCTCGGACCAGTATTTCACCTTCGAGACCTACGCGCTCGGCCTGCCGCGCGGCGACCAGGCATTCCGCCTTCTGGTGGACACCACCCTCGCCGACCTCTACCGCACTGACCGCATTCGCGACATCTATGCCAAGAGTTTCGGCAAGTTCCCGCCCGACCAGTTCCTGAACGCGCTGTTCGTCATCAACGGCGTGCCGAAATAGACAGGGCTTTTCCCCGAAGGCATATTTGTTGCTTATCGCGAGGGCCTGAGGACGCGGCAGATGCGCCGCGCCCGCCCCACCGGAGCGCGCCATGGCTCATGTCCATCGCATCGGAGCGAAGTCCTTCGTCTTCTCCGACCTCAAGGACCTGATGGCCAAGGCGACGCCGCCACGGTCGGGCGACATGCTCGCCGGCATCGCCGCCGCCACGGCCGAGGAGAATGTGGCGGCGCGCATGTGCCTCGCCGACCTGCCGCTCAAGACCTTCCTCGCCGAGCCGCTCGTTCCCTATGAAGGGGACGAGGTGACGCGGCTCATCCTCGACAGCCACGACAGCCCGGCGTTCGCGCCGGTCTCGGCCATGACGGTGGGCGACTTCCGCGACTTCCTGCTCTCCCCCGCCGCAACGCCGGAGGTGCTGGCGGCGCTCGCGCCCGGCCTTATCCCGGAGATGGCGGCGGCGGTCTCCAAGATCATGCGGAATCAGGATCTGATCCTCGCCGCGCGCAAGTGCCGGGTGGTAACGCGCTTCCGCAACACCATCGGCCTGCCCGGCACCATGGCGGTGCGTCTCCAGCCCAACCACCCCACCGACGACGCGGCCGGCGTCTCCGCCGCCATCCTCGATGGCCTGCTCTACGGCTGCGGCGATGCGGTGATCGGCATCAACCCCGCCTCCGACAGCGTGCCGGTCATCGACCGGCTGCTGAAGCTGATGGACGAGATCATCTCGCGCTTCGAGATTCCCACCCAGAGCTGCGTGCTGACCCACATCACAACCTCGATCGCGCTGATGGAGCGCGGCGCGCCGGTGGACCTCGTGTTCCAGTCCATCGCCGGAACGGAGGGGGCGAACCGCTCCTTCGGCATCGACCTGAAGCTGCTCGCCGAGGGCACCGATGCGGCGCGCAGCCTCAAGCGCGGCACGGTGGGGCAGAACGCCATGTATTTCGAGACCGGCCAAGGCTCGGCCCTCTCCGCCGGCGCGCACCACGGCGTGGACCAGCAGACACTGGAGGCGCGCGCCTATGGCGTCGCCCGCGCCTTCGATCCGCTGCTGGTGAACACGGTGGTGGGCTTCATCGGCCCGGAATATCTCTATGACGGCAAGCAGATCATCCGCGCCGGTCTGGAGGACCATTTCTGCGGCAAGCTGCTCGGCGTGCCGCTTGGCGTGGACGTCTGCTACACCAACCATGCCGAGGCCGGCCAGGACGACATGGACACGCTGCTGACCCTGCTCGGCGCAGCGGGCGTCACCTACATCATGGGCATTCCCGGCGCCGACGACGTGATGCTGAACTATCAATCCACCTCCTTCCACGATGCGCTCTACATCCGCGAGGTGCTGGGGCTGAAGCGCGCGCCGGAATTCGAGGCGTGGCTGGAGAAGATGGACATCACCGGCACCGACGGCCGCCTGCTGCCTGCCGACGCCGGCAATCCGCTGCTCGGCTATGTGGCGGAGCGTGCGGCATGATCGCGCGCGATCCCTGGTCGAAACTCTCCCGCCACACCCCGGCGCGCATCGCGCTGGGCCGCACCGGCGCGAGCCTACCCACGGAGGAGGTGCTGCGCTTCGCCCTCGCCCATGCGCAGGCGCGCGATGCGGTACACACCCCGTTCGATGCGGCGCGGGTGGAAGAGGAGGTGCGCGGCCTCGGCTTTTCCACCCTGCGCGCCGAAAGCGCGGCGCAGGCGCGGGACGTCTATCTGCGCCGGCCGGACCTTGGGCGGCGGCTCTCGGACGAGAGCCGTGCCCGCCTTGCGGAGGCGGCGGGCGAGCCTGTGGACCTCGCGCTCGTGGTGGCTGACGGCCTGTCCTCGGCAGCCGTCCATGCCCACACGCTCCCCTTCCTGGCGGCGTTGAAGGCGCGCATCACGGATGCCGGCTGGACCACCGCGCCGGTGGTCATCGCGGCGCAGGCGCGGGTCGCGCTGGGGGACGAGGTGGGGCATCTGCTGAAGGCCCGCGCGGTCGCGTTGCTAGTGGGCGAGCGGCCGGGCCTCTCCTCGCCGGACAGCCTCGGCCTCTACCTCACCTATAACCCCAAGCCCGGCCGATCGGACGCCGAGCGCAATTGCATCTCTAACGTGCGTCCTGAGGGTCTTGCCTACGATCTGGCCGCCTTCAAGCTCGCCTGGCACATTCGCGAGGCATTCGCCCGCCAGATCACCGGCGTCGAATTGAAGGACGAGAGCGATCTCCTGCTCGAAACCGGCCTGCCGCCGCTGCATCTGGGCGCGCGCTGACGGTTTTTGTCCGCGCCCTTGGGGAATGGCAACAAAGTTGCCTCTAGGGCAAGCGCGCCGGACCTTACCCCGGTGCAAGCGGAGGGCTGGGCATGGCCGAAGGCAGCAAATCCGGCGTCACCTACACCACGGTTGATGTTTCCTATTTCGAGCAGCGGGCCCTGAAGCGGCACGCGCGCGTCTGGTCGCTTTGGGCGCTGGGCGTCGGGGCGGTCATCTCCGGCCATTTCTCGGGCTGGAACCTCGGCATCGCCTCCGGCGGCTGGGGCGGCATGTTCATCGCGGCGGTCATCATCGCCATCATGTATCTCGGCCTCACTTTCTCCATCGCCGAGATGTCGCCGGCCCTGCCCCACACGGGCGCCGCCTATTCCTTCGCCCGCACCACCATGGGGCCCTGGGGCGGCTTCGTCACCGGCCTGTGCGAGAACGTGGAATATGTCATCACCCCGGCGGTGGTGGTGTCCTTCATCGGCTCCTACATGGGCTCCATCTTCGGTACGCCGCCAGCGTTCCAGCCGGTCTACTGGATCTTCGGCTACATCATCTTCGTGGGCCTCAACATCGCCGGCGTAGAACTCTCCTTCCGCGTGACGCTGGTGGTGACGCTCGCGGCGCTGGCCTGCCTCGTCGCCTTCTGGGTCAGCGCGCTTCCCGTGGCCAACTTCTCCCGGTGGGCGCTGAACATCGGTGTCGGGCCGGATGGCACGGCGGTGGAGCTGCCCAACGGTGGCGGGCCGTTCCTGCCCTTCGGCATCGGCGGCGCGCTCGCCGCCCTGCCCTTCGCCGTCTGGCTCTTCCTCGCCATCGAGCAATTGCCGCTGGCGGCGGAGGAATCGGTGGACCCGAAGACCGACATGCCCAAGGGCATCATGGCCGGCATGGCGACGCTCATCGTCTCCGCCTTCATGATCTTGTGGCTGAATTCCTCGGTGGCCAACGGTTCCTTCGGTCTCTCCACCTCGCTGGAGCCGCTGCTGGACGGCTTCAAGGCCATCTATGGCGACGGTCTCGCGCGGCTTCTCGCGCTGGTGGCGGTGATCGGGCTGATCGCCTCCTTCCACACCATCATCTATGCGCAGGGCCGGCAGATCTATTCGCTCTCACGGGCCGGCTACTTCCCGCGCGGCCTGTCCGTGACCCACGGCGGGCGCAAGACGCCGCATGTGGCCATGGTGGCGGGCGCGCTGGTCGGCCTCGTCATCATGCTCGGCATCTGGTTCGCGCTGGGGGCGGAGGCAGGGGCGGCGGCCATCGGCGGCACGCTGCTGAACATGGCGGTGTTCGGCGCCATGCTCTCCTACGTGATGCAGGCCATTTCCTTCATTCTGATGCGGAAAAACATGCCGCACATCGAACGGCCCTATAAGAGCCCCTTCGGCATCCCCGGCGCGGTGGCGACCATCGTGATCGCCATCGTCACCATCTGGTTCCAGCTCTCCGACCCGATCTACCGCAATGGCGTGATCGGCGTGGCCCTCTGGTTCGCGGCCGGCATCGCCTATTTCGGCATCTGGGGCCGACACAAGCTGGTGCTCTCACCGGAGGAGGAATTCGCCCTCTCCAAGGGCACGGCCGAATACAAGAGCTACTGACAGGGCCGCGGTCCGCCTTTCCCGGCGGACCGCATTGCCCGGATCAGACCACCGAAACCACGCGGAAGGTGTGCATCTCGTCGTCCTCATGGACGGAGACATACTCGCCCACCTCGAACCGCTCGTCGCCGAAGCGGTAGCCGGCCTCGTCATCGTCGGCGCCGGAAATGTCGTAGCGAAACGCCCAGCTACCGCCGGGCCGGCGCACCAGATGGCCCACTTCGTCGGCCTCATCGGGGCGGAACTTCACCACCCGGCAGCTGTCGCGGTGCTTGGCCCACTCCGCCGCATCAATGCGGCCGGCGCTGTCGAGGGGCGCCACGAAGCTGTAGCCGGAATTGCGGGCGCCGTCCGGATGCCCCTTCTCACGGGCAAGCTCCATGCGGATCTGACGGAAGCCGTGCGGCAACTGGGTCATGTTGTCTTCTCCCCGACCTTGCGGCCTGTGGCTCCGTCCCGAGCGCGGACATCACGATGCGTTGACGGAAGCCTGATTCTCGCCCCGCCTCCCGGTGCGGCCATAGGCAGCAAGGCGGCGGAGTGCGATGATGAAGTCGCCCCGAAGGGCAACGGGTGGAAATGTGATTTTCCCCGATCCGGCACGCAAGGCATTTGACCTTCCGCAACGCCGAAGTCTCACATCCGTGAAACGGTAAATCCAATGGGCGCTGGGGGCTGCTCAGGTCCGGGGGTCATCGTCAGACGGGAGAAATGGACATGAACGACTCGGTGATGTTCCAGGGTCTCGCCCGCGCGCTGTCGCCCGCCACGCCGCCCATGGCTTGGCCGGTCGCCGCGTGGAAGAACCTGTTCCTAGATTGCCCGATCGCGGTCAGCACGCATCTGCAGCAGTTCGTCGGCCGGCAGATGCAGGAGCAGATGGAGTTGCTCAGCCAGCTCTCGCGGGAGCAGAACCCGTCCGCCTTCGTCACACGCGAAGCGGCCTTCCTGCAACAGTCGGCTCTCGCGTGGAGCACCGAGCTGGTCGCGGTGGGCGAGATTGTCCAGTCCAAGCTGCTGAACGCCACCCAGGCCGAGCAGCCGGAAGATCAGCCGCCGTTCGCAAAGGCGGCCTGAGGTTTCTGGGTAAGCCGAATTTATCGTTTTCCCCCGGCCTGCCGGGGGAATTCGCGTGATGACCACCGGGCCGTCGGTCGCGGCGCAGCCTGCGGCCTCTCGCCCGTCCGGATTGCCCCAGCGGCGTCGTGGCGCCATGGTGGGACCGAAGCGTTCTGAATCGGTCGCCCCCTGTGCTTATCGTTGAAATCCCGTACCGCGACCCGTTCGCCGCGTTCCAGGCCTTCGCCGACGCCCCCCAATGCGCCTTTCTTGACAGCGCGGCGGAGGGCGATGTGCGGGCGCGCTGGTCCTATATCGGCGCGGATCCCTATGCCTTCATCACCTCCGGCCCGGACGGCGTCCGGCTGAACGGCACCGTCGTGCCCGGAACGCCATTCGACGTGCTGGCGCGCGCGCTCAATCCCGGCGATCTGCCGCCCTGCCTCGGCCCCTCCTCCGCGCCGGTGCCGTTCCTCGGCGGCGCCATGGGCTATCTCGGCTATGAGCTCGGCCGGCATCTGGAGCGCCTGCCGCCGCCCCGGCCGGCGACGCCTTCCGTGCCCGAGATGGCCATGGGCCTCTACGACGCCATCCTCGCCTTCGACGGGCTGGAAAAGCGCGCCTTCATCGTCTCCAATGGTCGGCCCGAGACAGGCGACGCGGCCGAGGCCCGCGCCCAGGGCCGCGCGCAGGAGCTGTTCGACCGGCTCGCCATGGCGCCCGCAGCGGCGCCCGCCCCCGATTTCAGAAGGACCGGCACGTTTGTGCCCGACCAGCCCCGCGCGGACGTGGAAGCGGAAGTGGCGCGGGTGATCGAATACATCCGCGCGGGCGATATCTTCCAGGCCAACCTCACCCACCAGATGCGGGCGAAGGTGCCGGAGGGCCTCACCGACCTTGCCCTCTACACCCGCCTGCGCGCGTTGAGCCCCTCCCCCTTCGCCGCCTTCCTGCGTGCCGGCGACGACCTCGCCGTGCTGTCCGCCTCGCCGGAGCGCTTCCTCTCCCTCTCCTCGGACGGGCGGGTGGAGACGCGCCCCATCAAGGGCACCCGCCGCCGCAGCGCCGATCCTGCCGAGGACAAGGCGCTGGCCGACGCGCTCCTCGCCTCGGTGAAGGACCGGGCGGAAAACCTGATGATCGTGGACCTCATGCGCAACGACCTCTCGCGGGTCTCGCAGGTGGGCAGCGTGAAGGTGCCGGTGCTGTGCGGGCTGGAGACGTTCGCCAGCGTCCATCACCTCGTCTCGGTCATCGACAGCCGGCTGAAGCCCGGCCTTGGCCCGGTGGACCTTTTGAAGGCCTGCTTCCCCGGCGGCTCCATCACCGGCGCGCCGAAGATCCGCGCCATGGAGATCATCCACGAGCTGGAGCCCGCCCCGCGTGGGGTCTATTGCGGCTCGGTGGCATGGATCGGCTTCGACGGAGCGATGGATTCCTCCATCGTCATCCGCACCATCACCCGCTCCGGCGACACGCTGCTGACCCAGGCGGGCGGCGGCATCGTCGCGGATTCCGATCCGGCGGACGAATATGAGGAAAGCCTCGTCAAGCTCTCGCCCATGCTGCGCGCGCTTTCGGGAGAGGGCGCATGAAGCTGTTCCTCGGCGCAGGGCTGGTGGAGGAAGCGGAGGCGACCATCTCGCCGTTCGATCGCGGCTTCACTCTGGGCGACGGACTGTTCGAGACGCTGCAGGTGAAGGCCGGCAAGGTGCTGCGCACAGAGGCGCACCTTGCCCGCCTCGCGGCCGGCGCGGGCGTGCTGGAAATGCCCCTGCCGTCTCTCGACCTTGCCGCGGCGCTGGCACAGACCGCCGACGCCAATGGTCTCCGCGACGGCGTGCTGCGCCTCACCCTTACGCGCGGCACCGGCCCGCGCGGCGTGCTGCCTCCGGCAGAACCGAAGCCCACCCTCGTGATAACCGCCGCCCCGCTCTCCCCGCCCCTGCCAGCCGCGCGCCTCGTAATCGCGCAGGGCACGCGCCGCAACGACCGCTCGCCGCTCGCGCAGGTGAAGTCGCTGAACTATCTCGACGGCATCCTCGCCCGGCAGGAGGCCGCGCGGCGCGGCGCAGACGATGCCATCCTGCTCAACACGCGCGATGGTGTGGCGGAAACGTCCATCGCCAACCTGTTCGCGGTCATCAATGGGGGGCTTGTCACGCCGCCTTTGTCCGAGGGCGTCCTGCCCGGCGTGATGCGGGCGGAGGTGATCGCCGCTGGCGCGCAGGAACGGCCGCTGACGGTGGACGACCTCGCATCGGCGAATGAAATCCTGCTCACCTCTGCGCTGGGCATCCGCTCTGTCGCGTCGCTGGAGGGGCGCCCCCTCCCCTCCACCGCGGCTGCCGAGCGCCTGCGCGGCCTGATCGATGGCGCATGAGACGCCGTCGATGACCGCCCCGACACTGGCCACCGCCCGCCTCACGCTGCGACCGTGGCAGCCGTCGGATCGCGAGGGCCTTTGGCGGATGCAGTCCGACCCGCGCACCATGGAATTCCTCATGCCAGTGCCCGACCGCACCGCGAGCGATGCGGTCGCGGATCGCGCCGAGGCCCATTTCGCCCGCCACGGCTTCGGCCTTTGGGTGGTGGAGGCGCCCGGCGTCACCGACTTCGCCGGCTATTGCGGGCTGGTGCATGTGCCCTACGCGGAGCACTTCACGCCGGCGGTGGAGATCGGCTGGCGCTTCGATCCCGCCTTCTGGGGCCGGGGCTATGCCACCGAGGCGGCGCAGGCGGCGCTGGGTTTCGGCTTCGAGACGCTGGGGCTGGAGGAGATCGTTGCCATCACCGTGCCGGCCAACCTTCGCTCGCGGGCGGTGATGGAGCGGCTCGGCATGGTTCGAGACGAAGGCGGGGATTTCGATTTGCCATCCACGCCGCCGGGACACCCGTTGCGGCGGCAGGTGCTCTATCGCCTCAGACGGCCACGGGCACCGGCCTGACCACCGCCGCCTCGATGAGATCGGCGGCATCGATCACGCCGCGGCCCTGCGCCATCTCAGCCGCGATACGCCGGGCCTTCTCGCCATAGCCCGGCTGTTCCAGCACCGTGCGGAGCGCTGTGGTGAGGCGCTTCTGGCTGGCGCGGCCGGCGGGCACCACCTCGGCAACACCCGCATAGGCGAGGCGCGCGGCCGTGGCCGGCTGCTCGAAGGCGATGGGCATCGCCACCAAAGGCACGCCCTCGGCCATGGCATCGAGCACCGTGTTCATGCCGCAATGAAGCACGGCCGCCGCGCAGCGCTTCAGCACCTCCTGCTGGGGCACGAAGGCGCGCACCTCGGCGAGGTCGCTCAGCCGGCCAACCTCGGCCTGTGAAAGAAGCCCGCCATGGGCGATCAGCAGGCGCACACCCAGCTCCCGCGCCGCCAGCGCCACCTTGCGGAAGAGGTCCACCCGCGCCCCCTGCAATGTGCCGAGCGAGCAGAAGACGAGGGGCTTGCCCTCCGCCTCCGGCAGCGGCGCCGTTGCGGCCGGGATGGCGGCGGCGTCGCGCCAGGGGGAGCCATAGTGAAAGGTGGCGGGCAGCTCGGTGCGCGGGAAATCCAGCCCCTTGGGCATCTGCGCAACCGTCAGCAGCGGCGAGAAGCCGCCATCGGCGAACGGATCGAGGCCAAAGGCTTCGCCATGCCGCGCCAGCACCTTGCGCATGGACGACATGAGGAAATCAGTGACGCGATAGCCGCCCTTGTTGCGGACGAGCGCCTTCTCCCCCGCCTCATAGGGCCACGGCACGAACGGCGGCGGCACGCCCACCTCGCGGTTCAAGAGCAGCGCCGTCGCGGTGGAGATCACCGGCAGGCCGAGATGGCGCGCCACGAGCGTGCCGGCGGCCTCCGTCTGGTCGGCGATCACCGCGTCAGCACCGATGTCGCGCAGCACGCCGGGCAGGTCTCGGCAGAGCATGTCCGTCTGCGCGGCGGTCGCGCGCAGCGTACCGAGAAGGCCGAAGAGGCCGGTGGGCTTGGCGAGGCGGTTCACATAGGTGTCGAGGGCGCCAGCGGGATAATCGCGCGTGCCCACCGCAGCGAATCCCGCGCCCTTGCCCTTCACCAGCCGCTCGGCATCCGCCATGTGGACGAAGGTGACGCGATGACCTCGCGCGCCAAGCTCACGCGCCAGCACCAGCAAGGGGTTGTAGTGCCCCGGCAGCGGCGGGGCGACGACGGCGAAATGGGTCATCGCGGCCGGGTCCACAGATGCTTCGGCCGCGGCGGCTGGGGGCCGCTGCGGCGCGTGGCGAGGGCCAGGCCGATGCCCTGCATGAGATAGCCGATCTTCTGCGCCTTGGTGGTGGAGACGCGCGCATCCCACGCCTGCGCTCCGCGCCGGCGCACCTCGGTCCCGATGGCGCGGTAGACGCAGCGGGCAGCGCCCACGGCGGCGGCGGCGCGGAACGGCAGGGCGCCCATGCCGATCACCGCCTGCTCGTAATAGGGCTCGGCCACGTCGAGCAGGCGCGCGACGGCGGCAGCCACGTTGGCGCGGTGTTCGGGCGCGGCGATCCCGGCCTCGGGCACGCCTTCCATGTCGAGGAAGGTGCCGGGCACGTAGATGCGGCCGATGCCGGCATCCTCGATCACGTCGCGGGAGATGTTGGTGAGCTGGAAGCCGAGGCCGAGGTCGCTCGCGCGATCCAGCACCACCTCGTCCCGCGCCCCCATGATCAGCGCCATCATCACCCCCACCACGCCGGCCACGTGGTAGCAGTAGGTGAGCGTGTCATCGAGGGTGTCGTAGCGGCGGCCTTCCACATCCATGCGGAAGCCCTCGAGCAGATCGAGGGGGTGGCGCTCGGGAATGTCGTTGCGGCGGACCACCTCGGCGAAGGCCGCGAAGGCGGGGTGGGAGGACGGGACGCCGCGATAGGCCCGGCGGGTCTCCTCGAACAGGGCTTCGAGCCGCTCGGCCGGCGTCTGGGCGCTCGCGATGCGGCCGTGGCCCAGCTCCTGCCCGTCCACCACGTCGTCGCAGTGGCGGCACCACGCATAGAGCATCACCGCATCTTCCCGCATGCGCGGCGCGAACAGGCGAGCGGCGGCGGCGAAGCTCTTCGAGCCCTTGGCAATGGCCTCCTCGCTCGCGCCCACGACGTCAGGAGCGGCGTCCGTCCCGCTCATGCCGGCGACCGGGCGGGGATGCCAAGATCTTGGAGGATCAGGCCTGCCGTCGCCTTGGCCGAGCCAACCACCCCCGGCACGCCCGCGCCCGGATGGGTGCCGGCACCGGCGAAATAGAGGTTGGCGATCTTGTCGTCGCGGTTGTGCGGGCGGAACCACGCCGACTGCGTGAGGATCGGCTCCACCGAGAAGGCCGAACCGAGATGGGCGGAGAGCTCATCGCGGAAGCCGAAGGGCGTCAGGATGCGCGTCGTCACGAGGCTTTCCTTCAGCCCCGGCAGCAGGCGCTGCTCCAGATGGCCGAGGATGCGGTCGCGATACTTCGGCCCCTCCACCTCCCAGTCGATGTCAGCCTTGCCGAGGTGCGGCACGGGGGAGAGCACGTAGAAGGCGGTGGAGCCCTCCGGCGCCAGCGACTTGTCGGTCACGGTCGGCGCGTGGAGATAGAGGGAGAAATCGTCCGGCAGGCGCGGGCCCTTGAAGATCTCGTCCACAAGGCCGCGATAGCGCGGGCCGAACAGCACCGTGTGGTGCTGGAGATGGTCCCAGGTGCGGTTGGCGCCGAAATAGATGACGAAGAGCGACATGGAATGCCGCTTCTTCGCGAGCTTGGCGCCCTCCGCCTTCCCGCGCACGCTGTTGCGCATGAGGTGGGCATAGGTGTGCACCACGTCCGCGTTGGAGGCGACGAGATCGAACGGGATCATCTCCCCGCCGACGCGCACGCCGGTGGCGCGGTCGCCCTCCACGACGATCTCATCGACCTTGGCGGAGAGGTGGATGGTGCCGCCGAGGTCGGTGAACAGCTTCACCATGCCGCGCACCAGCGCGCCGGTGCCGCCGCGGGGGAAGAACACGCCCCATTTGCGCTCCAGCGCATGGATGAGGGCGTAGATAGAGGAGGTGGAGAAGGGATTTCCTCCCACCAGCAGCGAGTGGAAGGAGAAGGCCTCGCGCAGGTGCTCGTCCTGGATGAAGCTCGACACCATGGAATAGACCGAGCGCCACGCCTGGAGCTTGGCCAGCTGCGGCCCGGCCTTCATCATGTCGGAGAAATTCAGGAACGGCACGGCACCGAGCTTGAGGTAGCCCTCCTCGAACACCGCCTTGGAATAAGCGAAGAAGCGCCGGTAGCCTTCCACATCAGCCGGGTTGAAGGCGGCGATCTGGGCGTCGAGGGCGGTCTGCTCGTTCACATAGTCGAACTGCCGGCCGTCCGACCACAGCAGCCGGTAGAAGGGCGAAACCGAGATCAGGTCCACATAGTCGCTGAGGCGCCGGCCGGCCGCCTCAGCGACCTCTTCCAGGCAGGAGGGGTCGGTGATGACGGTCGGCCCGCCATCGAAGGTAAAGCCCTTGTCCTCGTAGACATAGGCCCGGCCACCGGGCTTGTCCCGCTGCTCGAAGATGGTGGTGGCGATGCCGGCCGCCTGCAGGCGGATGGCGAGGGCGAGCCCGCCGAAGCCGGACCCGATGACGGCGGCGCGGCGGGGAGACTTGGTGACGTCGAGCATTATCTGGGACCGGTCGCGGATTTCGTCTCGGGGAGGCAGGAAAGCGCCTTCAGCACCGATACGGGCGGACGGCCCGTAAGGATGCGTGCCTTGTCCTTGAAGGTGAGGCGATCCCCGTAGAAGCGTTGGATCAGGTCCTCGGGCAAGCGGTAAAAGCGCTCGAGGATGGCATAGCGGCGATCCGGCGCGGCCGCGCGGAACAGCATCCGGTTGAGCAGCCGGAAGAACCCGCGGCTCTCCCAGCGTCGGGCCGCGTGCTGGCGCACGAAGGCTGCGATCGCGGGGCCCGAGATATCCGGCAGCTCGCTCACGAGGTCCGCGAGTTCCAGTGCATCCGGCAGGGAATAGCCGGTGGTGGGGTGGAACAGCGCGGCGCGCAGCCCGACCCGCGCGACCCCTTGAGGCGCCTCGGCCAGGAAAGCGCCGATATCGCCGCCAAGGGCGATGGGCAGGACGCCTTCCTCCTCCCGCACCACGTGGTCGATCTCCCAGCCCTGCCCGGCGGCGTAGGCGGCGATGCGCCCGCGCAGGGTCTCGATGGGGAGCTCCGCGCCGCTGGAATAATAGGTGTCCTCTATCAGCAGCGTCTGCGGATCGAGCGGCAGCACATAGACGAAGCGATAGCCGTCGATCTGCTCCACCCGCGCATCCATGATGAAAGGCCGATGCAGACCGTGCGGACGGGTGAGCTGAACCTCCTGGCCGAGGAACTTCTGAAAGCCGAGGTCAAGATGGCGCGACGAAACCGGCCCGCGTCCGTCGATCACCGCCCCCGCATCGATGCGCTCGCCGCCGGCGAGGACGACATGATCGGCCGCCACATGGGCCACCCTGGCATTGAGGCGGATGGACGGATTGAGGCGCTCGTGCATCACCTGCGACATACGCTCGGAGGTGATGGTGCCGTAGTGGCCCTTGAGGATGCGGGAGTAGGCTGGGAAGTGCACGTCGTGCCCCATCCACACATGGGCGCGGAACGGGCTGAGGAAGGCGTGCTGCATGCGGCCGAAATCGCTGGAATGATAGGACCAGCTGTGGTTGCCGCCGACGCTTTCGCCGGCCTCCAGCAGCAGCACCCGGACGCGGCTGCGCCGTTCGGCGATGCGGGCGGCGATCAGGCAGTTGGCGAGCCCGGCACCGACAAAAACGATATCCATGCCCGCCCCGTTCCGTTGCCCAATTCCCTTGGGTTGCGCCTCCTGAAACCCGAATAAAGGGCGGCCGGCCGTGTGTCACCCCCTGCGTCAGCATGGATGCGGCCTGGTGCCGCTGCGACTCGGTCTCACTTGCGGGTGGCACGGCCGAGACTTACCTCACGGGAGCACACTGCGCCGGCGAACAATCGCCCGACCCGCGTGACGCCGGACGGGCAGATGCCCCCACCGGCCCGGGAGAAGACATGAACGAACAACATTGGCCGAGGCTCTCGCCCCTTTCCACGGGCGTGAGGGGCCGCTGCCCCCGCTGCGGCGAGGGCCACCTCTTCAATGGCTTCCTCACCATCGCTCCGGCCTGCGAGGTCTGCGGCCTCGACTATTCCTTCGCGGATCCGGCGGACGGCCCGGCCTTCTTCGTCATGTGCTTTGCCTGCGTGCCGGCGGTTCTCTTCGCCATCTGGCTGGAGGTGGCCTTCCAGGCGCCCTACTGGGTCCACCTCGTGACCACGCTGCCCCTCTTGCTGCTCACCTGCATCCCGCCCCTGCGGCCGTTGAAAGGCTGGCTGGTGGCGAGCCAGTACTATTACAAGGCCGAGGAAGGCCGCCGCGTCACCGCCGAACCTTCAACGGCCCCGTCCGCCCCGGAGGGACGGACGGGCGTCTGATTCTTCTTCGCGTTCCCCTGCCTCAGCGGCCGAGCCCCATGGCGTGGGGCAGCCAGAGGGTGAGGCCAGGAATGTAGGTGATCGCGAGCAACGCGATCATCAACGGCACCAGCCAGGGCAGGATGGCCATGGTGGTGCGTTCCACCGAGAGCCGCGCCACCCGCGCCAGCACGAACAGCACCATGCCCAGCGGCGGGTGCAGCAGCCCGATCATCAGGTTCAGCGTCATGATGAGCCCGAAGTGGATCGGGTCGATGCCGAGCTTGAGCACGATGGGCAAAAGGATCGGCACCAGGATCGTGATGGCCGCGATGGTGTCGATGAAGCAGCCCACGAACAGGATGAGCAGGTTGGCCAGCGCCAGGAACACCCATTTGTTCTGGGTGAAGCCGAGGATGGCGTCCGACAGCATCTGCGCCGCCTGGCTCGCCGTGAGCAGCCACGCGAAGATGGACGCCGCGGTGACGATGAACAGCACCGAGGCCGTCGTCTCGATGGTGTCGAAGGTCGCCTTCGCCAGCGTCTTCAGCGTCATGGAGCGGTAGCGCACCAGCCCCAGGAACAGCGACCAGATCACCGCCGCCACCGCCGCCTCGGTGGGCGTGAACCAGCCGAGGGTCATGCCACCGATGAGGATGACCGGCGTCATCAGCGCCATGACGGCGGAGAAGTCGAAATACCAGTCGAGGGCCACGAGCACCGCCAGCGCGATGAGCACCGCCTGGTTGGTGGAGAGGCCGAGGGCCATCATCACATAGACCGCCGCCGGGAACGCCAGCACGATCACCACCTCGACGCCGGCCGAGAGCAGCTTCCCCCACTCGAACGCCGCATCCGAGCCCCAGCCGTTGCGCCGGGCGAAATAGGCGACCGTCGCCATCATCAGCAGCGTCATCACGGCGCCGGGCACCACCCCGCCGAGGAAGAGCGCGCCGATGGAGACGTTGGCCAGCATGCCGTAGATGACGAACGGCAGGCTGGGCGGAATGATCGGCCCGAGCGTCGCCGAGGCAGCGGTGACACCCACCGAGAACTCGGTGGAATAGCCATGATCCTTCATGGCCTTGATCTCGATGGTGCCGAGCCCGGCAGCATCGGCGATGGCGGTGCCGGACATGCCGGAGAAGATCACCGAGCCGATGATGTTCACCTGCCCCAGGCCACCGCGCATCCAGCCCACCAGCGCCACCGCGAAGGCATAGATGCGCCCGGTGACGCCAGCGATGTTCATGAGGTTGCCGGCAAGGATGAAGAACGGCACCGCCAGAAGGGGAAAGCTCTCCACACCGGCGATCATCCGCTGGGCGATGACCACGTCCGGCACGGTGCCGCTGACGAGGATGTAGACGAGCGAGGCGCCGGCCATGGCGATGGCCACCGGCACGCCGCAGAGCATCAGGAAGAGGAACCCGCCGATGAGCAGCCACATGGCTCAGTCCCCCTTGTGATCGTAGGTGCCTTCGAACGCCTCGGGGCGTTCAAGCACGCTGTAGCCGCGGCGGATGTTGCCGACGGCGACCTGGACCGAGCGGATCAGCATCATCACGAAGCCGAACAGGACCGCGTGGTAGACGACGCTCTTCGGCGCATCGACCATCACCATGGGCTCGTCGCCGACGAGGGCGATGTAGCGCACCATCAGCCACACGCCGTAGGCGATGAAGCTGGTGCGCACGAGGTCCACGAACAGCGAGAGCACCCGCCCCGCCGGCTCCGGAATGAAGCGGTAGATGAGGTCCACCTGGATGTGCCGGGACAGCCGCACGCACATGGCCGCGCCGATGAACACCACCGCCACGAGGCAATAGGTGGCGAGCTCCTCGGTCCACGAGAAGCTGTCGTTCAGCACGTAGCGGGTGAAGAACTGGGTGAAGACCAGCCCCGCCATGATCCAGAAGATGGCGAGGGTGATCCAGTCCTCGAAAGCGTAGCCGGAGAGGTCCACCTCCTCCTGCTGCTCGAACGTATGGGCGAGTTCCTCGCCGGTGACGCGGGTGTGGACTTCTTGGGCCATGAAGGGGTCCGGGCTGAGGGAACGGGAAGAAGAGGGAGCGCTACCGCGAGCGCGGACGACAATCAGACCCTACCGGCCAGCCCGTTCGCCTCCCCTCTCCCCTTGCGGGAGAGGGGTCGGGGGTGAGGGGTAGCAGTGCCGGAGTGGTCAGGGACCTCGGCGGTTGGGACGAGCGGAAACATCCCCCTCATCCCAGCCCTCTCCCGAAAGGGGAGAGGGCGCACGGCGGGACCACGGCGGGAGCAGCCGCCCCCGCCTGAGCCCTCACATGTTGCCCTTGATGGCCTGGATGCGGTCCCAGTCGGCCTTGCGATAGCCGAAGCTCTCGAAGGTGATGTTCTTCATCACGGTGTTGCGGAAGTCGTCCGTGTCCACCTCGATGACGGTGAGGCCCTTCTGCTTGAAGATGTCGAGCAGTTCCTTCTCCCGCTGCGCCACCTCGGCCGTGGCCTTGGCGGCCGCCTCCTGGGTGACCTCGGTGAAGATCTTCTGGTCCTCGGGCGAGAGCTTCTTCCACAGGCTGCCGGAGATGATCGTGTTGAGGTGGTCCACGATGTGGCCCGTCAGCACGATGTTCTTCTGCACCTCGTAGAATTTCTTCGCCTCGATGGTGGTGAGCGGATTTTCCTGCGCATCCACCGTGCCGTTCTGGAGGGCGAGATAGACCTCGGCGAAGGCAATGGGGGTAATGTTCGCGCCGCACGCCTTGGGCATGGCGAGATAGGCCGGGGCATCCGGCACGCGGATCTTGAGGCCCTTCATCTCGGCGCAGGTCTTGAACGGCTTGTTCGAGGTGGACTGGCGCACGCCGTAATAGGTGACGGCGACGATATGGTTGCCGGTCTTGTCCTCGTAGCCCTTGGCGAGATCCTTGAACACGTCGCTCTTGGCGTAAGCGAGCAGGTGGTTCGCATCACGGAAGGTGTAGGGGTAATAGGTCACGCCGATGGGCGGATAGGCCTTTCCGGCGAAGCTTGAGCCGGAGATGATCATGTCCACGGTGCCGAGCGTCAGGCCCTGGTTGATGTCGCTCTCCTTGCCGAGCTGCGAGGAGGGATAGACATCGATCTGGTAGCGCCCGTTGGTGCGCTTGGCGATCTCGCCCGCAGCCCAGACGGAGGCGGTGTGGAAGGGCTCGGACGGCTCGTAGACATGCGCCCACTTGAGCTTGGTCTGGGCACTGGCCGGCCCGCCGAGCGTGAAGGCAGCCGCAAGGGCGAGCGCGGCCGCAAGGCCACGGCGACGGTCGATCATCAATTTCCTCCCACACGGAATGCGGCGTCTTTGTCCGCTTTGCGCTTGATGCAGCGTGGTTGCCGGCCGAGAACTAAATCGTTTTGAATCTCGGCCGGACGCCGCTCTTCCCCATGGTACTCGGTCCAAGGCGCGGGGCAAGGCTCATGTCGACACGAGTCACACTTGCGCGTCTGACGCGCACACGGAGCCGCACTCGCCTAGCGGCCGGGAGCCGGCGCGCCGTCGTCCACCGCCTGATGCCCCGCCGCCCCCTTGTGCGCGAAGAATTGCGTGACACCTGCCGCGATGGCGTCGGCCATGCGGTCGCGGCCAGCTTCGGAGGTGAGCTGCTTGAGGTCGTCGGGGCTCGACATGTAGCCGAGCTCCACCAGCACGGAGGGCACATCGTGGGCCCGCAGCACGCGGAAGCCGGCGGATTTCAAGGGCGTGCCATGCATCCGCGTCGCCGCCTTCATGCTGCCGACCAGCGTGCGGGCGAACAAGGCGGAGAAATTGCGCGTCTCCCGCTGGGCGAGGTCCACCAGAATGCCCGCCACCTCGTCGGTCTCGTCGGAGAGATCGACGCCGGCAATGAGGTCCGCCTTGTTCTCCTTGTCGGCCAGATGGGCGGATTCCGTGTCGCTGGCGGTCTCCGACAGGGTGTAGACGCTGGCGCCGCGCGCCCTGCCGTCACCCCGGGCCAGCGCATCGGCATGGATGGAGATGAACAGGTCGGCCCGGTTGGCGCGGGCGATGCGCACCCGGTCGGCGAGCGGGATGAAGGTGTCGGTGGCGCGGGTCAGCACCACACGGTAGCCGCCCGCTTTCTCCAGGCGGTCGCGCACGGCGAGGGCTGTTTCCAGCACGATGGTCTTCTCGACAAAGGCCGAATAGCCGGACGTGCCGGAATCGATGCCGCCGTGGCCGGGATCGATGACGATGACCGGGCGCGTGTCGCCGGCCGGCGGCGCGGCAACGGGCGCAGCCGGTAGCGCGGTGCGCTGCTCGGCCTCGGTGGCGATAGAGCGGGCGAAGGCGGCGGGATCGGCCTTCACCAGATCCACCACGAGGCGGGCAGGCTGGTCATCCACCGCATCCAGCACGAACGCCTTGTCGATGGCGACCGGTCCGGACACCTCCAGCACCATGCGCGCCTTGCCCGGCGCGAAGACGCCGAATCGGTAGGCCGTCACCAGCCCCCGTCGCAATTGGCTGGCATCGGGCCTCAGGGCGAAGGTGACGTCGGAGAGGTCGAGAATCACCCGGGGCGGGTTGGCGAGGGTGAAGGCCCGGAAGGCCGGGGCACGGTCGAGGTCGACGATCAGGCGGGTGCGCTTGGCGTCGCCGGCGAGCCGCGCCTCCCGCGCCAAAGCCGGTGCCGGTGCCGCTGCGCCCCCCTCCCCCTGCGCCCGGGCGGGGCCGATGGCGAGTGCCACAAAAGTGAACAGGAACAAGAAAGCGGCAGCGCCGCGCAGCCCCCGTGGCGGGACAACGGACAAGGCGGCGGGGCCGGGCCGGCGTCGCATCATCGCAATCTCACCCTCGTTGGGGCTGCCATTCGGCAGCGTCCGGAGCGGGCCACAAGAGAGGGGCAGGCATAAGGCGGGGCGTGTAAACGAGCCGTTGACGGAGCGTTATAGCCGTCCGGCGCGAGGTTCAGGACGCATGATCCTTGCCAAGCGGGAAGTCGGGCGGGTAAGAAGGGAACCGTACACAGTTCGCGTTCCGGAACAGGCTCTTCGGCCCCGGTTGCCGCGGCTGCCGCAGGGTGTGTCGAGAATCCGGGCGGGTCGCTGCGCATGCGATAGCCCGGGATCAAGGCAACGCCCATTGCCGATGGCGGCACCCTCAGGGACGATCCCCCGTCACCGAGGACCCTTTAGGCAAGCGCCGGACCGGCGCGGGCGGCATGCCTCGAAGCCAGCTTTGCCGATGGTCCGCGAGGGGACGATCTGGGGAATCGGGCGAGTGTGTACCGTGGTCGGAACGAGGCGCCCGCCTCCGCCCCGGCCTGAACCCTTCATCGAGGAGCGGGTAGCCGAGGGCATGGAATTTTTTCCGCACGACATGCGCGCTGAGCGCGCTTCCGTGTGCCCCGCCCCCGAGCGTGCGAGCGACGCGCTTGGGCGTACCTGTGCCTCCCCTTCTTCCTCACGTCATCACATCCGGCGCCAGAACGGCGTCGCGGCAGCGCCCGCAGGGGTCGAGCCGCGGCCGTCGCGGAGCATTGCTCCCGGCGCCGTGAAGAGAGATTTCCATGGCCAACAAGATGCTCATCGATGCGACCCACCCGGAGGAGACCCGGGTCGTGGTCGTGCGCGGGAACCGGGTCGAAGAATTCGACTATGAGTCCGCATCCCGCAAGCAGTTGCGGGGCAACATCTATCTCGCCAAGGTGACGCGCGTTGAGCCGTCGCTCCAGGCGGCCTTCATCGAATACGGCGGCAACCGCCACGGCTTCCTCGCCTTCAGCGAGATCCATCCCGACTATTACCAGATCCCGGTCGCCGACCGCCTCGCCCTGATCGAGGAGGAGGAGCGCGCCGCGCGCCTTGCCGAGGACGAGGCCGACCTCAAGGACCGCCGCCGCGAGCGCAGCCGCGCCAGGCGCTCCCAGCCGGATCAGAGCATCAGCACCGCCGTCGAACCGGCAGAACACCCGGCCCCCGAGGCCGGCGAGACGCTTGCCGCCGATGGGTTTGAAGTCGCTGAAGACACGGCGCCCACGCAGGACGCCGTGACCGAGGCCCCCGCCGAGGCCGTGTCGGCTCCGTCCGAGCACCATGCAGAGCCGATGAGCGCGCTGGTCGCGCCCGCCGAGGCCGCGGAAGCCGCTGCCGCCGTGGTCGAAGCTGCCATGGACGCGCCGCTGGGCACCCCCCTCCCCGCCCCGCAGGAGCAGGCGGCGGATGACGAGGAGGCCCTGCGTCGCCGCGAGGCCGCCGAGGGCGAGAGCGATCCCGCGCCGATCCTCGAAGGCGAAGCGGTGATCCGCGAGGAGGTCGCCTTTACCTCCGCGCCCGGCGAGGATGAGGCGCCCCAGTCGGAGACCGACGAGGACGACGACGCCGAAGAGGACGAAGACGAGGACGAGGACGAAGAGGACTCGGACGAGGCTTCGGAAGAGAAGGCCCCTGAGGAAGCCGCGCGCGAGGAGCGCTCCGACGACGAGGAGCAGCCCCGTTCCCGCCGCCATCGCGGCCGCCGGCATGATCGCAAGCGCGACAAGGACGAGGACGAAGACGAGGACGACAGCGATGTCGACCAGATCGACGAGGAAGAGGAAATCGAGCACCTCGGCGCCGACGAGGACGCCCTCGAAGAGGTGCCGGAGCGCGCGCCGCAGCGCCGCGCCCGCAGCTACAAGATTCAGGAAGTCATCCGTCGCCGTCAGGTGATGCTGGTGCAGGTGGTCAAGGAAGAGCGCGGCAACAAGGGCGCGGCCCTCACCACCTACCTCTCCCTCGCCGGCCGCTATTCCGTGCTGATGCCGAACACCGCCCGTGGCGGCGGCATCTCCCGCAAGATCACCAATGCCGTTGACCGGAAGCGCCTGAAGGAAGTCGTGCAGGATCTGGAGGTGCCGGAAGGGATGGGCATCATCCTGCGCACCGCAGGCGCCAACCGCACCAAGACCGAGATCAAGCGAGACTTCGAATATCTCCTGCGGCTGTGGGAGACGGTGCGGGAGATGACGCTCTCCTCCACCGCGCCGAGCCTCGTCTACGAGGAAGGCTCGCTCATCAAGCGCGCCATCCGCGACCTCTACAACAAGGACATCGACGACATCCATGTCGCCGGTGAGGAAGGTTTCCGCGAGGCCCGCGACTTCATGCGCATGCTCATGCCGAGCCACGCGAAGTCGGTGATGCCCTATCGCGAGCCGCAGCCCATCTTCGCCCGCTATGGGGTGGAGCAGCAGCTCGATGCCATGTTCTCCCCCGTGGTGCAGCTGAAGAGCGGCGGCTACATCGTCATCAATCCCACCGAGGCGCTCGTCTCCATCGACGTGAACTCGGGCCGGGCGACCCGCGAGCACCATATCGAGGACACCGCCCTCAAGACGAACCTCGAAGCTTCCGAGGAAATCGCCCGCCAGCTGCGCCTGCGCGACCTTGCCGGCCTCATCGTGATCGATTTCATCGACATGGAGGAGAAGCGCAACAACCGGTCGGTGGAGCGCAAGCTCAAGGATTGCCTCAAGAACGACCGCGCCCGCATCCAGATCGGCCGCATCTCGCACTTCGGCCTGCTGGAGATGTCGCGCCAGCGCATCCGCACCGGCGTGCTGGAAAGCTCCATCGAGGTGTGCCCGCACTGCGGCGGCACCGGGCACGTGCGCTCGGCGGCCTCCGTCTCGCTCCAGCTGCTGCGCGCGCTGGAAGAGCAGCTGCTGCGCTCGCAGACCCACAATCTCGTCGCCCGCACCCGCACCGAGGTGGCGCTCTACGTTCTGAACCAGAAGCGCGCTCATCTGCGCGAGCTGGAGGAGCGCTTCAGCGTCACCCTCTCCGTCGCGGCGGACGAGAGCGTCACCGGTCACCAGCCCTTCATCATCGAGAAGGGTGATCTGGCCGCCCCCGCGCCCGCCGCCCCGCGGCCGAGCACCGTGGTGCAGCCCGACTCCATCCTGCCCGACGAGGATTTCGTCGAGGAGGACGAGGAGGAGATCGTCGAGGAAGCCGAGATTGAAGCCGAGGCCGAGGCCGAGGCGTCCGAAGGCAATGGCGAGCGCTCCGACGAAGCCGGCCGCAAGCGCCGTCGCCGTCGCCGCCGGCGGCGGGGCGATCGCGAGGAAGGCCGCGAGAGCGCCGAGGGAGCCGAGGGCGAGGAGGAGGATGACACCTCCGCCGAAGGTGCCGAGGCCCAGGATCATGCCGCCGATGGCCCGCGCGACGACAGCGCCCGCGAGGATGACGAGCGTGACGACGAGGAGCGCGGCGAGGACGACCGCGCCGATGGCGAGCGTTCCGACGACGAGAACGGAGACCGCCGTCGCCGTCGCCGCGGTCGCCGGGGCGGACGCCGCAACCGCCGCGAGCGCGACGATGACGCTCCGGGAAGCGCTGACGGCGAGAGCGATGGCTCCGATGAGACCGACGACGAGCAGCCGGTGGCTGCAGAGTCTGAGGTCGCGGCAGCCCCCGTCACCGCGTCCACCTTTGCCGAAGCTCCTGCAGAAGCCCGGGCCGAGCCTGTCGCCGAAGTCCCCGCCACGCCGGTCCCTGCACCCGAGCCGGTGGCGGAGAGTGCCGAGGCGGCGCCCCGCCGTCGTCGCTCCACCATCCGCGAGAAGGCGCCGGTGATCCTGTCCGAGGGCGGCATCGCCACTCCGGCCGCGCCCGTTGCAGCGGAAGCCCCTTCTGAGCCGGCCGTCGAGCCTGCCCCTGAGGTGGCAGCTTCCGAGGCGGAAACGCCCGCTCACGCTGCCGAGCCTGCCCCGGCGCCCGAGACGCCCGCCGCGCCGGCCGAAGAGACCTCGCCGCCCGCCAAGCCCCGCTCGGGCTGGTGGCAGCGCAAGCTGTTCGGCGGCTGACGGCCATCCGGCCTGACTTGTCCTGAATGTGAAAGGGCCTCCTCCGGGAGGCCCTTTTCATGTCGGGTGTCCGGTTCGGAGGGAGCCTTGCGTCCCTCAGCACCCTTCCGTCGCGAAGAGGCCACGTTTCGCCCCCATAGCGGTGGCCGTGCGAGTCCATGAGGGCGGATGCGGTGGGGGTCCGTGCAGACCCCTTTACCGTGACGGAGCGTCAAGGTCTGAGCGGGTGTGGTGAGCGGTTGCCTTGGGACTTCGCGTTTCCCAATGTAGTCGCTTCGCATCGACGCCAAGTCGGGTTATGGCAAGTCGCGCTCAGGCAGATCGCGGCCATGACGGGGTTGGCTGTCGTTGGTGGTCGGCGCGGACGGCGTGCGGTCAGTGCCCGGCTTAGGGCGTCCCTCGGGTTGCGGCGGGAGGAAGCTGCGAGATGCGGGTGATTTTGAGGTTCCTGGGTTTCCTGTTCGCGCTCGCGACGCTGGTGCTGCTGGCAGGCGCGGCGGGAGCAACCTATCTGGTCTGGAAATATTCCCAGGACCTGCCCGACTACTCCCAGTTGCAGAATTACGAGCCGCCTGTCATGACGCGCGTCCATGCGGCGGACGGCGCGCTGGTGGCGGAATATGCCAAGCAGCGGCGCCTCTATATTCCCATCCAGTCCGTGCCGCGCCTCGTGATCGAGGCGTTCCTCTCGGCCGAGGACAAGAATTTCTATGAGCACGGGGGCATCGATCCCACCGGCATCTTCCGTGCGGCCCTGACCGCCGCGCAGAATTACGGCAAGAACGTCCGCGCCCAGGGCGCCTCCACCATCACCCAGCAGGTGGCCAAGAACTTCCTGCTCACCAACGAGCGCAGCCTCGACCGAAAGATCAAGGAGGCCCTCCTCGCCCTGCGCATCGAGCGGGCCTATTCCAAGGACCGCATCCTCGAGCTGTACCTGAACGAGATCTATCTCGGCATGGGCGCCTACGGCATCGCCGCGGCGGCGCTGGTCTATTTCGACAAGTCGGTGGACGAGCTGAACGTGCAGGAGGCGGCCTATCTCGCCGCCCTGCCGAAGGCGCCGTCCAACTACAACCCCTTCCGCGAGCGCAGCCGCGCCACCGACCGCCGCAACTGGGTGATCGATCGCATGGTGGAGAACGGCTTCGTCTCCCCGCAGGAGGGCGAGGCAGCCAAGAAGGCCCCGCTGGAGGTCACGCCCCGTGCCACGGGCGCTCAGATCTTCGCCGCGGAATATTACGCGGAAGAGGTGCGTCGGCAGATCTATGAGCGCTACGGCGAGCGCAAGCTCTACGAAGGCGGCCTCTCCGTGCGCACGCCGCTCGATCCCAAGCTGCAGGTGCTGGCGAAGAAGACTCTCACCGACGGCATGGTGCGCTACGACGAGGAGCGCGGCTGGCGCAAGCCCGTTACCCACATCGAGCTCGTGCCCGGCGACGACTGGGGCGTGAAGTTGGGCGAAATCAGGGAATGGACCGACATTCCCTGGCGCCTCGCCATCGTGCTCGACGTGAGCAAGGACAATGCCCGCATTGGTCTCCAGCCGTCGCGGACCAAGTCCGGCCAGCGCTCCATCGAGCGCGAGGTGGGCCTGATCCCGGCCGAGGGCGCCAAGTGGACGCGCAAGCCCATCAGCCAGGTGCTGAAGCCCGGAGACGTGGTCTATGTGGAGCCGCTCGGCGGCGCCGGTGGACAGTGGCGCCTGCGCCAGCCGCCCGGCGTCGAGGGCGCCATGGTGGTGATGGAGCCCACCACCGGCCGCGTGCTGGCCCTTTCCGGTGGCTTCTCCTACGACGAGAGCCAGTTCAACCGCGCCACCCAGGCCATGCGGCAGCCGGGCTCCTCGTTCAAGCCCATCGTCTACTCGGCTGCCCTGGACAACGGCTACACGCCGTCGACCATCGTCATCGACGCCCCGTTCGAGCTTGAGCAGCAGGGCCAGGAAACCTGGCGGCCGGAGAACTACTCCAAGAAATATTACGGCCCGCAGACGCTGCGCTTCGGCCTTGAGCAGTCGCGCAACGTGATGACGGTGCGCCTCGCCAACGACGTGGGCATGCCCATCATCGCCGAATACGCCAAGCGCTTCGGCATCTATGACGACATGCCGCCCTACCTCGCCATGGCGCTCGGCTCCGGCGAGACCACGCTGATGCGCATGACCGGTGCCTACGCCATGATCGCCAACGGCGGCCGCAAGGTGACGCCGTCGCTGATCGACCGCATCCAGGACCGCTATGGCCACACCATCTATCGCCACGACGAGCGCGAGTGCCGCGGCTGCGAGGCGACCAAGTGGGAGAACCAGCCCGAGCCGTCGCTGATCGACCGGCGCCCGGTGGTGCTCGATCCCATGACCGCCTACCAGATCACCTCCATGATGGAGGGCGTGGTGCAGCGCGGCACGGGCACGGCGCTCAAGGAACTGGGCAAGCCCATCGCCGGCAAGACCGGCACGACCAACGACGAGAAGGACGCCTGGTTCATCGGCTTCACGCCGGAAATCGTGGTCGGCATCTATCTCGGCTACGACAAGCCCAGGCCCATGGGCAAGGGCTCCACCGGCGGCCTCCTCTCCGCGCCCATCGCGCGCGACTTCATGAAGGTGGCCATCGCCGATCGTCCGGCCATCCCGTTCCGGGTGCCTGCCGGCATCAAGCTGGTTCGCATCGACCGCAAGAGCGGACAGCGCACCAGCGCGGGCGACGGCAATGCCATCCTCGAAGCCTTCAAGCCGGGCACCGCCCCGCCGGACGGCTATTCGGTGGCTGGCTATGCCGGCACCGACGGGTCCAATCCCGAGCCCGTCACCCCGGTTGCCCGAAGCGGCACCGGCGGCCTCTACTGAGGCTCGCTCCCTGCTCCCGGTGCTCTGCTGCCCCCTCCCTCCCGGCGGCGGCGGAGCCATAGGCCGGCGCTTGAGCGTGGCCGTGCGTCAGTATGCTGCAACGCCGGCGATGACGGTCCTGCGGGGCCGTATCCACAAGGCTTCTCGGCGGATACGGTGCCATGGCGGCCGCGTCCCGGGACGCCGCTGCGAGCCCGGATTTTGACGCAGATTAACCTCATTCTTGTACCGTTCCTGTACAAGCGCCCAGAGATAGGTAAGCTAGTCACGCATGCCACTGGGTAAGCTGAAGATGTTGCGGGCGGACGGCCCGATGGCGTCCTCTTGACGCTTGGGGCCCACGGCCGGGAGCTTCAGCCATGGACGGGAAAATGGCGGATCGCCCAGCAGCTGCCCGCGCCCAAGGCCGCGAGGCCGTTGTCTTCTTCGACACGAACAACCTCGTCACCTTCATCAACACGGCGGCCGAACGCCTGTGGGGATTGAGTCAGGCCGAGGCGATCGGGCGCGACGTGGGCGAACTCATCCCCGGCGCAAGCGAGGAACGCGGGGGTGAACTTCCCCTCTCCATCGTGCGTAACGATGGCTCGCTCCTGGAGGGCGTCGTCTCCGTGACCCGCGCCCAGCACAAGCGCGAGACCTATTACATCGCCTTCGTGCGCCCCGCGCTGAGCCCCGTGGCGCCGCAAATGAGCCTCGGAATCCTGGCCGCGGTCGCCGAAAAGACCGACCGGGGCGTCCTCGTCGCCGACGCGCACGGCAAGGTGATCTACGCCAACTCCGCGTTCCATGACATGCTGGACGCCGGTATTGAAGGGCCAACCGGCCTCACCTTGGCCGAGCTGTTCTGCGGACGGCTCGGAAACGGCAGCTTCGCCGAGCACATCAAAGACGCCATGGAACGGCGCATCTCCCTTGCGGAGGATGTCTCGCTCAAGGGCAAATCCGGAATGGAGGTCTGGGTGTCGGCAAACGTCACTCCGGTCATGGACCGCCAGACGGGCGAACTGGAGCAGGTGGTCGCCGTCATAGCCGACATCACCCACACCCGGCTCGTGGAAGACTTGCAGCGCCAGGTGCTCGGCGCGCTGGCCGCCGATGCGCCCATGGCCGACATCATGGACATCCTGTGCCGCAAGGTGCAGGGCCTCGCGCCCGACGCGCTCTGCTCCATCCTCGGCGTCACCGCGGACGAGCGCCTCACCGTGCTCGCCGCCCCGAGCCTTCCGGCGGAGTTTTCCGCTGCGGTGGAGGGGATCGCCATCGGCCCCAGGAGCGGCAGCTGCGGCACGGCCGCCTTCCGCGGGGTGCCGGTGCTGGTGGAGGATATCGCCACCAGTCCCCTCTGGGAGGACTTCCAGGACCTGCCCGTCCCGCCCGGCATCACCGGCTGCTGGTCCATCCCGGTGAAGCTGCGCGGCGGCAAGGTGGCGGCCACCTTCGCCTTCTATTTCAAGACCGCGCGCGGCCCGACGCCGTGGCTTGAGAACGTTGTCGCCGCCTGCTCCGATCTCTGCGCGCTGGCGCTGGAGCGCTTCGAGGCCAAGAAGCGCATCGAGATGCTGGCCAACGTGGACACGCTGACCGGCCTCGCCAACCGGCGCCAGTTGCACGCGATCCTTGAGGAATTGCTGGTGGAGGCCCGCACGCTGGAGCAGCCGCTCGCCGTGCTCTACCTCGACATCGACCACTTCAAGGATGTGAACGAGACGCTCGGCCATTCCACCGGCGACGAGCTCCTGGTGGAGGTGTCGCGCCGGCTCAAGGCGCAGCTTCGCACCGGCGACGTGGTCGGACGGACCGGCGGCGACGAGTTCCTCATCATCGTGCACGACTGCACCGCGGAGGAGGCGGCCCGCATCGCCCGGCGGCTGCTGGAATATGTGGCGGCGCCCATCACCGCGCAGGCGCTCCACCTCACCATGTCCGCGTCGGTCGGCATCGCGCTCTTTCCCGAGCACGGAGCCGATGCGGAAACACTGCTCAAGCACGCTGATACCGCCGTGCATGAGGCCAAGCGCAAGGGGCGCGGCAAGTTCCACTTCTTCACCGAGGAACTGAACCGGCGGGTGCTGGACCGGCTCGTGCTTTCGGTGGCGCTGCGCGAGGCGATCCAGAACCGCGCCCTGCGCCTCGTCTACCAGCCGCAGGTGCTGCTTGCGTCCGGCGCGCTCCATGGCGTCGAGGCGCTCTCGCGCTGGACGGATCCGATCTACGGCGATGTCCCCGCCACCCGCTTCATTCCGCTCGCCGAGGAATATGGCCTCATCGAGAGCATCGACGAATGGGCGGTGGAAACGGCCTGCCAGCGTATCGCCGCCTGGCGCGCGGAGGGCGTGGACGTCCCGCACGTCTCGGTGAACCTCTCGCCGCTCAGCTTTCGCGGCGGCGATATCGTCGGCTTCATCTCCGGGGCGCTGCGCGAGTACGACCTGAAGCCGTCGGACCTCAGGGTCGAGATCACCGAACGGGTGATGATGGACCAGCACCCGAACTCCTTCGCCACGGCGCGGGCCATCGAGGCGCTCGGCGTGCGCATCGCCATGGACGATTTCGGCACCGGCTATTCCAGCCTCAGCGCCCTCTCGCGCCTCCCCATCGCCGAGCTGAAGATCGACCGCTCCTTCATGCTCTCCATCGAGCAGGACCAGAATGCCCAGGCGCTGGCCACGGCGGTGATCCGCATCGGCCACAGCCTCGGCATGACGGTGGTGGCGGAGGGCGTGGAGACGCAGGCGCAGGCCGATCTCCTGCGATTCCTCGGTTGCCACGCGGCGCAGGGCTTCCTTTTCGCCCGTCCCATCGAAGCCGCGGACGTCGGCCCCTGGCTCGCCACGCAGCGAGCCCGGTGAGCCATTTCTCCGCCTGATCCCCTTCCCCGCCGGCCCGGCGTTTACACCCGCGCGCCCCGCCGCTATTTTCCGCGGCCCTCAGCCGGAGAAAGATGAGCCATGCGCGCGGAACTCGCCGCAAAAGTCGACGAGATCAAAGCCTCCCTCGACCTGTTGCGGTCCCACCTCGACGTGGACCGCTCGCGCCGGCGCCTGGCCGAACTCAACGCCATCGTTGAAGATCCCAAGCTCTGGGACGATCCCGAGCGGGCGCAGAAGCTGATGCAGGAGCGCACCAGCCTGGAGGACGGTCTCGGCGCCATCGACCGGGTGGAGCGCGACCTTGCCGACAATATCGAGCTGATCGATCTCGGCGAGTCGGAAGGCGACGAGGGCGTGATCTCCGAGGCCGCAGCATCCCTCGACGGGCTGAAGGCGGAACTCGCGCGGCGCGAGCTGGAGGCCCTTCTGTCCGGCGAGGCCGATTCCAACGACAGCTACCTTGAAGTCCATGCCGGTGCCGGCGGCACCGACAGCCAGGACTGGGCGGAGATGCTCCTGCGCATGTACCGCCGCTGGTGCGAACGCCACGGCTTCAAGGTGGAGCTGATGGACGAGAGCCAGGGCGAGCAGGCCGGGCTGAAGTCCGCCACCATCCAGGTGAAGGGCCACAATGCCTATGGCTGGCTGAAGACCGAGGCCGGCGTCCACCGCCTGGTGCGCATTTCCCCGTTCGATTCCAATGCGCGGCGGCAGACGTCGTTCGCGTCGGTGGATGTCTATCCCGTGGTGGACGACCGCATCGTGGTGGACATCAAGGAAGCCGACGTGCGGGTGGACACCATGCGCTCGGGCGGCGCCGGCGGCCAGCATGTGAACAAGACGGAATCGGCGGTGCGCCTCACCCATATCCCCACCGGCATCGCCGTGGTGAGCGAGGGCGACCGCTCCCAGCACAAGAACCGCGCCACCGCCTGGAACATGCTGCGCGCCAAGCTCTACGACCTCGAGCTGAAGAAGCGCGAGGCGGAGGCCATGGCCGAGCAGGCGGCAAAGACCGACATCGGCTGGGGCCACCAGATCCGCTCCTACGTGCTCCAGCCCTATCAGCTGGTGAAGGACCTGCGCACCGGCGTCACCTCCGGCACGCCGCAGGAGGTGCTGGACGGCGATCTCGATCCCTTCATGCAGGCCGCCCTCGCCCAGCGCGCCTATGGCGGCGGGCCGGAGAGCGTCGACGACGTGGACTGATCCCCGGGGAAATCAGTCCGGCCACCGGCCATTCCGCCCTCCGACGGGTAATGTCGGAGACGCGACAATTGGGGCGGCCTGAGCAGCGGCCCCGTTTTTGCTTCAGCTTTCCCGCCCCGTCCGGGCCTGGGAAAGCTGTTGTGATGACCGAACTCTTCGCCATCTGCGCCACCTACGAGATTCAGGATGGCGACGCCCGCGGCTTCGTGCTCGCGCGGCTCGACGCGGACGGCAACAAGAAGGCGTGGCCGATCTTCATCGCCCGCCGCGGCAACAGCTTCCACGGCTACGAGAATGTCTGCCCGCACGAGGGCAAGCGGCTCGATGCCTATCCCGGCGAGTTCCTGGACCGCGAAGCCAATTTCCTCGCCTGCGGGCGACACCAGGCGAAGTTCGACCCCGACACCGGCGTCTGCTTCATCGGCCCCTGCAAGGGCAAGTCTCTCACCCCCATCGAGATCGTCGTGGATGACGGCGACGTCTGCCTCGTCAACGTCCCCCTCGCCGAGGAGGACGGTCTGGACGTGGAGGACCCCAACGAGATGCCCGAGGTATTGATTACCGGCGATTGAGGCTCACGCCTCCGCTGGACAAGAGGTCGTGTCCGAAGGGCACGGCAGACCGGGGCCTCGTGCCCGGTCCGGCCATCCACGGCCGGCGCACACGAGGGTCTCCACGGCACGCCTTTTGGGGCACGCCCATAACGACCTCACCCAAGGACTTTCCCATGACCGCTGTTGCTGACACGCCTTTTGCCAAGCTGAGCACCGAGGGCCGCCTGCTGAAGCCGACCCTGAATGCCGACACCCACGTCGCCGGCCGCTTCGGCTTCCGCGGCGAGATTGCCTATGACGGGCCGGAGACGGTGCTGAAGGAGGTGTTCTCGGTGGCGGAAGACGGCAAGCCCGCCATCGGCTTCCTCGCCGGCTCCATCACCAGCTACGAGAACCTGCCCAAGCTGGTGGAAACGCTCGGCGCCGCGCTGGACGGTGACGGCAAGTATTTCGTCTATATCTCGGACCTACCCCAGGGCAATCGCCTGCTGATCCGCTTCGGCGACGTCAAGATCTTCGCCATCTTCCTCGACGAGACCTCGGTCTACAACGAGCTGATCGACACCTTCTACGTGGACAAGGTGAAGCTCAAGAAGTTCGACACAGCCGCCAAGCTCGACGCCCTCGCCGACGTGGGGCTGAAATATGCGGAAGTCGCGCACTACAAGGAAGTGTCCTACGAGGACGGCCTCGCCATCAAGAACGCCGCCTGATCAGGCCTTGTCCGGGGACGGAGGGCTGCCCCGCCTCCGTCTGCCCGCGTCCTCTTGCCTTACGCTCGGGCGTGGACGCCCTCGTAGGGCGTATCAGAACGGCGACAACCAAATTTCCGGCGTTCTTGAGTCCGAAAACGACTAAGTTTTCCCACAAAATTAGAGACACTTGAGCCGCAACAGGCACCAAGTGAGAGCGAATGCCCGGCAAATCGCGGGCACTCGCATTGTTGAGGCATGGAACAAGAGAAGCTTAAGGCTTACTCCCCTCACTTGCCTTTCTTATTGGGTGTCTGCGTCAGAGCGGAAGCCGCAACCGACTTTTCAGCCTTCGTCGATTTCGGATCACGAAGGATCTGCGAAGCCTTGGAAGCGACCGACTTCGAAGTAGTCTCATTCTTAGCCATGTTATCACCATTGGATAATGGACCATGGTTTCCGCTGGACGAACAACCCCAAAATCAATACGGTCTTATTGCTAGGAAGACGTAATGCTTCGGCGTTGCGTTCGCCCCCACAAGTGCCACGGCACAACTTCGTGGGTAGAAGCGCTGGAGCATACGCTCCAGCGCTTTTTTCTTGTCATAGTTGTATCTCGTTTTGTTCTTTTAAATTGAAACCGCCCCGAGTTGGACTCGGGGCGGTAGAAAGTCAGCTACAGCCGGTCGTCCCGCCGCAGGTGTCGCACTTCAGGCAGGTGCCGTTGCGCACCATGGTGAAGTTCATGCACTCGGGGCAGGCTTCGCCCTCATAGCCCTTGGCCTTGGCCTCGGCGCGGGCTTCGGCCTTGCGGGCGGTGGCGGACCAGGGGAGCGACTTCTCCATCAGGCTCTCCACCGCCGCTTCCAGGTGCTCCACCTCGGGCGAGGCCTCGGCGAGTTCGGCGGTGTCGGCCTTCAGCGCGGTCGCGCCGACGGTGGTCGCACGAAGCATGGTCACGTTGTCGGTGCCCGAGCGCGGCTCGGGGGCCACCGGCTGGGACACCAGCAGGTTCACCGTCTTGCCGCGCACGAGACCCTTGGAGACGATGCGGGCCGACGGATTGGTCGGCGCCTTGCCTTCATCCACGCCCTTGCCGAGGGCGTCGAAGCCGGTCTCGGAGAGGTCCACGTGGCCGAGATCGTTGCGGCCGAGATAGCTCACCGCCAGCTCGCGGAACACGTAGTCGAGCATGGACGTGGCGTACTTGATGGTGTCGTTGCCCTGCACCGGGCCGGCGGGCTCGAAGCGGGTGAAGGTGAAGGCGTCCACATACTCATCGAGCGGCACGCCGTACTGGAGGCCGAGCGAGATGGCGATGGCGAAATTGTTGAGGAGCGAGCGGAGCGCCGCGCCCTCCTTGTGCATGTCGATGAAGATCTCGCCGAGGCGGCCGTCATCATATTCGCCGGTGCGCAGATAGACCTTGTGGCCGCCCACCACCGCCTTCTGGGTGTAGCCCTTGCGGCGGTCGGGCATCTTCTCCCGCTCGCGCACGCGGTGCTCGACGATGCGCTCCACCACCCGCTCGACGATCTTCTCGGTGACCGACGCGGTGCGGGCCGCGTTGGGCTGGGCGAGCACAGCTTCCAGCGCGTCGTCCTCGTCCTCCTCGTCCGCCACCAGCTGGGCGTTGAGGGGCTGGGAGAGCTTGGAGCCGTCGCGATAGAGCGCGTTCGCCTTCAGCGCGAGGCGCCAGGACAGCAGGTAGGCCGCCTTGCAATCCTCGACGCTGGCGTCGTTGGGCATGTTGATGGTCTTGGAGATGGCACCCGTGATGAAGGGCTGCGCCGCCGCCATCATGCGGATGTGGCTCTCCACCGAGAGGTAGCGCTTGCCGATGCGGCCGCACGGGGAGGCGCAGTCGAACACCGGCAGGTGCTGGGCCTTCAGGAAGGGCGCGCCCTCCAACGTCATCGCCCCGCAGACATGCACGTTGGCGGCGTCGATATCGGCCTTGGAGAAGCCGAGGAAGGCGAGCAGGTCGAACTTCGGGTCGGCAAGCTGGGCCGCCGGCACCTTCAGGCTGTTGGCGAGGAATTCCTCGCCGAACGTCCAGCGGTTGAAGGCGAACTTGATGTCGAACGCGGTCTTCACCGCGGCCTCGGCCTTGGCGATGGCCGCGTCGTCGAAGCCCTTGGCGCGCAGCGAGCCGTGGTTGATGGCCGGCGCGTTGGCGAGCGAGCCGTGGCCCACCGCATAGGCCTCGATCTCGGCGATCTCGGCTTCCTTGTAGCCGAGGGTGCGCAGCGCCTCGGGCACGGCGCGGTTGATGATCTTGAAGTAGCCGCCGCCGGCCAGCTTCTTGAACTTCACCAGCGCGAAGTCGGGCTCGATGCCGGTGGTGTCGCAGTCCATCACCAGGCCGATGGTGCCGGTGGGGGCGATCACCGAGACCTGGGCGTTGCGGTAGCCGTGCTTCTCGCCCAGCTCCAGCGCCTTGTCCCAGGCCGCGGTGGCATGGGCGACGAGGCGGGTATCCGGGCAGGAGAGGTGATCGAGCGGCACCGGGGCGATGGAGAGGCCCTCATAGCCCTCGGCGATGCCATGGGCGGCGCGGCGATGGTTGCGGATCACCCGCAGCATGGACTGGGCATTGGCCGAATAGGCCGCGAACGTGCCCAGCTCCTTCGCCATCTCGGCGGAGGTGGCGTAGCAGACGCCGGTCATGATGGCGGAGAGCGCACCGCAGATGGCACGGCCCTGGGGCGAGTCATAGGGAATGCCGCTCGACATGAGCAGGCCGCCGATATTGGCATAGCCGAGGCCCAGCGTGCGGTATTCGTAGGAAAGCTCGGCAATGCGGCGCGAGGGGAACTGCGCCATCAGCACGGAGATTTCCAGCACCACGGTCCACAGCCGCACGGCGTGCTCGTAGCTTTCGACGTCGAACCGCTTCTCAGCATCGCGGAACTGCAGCAGGTTCAGCGAGGCGAGGTTGCAGGCCGTGTCGTCGAGGAACATGTATTCCGAGCACGGGTTGGAGGCGCGGATCTCGCCGGCCGCCGGGCAGGTGTGCCAGTCGTTCACCGCGGTGTGGAACTGGATGCCGGGGTCGGCGCAGTGCCACGCGGCCGAGCCGATCTTCTCCCACAGCTCGCGGGCCTTGATGGTCTTCGCCACCTTGCCGTCGGTGCGGCGGATGAGCTTCCAGTCCTCGTCGGCCTCGACAGCGCGCAGGAAGTCGTCGGTGACACGGACGGAATTGTTGGAGTTCTGGCCGGCGACGGTGATGTACGCCTCGCCATCCCAATCGGTGTCGTAGATGGCGACATCGATGTCCTTGTAGCCCTGGCGGGCATACTGGATCACCCGGCGGATGGCAGCGTCAGCCACCGCCGCTTTGCGGGCGGCCTTGATCTCGCGCTTGAGAGCCGGGTTCTTCTCCGGGTCGAAGCAGTCGTCACCATTGCCTTCGCAGTTCACGCAGGCCTTGAGCACGGCCTTGAGGTGCTTGGCATTGAGCTTGGAGCCGGTGACGAGGGAGGCGACCTTCTGCTCCTCGATCACCTTCCAGTCCACATAGGCCTCGATATCCGGATGGTCGGCATCGACCACCACCATCTTGGCGGCGCGGCGGGTGGTGCCGCCGGACTTGATGGCGCCCGCCGCGCGGTCGCCGATCTTGAGGAAGCTCATGAGGCCGGACGAGCGGCCTCCGCCGGACAGCTTCTCGCCCTCGCCGCGCAGCGCGGAGAAGTTGGAGCCGGTGCCGGAGCCGTACTTGAACAGGCGCGCCTCGCGCACCCACAGGTCCATGATGCCGCCGTCGCTCACCAGATCGTCACTGACGGACTGGATGAAGCAGGCGTGCGGCTGGGGATGCTCATAGGCCGAGGTGGAGGCCGTCAGCTCGCCGGTCTGGTAGTCCACATAATAGTGGCCCTGCCCCGGCCCATCGATGCCGTAGGCCCAGAACAGGCCGGTGTTGAACCACTGCGGCGAGTTGGGCGCGGCCATCTGCATGGCGAGCATGTAGCAATGCTCGTCAAAGAAGGCCTGCGCGTCGGCCTCGCTGTCGAAATAGCCACCCTTCCAGCCCCAGTAGGTCCAGGTGCCGGCCAGACGATCGAACACCTGCTTGGCCGAGGTCTCGCCGACAAGGCGCTCCTTCTCGGGCAGGCCGGCAAGCGCCTCGTGGTCGGCCACGGAACGCCACAGGAAGGAGGGGATGGAATTCTCCTCCACCTTCTTCAGGCGCGCGGGCACACCGGCCTTGCGGAAATATTTCTGGGCGAGGATATCGGACGCGACCTGCGAGAACTGCGCAGGCACCTCGATGCCCTCCTGGCGGAAGACCACGGAGCCGTCGGGGTTGCGGATCTCGCTCACGGTCTCGCGGAACGGAATGTCCGCGTAAGGGGAACGACCCTCTTGCGTGTAGCGGCGTTCGACGCGCATGACCGGTGCTCCTTCGGCTCGGCCCCGCTCGGGCCGATCATTCTACAGGACGAATATGGCGGACGTGACAAACCGACGGGCATGGCGCAGCGCGCCGCGCCAGGCGGGTTGGAAATTCGCGGGTTCCGGGAGGCCCGCCAGCATTCACCGATACGTACCCGTGGGATGCCGGCTGCCGAGGACCGAACGCTAGTGCGAGTCTGGCCTGCCGGTCAAACCCCTCTTTGCCACCAATTGGGGCCATCCAACCCCTCTTCCTACTATATATGGTGCCTACCCGCAGGTTATCAAATTCCTAACGAGCCTTGCGCCGGCTCGATTTTCACGTGCCCGTGACAGACGCGAGCCCGGTGGCGGGAGCGGAGAAGTCATCACCGTCATCCACAGCTTGCGGTCGGGGATGGGGACGATCGGCGCCGATCCGCCATGCGCTGCCCGCAGGGCGGCCTCTCGCCGGCTCAGGACGCCAGCACTGGCGAAGGTGGACGCAATAAACTATCAGAACCCGCAAACAGCCTGCGCGCCGGCCTTCTCTGCCCCCTGCCGTCGCGACAGAAAATTGCCGGACCCTTCAGCCGCCGCCAACGGCTCCCGGCCTTTACGGGGCGCAGTTGGAAAGTACCGGCATGTCCACGACCTTCGCCGCAGACGCGGCGCCAGCAGCCAATCCCCGCTCCCGCGTCATCCTCGCGAGCCTGATCGGCACCACCATCGAGTTCTACGACTTCTACGTCTACGCCACGGCGGCGGTGCTGGTGTTTCCGCACCTGTTCTTCCCGGCCGGCAATGACACGACGGCGCTCCTTGCCTCGTTCGCCATCTTCGGCGCGGCCATGGTGGCGCGTCCGCTGGGCGCCATCTTCTTCGGCCACCTCGGCGACAAGAAGGGCCGCAAGATCACGCTGGTGGGCGCGCTGCTCACCATGGGCATCGCCACCTTCCTCATCGGCCTGCTGCCCACCTTCCAGACGGCCGGATGGTTCGCGCCCCTGCTGCTGGTCATCCTGCGCCTCGCCCAGGGCTTCGCGCTGGGTGGCGAGTGGAGCGGCGCGGCTCTGGTCGCCACCGAGAATGCGCCGGCCGGCAAGCGCGCCGTCTACGGCACCTTCCCCCAGCTCGGCGCCCCCATCGGCTTCATCATCGCCAACGGCCTGTTCCTCGCCATCGCGGCGCTCATGCCGTCGAGCGATCCCTCCCGCCCGTCCGACGCCTTCCTGTCCTGGGGTTGGCGCCTGCCCTTCCTGTTCTCGGCGGTGATGGTGATCGTGGGCCTGTGGGTGCGCATGTCGCTGGTGGAGAGCCCGGCCTTCGCCAAGGCGCTCGAGCACGGCCGCATCCAGAAGCTGCCGCTGGCCGCAGCGTTCAAGACCCACTGGCGCGAGCTGATCCTCGGCACCTTCTACATGCTCGCGACCTACGTGCTGTTCTACCTGATGACCACCTTCTCGCTCAGCTACGGCCGAGCCCCGACCACGGCGGCGGTGCCGGGGCTCGGCTATGACTACCGCACCTTCGTGCTGATGATGATCGGCGGCGTGGTGTTCTTCGGCATCTTCACCTTGGTGTCCGGCCCCTGGGCCGACCGCTGGGGCCGCCGCCGCACGCTGATCGGCATCACCGCCGCCATCGTGCTGTTCGGCCTTTTGTGGGTGCCGATCCTCTCCGCCGGCCCGGTGGGCGTGATGGCGTGGCTCATCATCGGCTTCACGCTGATGGGCCTCACCTTCGGCCCCATGGGCGCGCTGCTGCCGGAGCTGTTCCCGGCCAACGTGCGCTACACGGGCTCGGGCATTTCCTACAATGTCTCGTCCATCCTCGGCGCGGCGGTGGCCCCGTTCATCGCGGTGGCGCTGTGGAGCTATGGCGGCGGCAGCCCGTTCTGGGTTGGCGTCTATCTCTCGGTCATGGCGCTGCTCACGCTCACAGCCCTGCTCATCGGCAAGGAAACCCGCGACGTGAACATGGACCACTGAGGGCCTGACGCGCCGCACGTCGCACGCCACTTGCGCCGGACGGGAAAAGGGAGTGAACCTCCCGGGTCCCGTCCGCGTAGGAAGGTGCGTCATGACAGCCGCTCCATCCCTCCTGTGGTTCCGCGACGATCTGCGCCTCGCCGATAACCCGGCGCTGAACGCCCTCGCCGAGGCCGGCGCGCCCATCGCTGCGCTCTATGTCCTGGATGAGGACAGCCCGCACATCCGCCCGCTCGGCGGCGCCGCCCGCTGGTGGCTCGCCCAATCCCTGCGGGCGCTCAGGGCCGACCTCTCCCATCATGGCATTCCCCTGATCCTGCGGCAGGGGCCGGCCACCCGCATCGTGCCGGAGGTGGCGGCCGCGCTGGGCGCCGCCACCGTCGCCTTCAACGACCGGGCGGGCGAGGCCGAGGGCAAGCTGGACCGCGCCATCACCGCCCGGCTCAACGCCGAGGATCGCCGCGTGCTGCGCTTCTGCGCCCACCTGCTGCATCCACCCGGAACGGTGCTGGGCGGATCGGGGCGCATGCCGCGCACCTTCTCCTCTTTCCATCGCGCGGCCCTGCGCGAGCGCGATCTCTCCCCGCCCCTTCCCGCCCCGAAGCGCCTCAAGGGCGTCACCCGTGCGCCGGATGGCGACACGCTGGAGAGCTTCGCGCTGGAGCCGGAAAAGCCCGACTGGGCCGGCGGCCTGCGGGCCGACTGGAGTGTCGGGGAGGCGGCAGCGCGCGCGCGCCTGTCGGCCTTTATCGCCGAGGGCCTGAAGGGCTACGCCGTCGGCCGCGACCGGCCGGACCTCGATCACGTCTCCCGGCTCTCGCCGCACCTGCGGTTCGGCGAGATATCCCCGCGGCAAATCCTCTTCGCCGTCCGCCACGCGGTGGACGCGGGCGATGTGCCCGCCAGCGACGCGGCCAAGTTCGAGGCCGAACTCTACTGGCGGGAGTTTTCCTACCATCTCCTCGCCGAGGAGCCGGACATCGCCCGGCGCAATATCCAGCCCAGCTTCGACGCCTTCCCCTGGCGGGAGTGCTCCGGCGAATTGAAGGCGTGGCGGCGCGGCCTCACCGGCTATCCGCTGGTGGACGCGGGCATGCGCCAGCTCTGGCAGACGGGCTGGATGCACAACCGGGTGCGGATGGTGGTGGCCTCCTTCCTCGCCAAGCACCTGCTCATCGACTGGCGCTCGGGGGAGGACTGGTTCTGGGACACGCTGGTGGATGCGGACGCCGCCAACAATGCCGCGTCCTGGCAATGGGTGGCCGGCTCCGGCCTCGACGCCGCGCCCTACTTCCGCATCTTCAATCCGGTGATGCAGGGCGAGAAGTTTGATCCCGAGGGCACCTATGTGCGCACCTATGTGCCCGAGCTGAAGCGCCTGCCGGCCAAGCTCATCCACCACCCGTGGACCGCCCCGCAGGATACCCTCGCCGCCGCAGGCATCAGGCTGGGCCACACCTATCCCAAGCCCCTCGTGGACCACGCCGCCGCCCGCGACCGCGCCCTGCGGGCCTTCGAGCATCTGCGGCACGCGGCCCCCGCCGAAGCGCGCACGGCTGCCCGCTGACGCCTCGTCCCGGCGCAATCCCATGCGTTTGCGCCGGCCTTGCAACGCCGCTATTGAGGGGAGACGCGCGCCGAGGCAGCATAAGGCCCATTAAATTTCACATTGTGATGAAGGTATTTCTTCCATGATCCGTAACGGCCTTGTGGACTCCATCGGAAACACACCCCTTATCCGTCTGAAACGGGCCTCCGAGGAGACCGGCTGCGACATCCTCGGCAAGGCGGAGTTCCTCAACCCCGGCCAGTCGGTGAAGGACCGCGCGGCGCTCGGCATCATCCAGGATGCGGTGGCCCGCGGCGAGCTGAAGCCCGGCGGGGTGATCGTGGAAGGCACGGCGGGCAATACGGGAATCGGCCTCGCGCTGGTGGCCGCGCCGCTCGGCTTCCGCACCGTGATCGTCATTCCCGAGACCCAGTCCCAGGAAAAGAAAGACATGCTGCGGCTCGCCGGCGCGACGCTGGTGGAAGTCCCGGCCGTGGCCTACGCCAACCCGAACAATTACGTGAAGGTCTCCGGCCGCCTCGCCGAGGCGCTGGCAAAGACCGAGCCGAACGGTGCCATCTGGGCCAACCAGTTCGACAACGTGGCCAACCGGCAGGCCCATATCGACACCACGGGCCCGGAAATCTGGGAGCAGACGCAGGGCAAGGTGGACGGCTTCATCTGCGCCGTGGGCACCGGCGGCACGCTGGCCGGCATCGGCATGGCGCTGAAGGCCCGCAACAAGGACATCAAGATCGGCCTCGCCGATCCCATGGGCGCCGCGCTCTATTCCTACTACACCACCGGCGAACTGAAGGCCGAGGGCTCCTCCATCACCGAGGGCATCGGACAGGGGCGCATCACCGCCAACCTCGTCGACGCGCCGGTGGATGCCGCCTTCCAGATCCCGGACGAGGAGGCGCTGCCTGTCGTATTCGACCTGCTGGAGCACGAGGGCCTGTGCCTCGGCGGCTCGTCGGGCGTGAACGTCGCCGGCGCCATCCGCCTCGCGAAGGAGCTGGGGCCAGGCCACACCATCGTGACCATCCTCTGCGACTACGGCACGCGCTACCAGTCGAAGCTGTTCAACCCCGAGTTCCTGCGCTCCAAGAACCTGCCGGTGCCGGAATGGCTGGAGCGTAAGGCCGAGGTGCCGAACGTCCTCGTCTGACGGCTTGACGCGGGGCGCGTTCCAGCCGAGGAAACCGCGCCCCGCCCGAACGCGAGCGAGATCGTCATGAGCACTGCGTCCGAGACTACCCTGCCGGTGGACACCCCTGAGAGCCCGTTCGTCTCCACCGAGTGGCTCGCGGCCAATCTCGGCGCGCCGGACCTCGTGGTGGTGGACGCCTCCTGGCACATGCCGGCCTCGGGCCGCAGCGGGGCGAAGGAATATCTCGCCGAGCACATTCCCGGCGCGGTGCATTTCGACATCGACACCATCGCCGATCACTCCACCTCCCTGCCCCACATGCTGCCGGACGCGCACAGCTTCGCGGTGGCCGTGGGGGCGCTGGGCATCGGCGATGGCCTGCGCATCGTGGTCTATGATTCCGTCGGGCTGTTCTCCGCGCCGCGTGTATGGTGGACCTTCCGCGCCTTCGGCGCGGGCGACGTGAAGCTGCTGGATGGCGGCCTGCCCAAGTGGAAGGCCGAAGGCCGCCCGCTGGAGGATGGCCCGGTGCGCCGCCTGCCGGCGAGCTTCACCCCACGCTTCGACCATTCCCTCGTCGCCGACATCGAGCGGGTGGATCAGGCGCTCAAGACCGGTTCGGCGCAGGTGCTGGACGCTCGCCAGGACACCCGCTTCCGCGGCGAGGCGCCGGAGCCGCGCGAGGGCCTGCCCTCCGGCCACATGCCTGGAAGTTTCAACCTGCCGCACGGCCTGCTCGTGAAGGACGGCCGCCTCGTGCCGCCCGCCGAGCTGCGCAAGGCCATCGACGGCTCCGGCCTCGACCTCGCCCGCCCGGTCATCACCTCGTGCGGCTCCGGCGTCTCCGCCGCCATCCTCTGGGTGGCGCTGGAAATGGTCGGGAAAGCCCCCCTCGCCCTCTATGACGGCTCGTGGACCGAATGGGGCGCGAGCGGCAAGGAGATCGCCGTCGGCTGACGGCGAGCAACCTGGAGCGGAGCCGCGCCTGCGGCAGCGTGGGCACTGCAAAAGGATTTGCTGTGCAGCGCAAAAATGGTATCTCATCTCATACGTTTGAATGAGGTGAGCTGCCTTGGCGTCCGCAGGAACCGAGGATCGTGAGCGCCGGTTTCGGCGCCGGCCCTCCTTGTCACGTGTCGTCGACGGATCGTCTCAGGATGATCGACGTCGCTTCGAAACGATCAGCAGCGCCTCAGGCTCCGCCTCGATATCCGTGACGCCGTAATGCGCGGCAAAGCCGCGGCACCCGAGATTGGCTCCCTGTCGGAAGATTTGCCCGCCATGTCGATTCTTGATGCGAAGCAGTCGTCGTCGGTCTTCGGCAAACCGAGCTTCTCGCTCTCGCACCGCATCCACCGGGCGGTGTGGAATGTGACGTGGCTCCTTCTGGCCTCGTGGACGCCGCCGCCGCTCCATGCCTGGCGTCGTTTCCTGCTGCGGCTGTTCGGCGCCAAGATCGCGCCGGGTGCGCGCATCTACGGCTCGACCAAGGTCTGGTATCCGCCCAACCTCACCATGGGGCGGCACTCCGTCATCGGCTGGGGCACCCTCGTCTACACCCAGGACAAGGTGGAGCTTGAGGAGTTCGCCAACGTGGCCCAGCGCTGCCACCTGTGCACCGGCTCCCACGACATCGACGATCCCGACTTCCAGCTCATCACGCGCCCGATCCTGATCCGCCGCCACGCCTGGGTCGCCTCCGACGCCTTCGTCGGACCGGGGGTCACCATGGAGGAAGGCTCGGTTCTCGGCGGGCGGGGTGTCGCCTTCAAGTCGCTCGCCGCCTGGACCGTCTACGGCGGCAACCCGGCCCGCGAAATCCGCAAGCGCAGGCCGGTCGCCTGAGGCCCCGTCTCCCGAAATATCCGGTTGGAGTTCATTGCGATGTCGAATGATCGCCGTCTGCTAATTACGGGTGGATCCGGGTTCATCGGGTCTGAACTGGCACGCCTCGCCGGCGAGGCTGGCTTCGAGATCGTCAACCTCGACATCAAGCCGCCCGTTGCCGCCTCACAGAAGCCGATGTGGCGCCAGCTCGACGTGCGCGACGCCGACGCGGTCCGCCGCGCGGTCCTGGAGGCTCAGCCGAGCCACATCGCTCACCTCGCCAGCGACATCGACGTCAACATCAAGCACCTGCACGAATTCAAGACCACCATCGACGGCACCCGCAACGTGCTGGCCGCGGCCGAGGCCCTGCCCGGCCTCAAGCGCTTCCTGCACACGTCCACCCAGTATGTGGTGCGCCCCGGCGTGGTGCCGAAGTCGGAAACCGACTATGTGCCCTACACCGTCTACGGCGAAGCGAAGACCGAGACCGAGCGGCTGGTGCGTGCGAGCAAGGTCGGCGATTGGATCATCGCCCGTCCGACCGTGATCTGGGGTCCCGGCCATCCGTCCTTCGCCCAGCAGATCTGGCGCCGCATGGCCGAGGGGCGCTATCGCCACCCGGCGACCGCCAAGCCGCTTATGCGCGGCTACGGCTATGTCACCAACACCGCCTGGCAGATGCTCAAGCTGCTGGAGGCACCGCGCCCGAACCTGTCCCACACCGTCTATTATCTCGGCGACGGCATGATCGAGTACGGCGCCTGGGCCGATGCCTTTTGCGTGCCGCTCACCGGACGCCCGGCCAAGCGCCTGCGCACGGAGGGTCTCTGGGCACTGGGCGCCATCGGCTCGGCCATGCGCGCCGCGGGGCTGCCAGCCCCTTACGACATGGGCCGCTATTTCCGCATGACCACCCCCGGCCCGACCGACTTCGGGCCCATCAACGGGGTGGCGAACCCGCTCCAGGTCTCCTTTGACGAGGGCGTGGCCCGCACGCTGGTCTGGCTGCGCCAGGTGGATCCGGTGCTGTTCGCCGGCGACAAGGCGGCACGGCAGGCGGCCTGACCGAGCAGAAGGCCCCGGCGGAGCGGCATCGTCTCCGCCGGCCGTGGACGGAGTGCCCGGCTGCCCGGCGCGAGTTTCGGTATGGCCATATCCGCGGTTGCGGTATCTCAGTCAGGCGCGCTCATGTGAGGGGCGCGACGAGATCGCCTAGGGATCGAGCTCGGTATCCCAGTAAAGATAATCCAGCCAGCTCTCATGCAGGTAGTTCGGCGGGAAGTGCCGGCCGTTCTGATGGAGATCGTGGACGGAGGGCTGGAAGGGCGTCTGGGCGGGCCACATTCCCGCGTCCGCCGGCATGTGGCCGCCCTTGCGCAGATTGCACGGGGAGCAGGCGGCGACCACGTTCTCCCAGGTCGTCTGCCCTCCCTTCGAGCGTGGGATCACGTGGTCGAAGGTGAGATCCTCGCGGGAGCCACAATATTGGCAGGAGAAGCGGTCGCGCAGGAAGACGTTGAAGCGGGTGAAGGCGGGCTGCCGGGTCGGCTTCACGAAGGTGCGCAGTGAAACGACGCTGGGCAGCCGGATTTCAAAGCCCGGACTTCGCACCGCCTTGTCGTAATATTCGACGATGTTCACCCGGTCGAGAAAGACCGCCTTGATGGCATCCTGCCAACTCCAGACCGACAGCGGGTAATAGCTCAACGGGCGGTAGTCCGCGTTGAGCACGAGCGCTGGCCAGGCACCTGGTGACAAAGCAGTGGTCAAGGACCGAACTCCTCGTCTTCGCACCCGAATCGCGCCTGACGATCCCGGTACGCGGCGGATACTCTATATGCTCCGTGTCACTGTTGTGAAGCCGAGGCCAAACCACGGCCATTTCCGGGCATTTACTCGCTCCGCCGGCCGCGCCTGCTTCTGTTACCGTCTCAGCGCGGCTTTGCTGCGAGGAACTCGGCGAGGAAGGCGCCGCCATGGGCGAGGCCGCCATCGTCGATGCCGTGCCCGAGCCCCTGGCTGAGGTGCCATTCCACCGGCACGCCGGCATCTGCAAGGCCGCGGGCGGAGGCGAACAGGGCCTGGGCCGGTATCACCTCGTCCTCCGTGCCGTGCACCAGAAGGATGGGCGGCCGCGTGCGGAGTTGCAGGTCGCGCGGCACCCCGCCCGCCGCCTCCACCCACAGACCCGAATAGGCGACCACGGCGGCCGGTGCTACGGCGGCGGTGGTCGCGATCTTCAGCGCCATCATCGCGCCCTGGCTGAAACCGACCAGCGCCAGCCGCGACGGCGGCAGATCGTATTTCGCCAGTTCAACTTCCAGGAACGCCGCCAGCACGGGCGCCGCGGCCTCGGCACCACGGGCCAGTTCGTGGGGATCACGGAAGCTCAGCGGGAACCACTGCCGGCCCACCGGCGCGCCCTCGCAGGGGTCGGGGGCGTGGGGCGAGATGAAGGCGGTTCCGGGCAGGAGGTCGGCCCAGGCATTGCCGAGGTCGATGAGGTCGCGCCCGTCCGCGCCATAGCCGTGCAGCAGCACGACGAGGCTGTCAGGCGCGCCGCCATGGCGCGGGCGCAGGCGCGGGCCGTCGAGAATGGGCTCGTCGAGGGAAACGCCGTCGAGGGGAAAGGACATGGGGCACGCTCTTCTCAGGCCGGGGCGCCGAGGCGGGCGCGCCGCGCACCATAATACGCCCACAGCAGATGAGCCGCCACGCCACGCAGCGGCCGCCAATCCTCGGCGATGGCGCGCAGGCCGAGGGGCGTGCAGCGGCCGCCCAGCTCGAACGCATCGCCCATCGCCACCTGGAGCGCGAGGTCGCCATGGGGAAAGGCATCGGCGCGGCCGAGGCAGAACAGAAGATAGATATCGGCGGTCCAAAGCCCGATGCCGGGCAGCCGCGTCATCACCTCGGCCGCGGCATCCGCCTCCATGCGCGCCACGGCCTCAAGGTCCACCTCCCCTTCCGCAAGAGCGCGGGCGATGCCGGTGAGGGTGCGGATCTTCGGTGCGGACAGGCCGGCCCCGCGCAATGTCTCCACCGGCGTGGCCAGCATGGCCTCCACCGTGGGCGTCCCGCCCATCGCGGCCTCGAACCGGGCGGAGATGGCCCGTGCCGAAGCGACCGACAATTGCTGCGCGATCACCACCGCGCACAGGCCGGCAAATCCGGGCGGCCGGCGGCGCAGGGCCGGGCGCCCGGCCACCTCGGCCACCGGAACGAGGCGATCATCAAGCTCCAGCAATTGCGCGAAGGCACGGTCGAACACGCCTTGGTCGGTGAGCAGCGGCTCGTTCATCACGCAAACCCACAGGCTTGTCTGTCACAACGGGATATCGCTCTAATAGCGGACGCCATGCCCCAGCCTCCCCTTCCCTTCGTCTGCCGCTTCGCACCGAGCCCCAATGGCCGGCTGCATCTCGGCCACGCCTTTTCGGCGCTGGTGAATGCCGAGGCGGCGGCCCGCACGGGCGGCACCTTCCTGCTGCGCATGGAGGACATTGACACCACCCGCTGTCGACCCGAATTCGAACAGGGCATCCTCGACGACCTCGCCTGGCTCGGCATCGTGCCCGCCGCGCCGCCGCGGCGCCAGTCCGAGCACTTCGCGGACTATGCCGAAGCAATGGCGCGGCTGGAGGCCATGGGCCTCGTCTATCCCGCCTTCGAGAGCCGCTCCGATATCGCGCGCGCGGTGATCGAGGCCGAGGCGAAGGAGGGACGCCCCGCCCCACGGGACCCGGACGGGGCGCCGCTCTATCCCTTCCAGCGCTCAGGGCTGTCCGATGGGGAGCGCGCACAGCGGCGGGCGGAGGGCGAGCCCTATGTGCTGCGGCTGGACATGGAAGCAGCGCTCACGGCTATCGGCAGTGGGCCGCTCTTCTGGCCGGAAGCCCGGGATCTGCCGGAAGGCCCGGCCGTCCCGGCGCCGGCCGATCCGGCGCAGTGGGGCGACGTGGTGCTGGCGCGGCGGGACGTGCCGACGTCCTATCATCTCTCAGTGGTGGTAGACGACGCGCTGCAGGGGATCACCCGTGTCATCCGCGGCATGGACCTGTTCCACGCCACCTCGGTCCACGTGCTCCTGCAGCGGCTGCTGGGCCTTGCGACGCCGGTCTATCACCACCACCGGCTGATCCTCGACGGCAGCGGCCATAAGCTCTCCAAGAGCAATTCAGCCACCAGCCTGCTGGCGCTCAGAAACTGCGGCGCGACACCAGAGGACATCCGCGCACGGCTGGGGCTCGATCCGCTTCAGCCGACCCCGAGGATGTAGAGCCAGAACGCCACGGTGACCACCGCGAGCCCGGTGGAGAGCGAGACTGCGCTGGTGGAGGTGGCCACCCCCACACCATAGCGCTGCGCCAAAAGATAGCCGTTGACGCCGCTCGGCATGGCCGCGAACAGCACCGCCACGCCGGCCCACACCGGCGGCATGCTGAAGACCATGGTGAGCGCGAACACCGCTGCCGGATGGACGATGAGCTTCAGGAAGCTGATAAGCGCCGAGGGCAGGAGATCGCCGCCCGCCATGCCGTAGCGCTTCAGCGACAGGCCGAGCGAGATGAGCGCGCAGGGCGTCGCTGCCGCCGAGAGAAGGTCGATCATCTGCTTCGGCACGCCCACGGCCTGGATGCCCACCACCTTGGCCAGCGCGCCGGCATAGATGCCGAGCAGAATGGGGTTGAAGGCGAGCGCCTTGCCGAGCCGCATCATGGTCGCGCGGGAGAAGCCGTGGCTGCCCTCCAGCATCACCGTGGCCGCCACCAGCATCACCGGCAGGTGGATGGCGATGAGCAGGAACAGCGGCACCGCTCCGGCCTCGCCATAGGCCTTCAGGATCAACGGCACGCCGACGAACACGGTGTTGGCCTGGCCCGCGGCGAAGCCATGGATGACCGCCTCCTGCCGCCCCCGCCCGAACAGCCGCTCCGCCGCCACCATGGCGATGGCGAACACGAAGAAGGCGCCGGCGAAATAGGCGATCCAGTAGCCCCACGGCTGGGCCTCGGGCAGCTTCGATTCGGTCAGCGTCTTGAAGATGAGGACCGGCACAGACAGGCTGAACACGAACTCCGCCAGCCCGTCCGTCGCCCGTTCGCTGACGAGGCCGATCCGAGCGGAGACGTAGCCCACCAGCACCATGCCGAACACCGGCAGGACGATGACAGAAATGTCCGCAAGCGTGTTGAGCATGGCCGTTTCCGTCAGGCCGCCCGCATCTGCGCCGTCTGCTCGGCGGTCGTGAGGTCCGCCGTGCGGACGCCCACCATAACGCCGAGCCTCTGGCTGAGGCGTACGGCGACGGCCTCCTCCGCGGCGAATGCGATGGTGACGCTGAGCGTGTCTTCGTCCGTCCGGCAGTCGACACGGCTGGGCAGGACGTCGTGGATCACGAACGGCTCCAGCAGGCGCAGGAGGAGGTTGGTTTCCGGCTCGGCGGCGACGGCGAGACGATACGAGGACTGTTGGGGACGGACAGGGGAGGAGCCGTCGCGATGAGCGGCGGGTTCACGGCTGGACATGGGGGACGATCCGGACTGGTGCGGGCCTTGCCGCGCAATTCTCTGGGCAGTCACCTGATGGGCCTGCCCCGGCGGAGGATCGCGCCGCGGCCGTTGACGGCCTCAGGCGCGCAAGTCTACCCGGCCGACAGGGTCGACCGGGCGAGGAATTCGCCGAAGGGCCGGAAGGTGGGCCGGCATATGGCATCCGGAACGAAGCATGGCGCGAACGTTAGGCTCCCCGGAAGGGACCGTCAACCGATGGGCAAATCGTTTTAGCCGCGAAATGCCAGCGAACGGAGATCCAAAACGCAAACGGCCGGGCAGTGCCCGGCCGCGAACGTTGGGTCCGTCGCCGAAGCGGCGATCAGCCCTCGTCGTCGTCGTTGTGCTCGGGCGGCACGAGGCCCTGGAGGCCCGCAAGCAGCTCTTCCTCGGTCATGCGGTCGAGCATGACATCGCTGTCCTCGCCACCGGAGCTGTCGCTGGACGCGATGAGCGGCACGGCCTCGGGCTCGGGCTCATCCACCTCGGTGTACTTCTGCAGCGAGTGGATGAGGTCTTCCTTGAGATCCTCGGGGCTCACGGTCTCGTCGGCGATCTCGCGCAGGGCGACGACAGGGTTCTTGTCGTTATCCCGGTCGATGGTGATCTGCTGGCCGGACGAGATCATGCGCGCGCGGTGGGCGGCGAGCAGAACCAGCTCGAACCGGTTGTCCACCTTGTCGATGCAGTCTTCTACGGTGACACGGGCCATCGGCTCGTCACTCCCTTATGCGCGATGCGCACAGAATACAGGCCTTGAGAAGAGGGCGTCGATACAGCAATTCGGCCAAAGGGGCAACCCCGCCGGCCAAGCGCCGCGCCTTTTTCGCTTGCCTTGAACGGTTCTTCGTCGGAGAAAGGCGACAGGACGACGTGGTTTGCAGCCGTTCCCGTTCTGCCCTTCCCATTCCATCGGCGGACCTTTGTATGCAGGGCCAGGAAAAGATCGCTCTTCTCATTGATGGCGCCAACCTTTATTCCGCGACCAAGGCGTTGGGCTTCGATATCGACTACAAGCGGCTCCTCAAGGAGTTCCAGAGCCGCGGATACCTCCTTCGCGCGTTCTACTACACGACGCTGATCGAGGATCAGGAATATTCCTCCATCCGGCCGCTGCTCGATTGGCTGGACTACAACGGCTATTCGGTGGTCACCAAGCTTGCCCGCGAGTTCACGGACGCGCAGGGCCGGCGCCGCGTGCGCGGCAACATGGACATCGAGATCGCCGTGGACGCCATGGAGCTCGCCGAGCACGTGGACCACATCGTGCTGTTCTCCGGCGACGGCGACTTCCGCTCGCTGGTGGAGGCACTGCAGCGCAAGGGCGTGCGGGTTTCGGTGGTGTCCACCATCTCCACCCAGCCGCCGCTGATCGCGGATGACCTGCGCCGTCAGGCGGACGTCTTCATCGATCTGGTGGACCTCCAGCCCAAGATCGGCCGCGACCCGTCCGAGCGGCAGGGCCGGATGCAGGAGACGCCCCGCTTCCTCGAGCGGCGCAGCGCCACGACCGCGGCCGGCGACGGCAACGACTGACGCCGCCGGTGCCCGCCAAGATGGCTGCCAAAGCGGCCGCCGCAGCCCCGGCCTCCGAGCCGGGGCGCGACTGCCCGCTGTGCCCGCGCCTCGTGGACTTCCGCGAGGAATGGCGGGCGAATGAACCCGCATGGCACAATGCGCCCGTGCCTGCCTTCGGCCCGGTCGACGCACCGCTGCTGATCGTCGGCCTCGCGCCGGGCCTGCGGGGCGCCAATCGCACGGGCCGCCCGTTCACCGGCGACTATGCCGGCGACCTGCTCTATGCGACGCTGATCGAATACGGCTTCGCGCGTGGCCCCTATGCGGCGCACCCGGAAGATGGCCTGACCCTCACCGGCGCGCGCATCGTCAATGCCGTGCGCTGCGTGCCGCCCCAGAACAAGCCGACGCCCGAGGAAATCCGCACCTGCCGGCCCTTCCTCTCGGCCGCCATCGCCGAAATGCCGGCGCTCCGGGCCATCGTCACGCTGGGCAAGATCGCCCACGATTCGACCCTTGCCGCGCTCGGCCAGAAGGCCTCGCGGCTCAAGTTCGGCCATGGCGTCTCGGACGAGGTGGGCAGCGTGCGGCTGTTCGCGAGCTACCACTGCTCGCGCTACAACACGAACACCGGCGTGCTGACGCCCGAGATGTTCCGCTCCGTCTTTTCCGCCGTCCGCGCGAATCTGGGCTGAGTTTCCTGGGCTGAGCTGCCTGGGCTGAGCGCTCAGTCCTGCCGCCCCCGGCGCAAATGGGCCAGCACGTCCGCCGCGTTCCGGTCCGGCGGGAAAACCGGATAGAAGACGTGGCTGATGGCACCCTCCTCGATGATGAGGGTGATGCGCTTCAGCAGCTTCGCGCCCTCCACCTCGAAGGTCGGTAGGCGGATGGCCGTGGTCAGCTCATGCCGATGATCGGAGAGCAGCGGGAACGGCAAATGGAGCCGCTCCACTGCCTCGCGCTGATAGTCGCTGTCCTGCAGCGACAGGCCGAACACATGCTCCACGCCGGCGTCGCGCAGATCGGCGAAGTGGTCGCGGAAGGCGCAGGACTGGGGCGTGCAGCCGCGCGCGCCGGGAATGGCGTTCCAGCCCTCCGGCAAGGGCTGGCCGGGCACGCCCGTACGCGGATAGGCATAGACCACCGTCAGGCCGGAAAGGCCCGACAGATCGATGTGCCGGCCGTCCGTCGCGGGGAGGTTGATGATGGGTAGTTCCAGCCCCGGCAGGTGCGCGGCGAGGCCGTCGTCTTCCGGCGACGGGAGGTCATCGGGCAGGCTGGTGTAGCCGGAAGTGCTCATGACGCGTCCCCCTGAGAGGTTTCGTAGGAGATGAATTCGAGCAGCGACCCGTCCGGATCGCGAAAATAGACGCTGGTGCCGTGGCCACGGGCGCCGAAGCGACGCACCGGGCCGAGTTCGGGCGTGATGCCATGGGCGGCGAGGTGCGCCACGGCCTCCGCGATCGGGCCATCCCAGCGGAAGCACAGATCGGAATTGCCCGGCTGCACCGGCAGACGCGCCACCGGCACCGGATCGACGCCCGGCCCATGCAGGTTCAACTGGCGGTCCCCGAAGCGGTAGGCGAAGCCCGTGCCTACCGTCACCACCTCCGCGCCGAGCACGGAGGCATAGAAGGCGTTGGAGCGGGCGAAATCGCTCACATGGACGACGCAATGGTCGAAAGCGATCTTGCCCGGCATGACGCCCCTTCCCTCACCCGCGCTCGCGCATCAGGCGCGCCTTGTCGCGCGCCCAGTCGCGTTCCTTGGAGGCCTCGCGCTTGTCATGCGCCTTGCGGCCCTTGGCCAGCGCCAGCTCCACCTTGGCGCGACCGCGATCGTTGAAATAGATCTTGGTCGCCACCACGGTCATGCCCTCGCGCTCCACGGCCTGCCCAAGCTTGGCGATCTGCCGCTTGTGCAGCAGCAGCTTCCGCGGCCTGCGGGTCTCGTGGTTGAAGCGGTTGGCTTCCAGATATTCCGGGATATAGGCGTTGTAGAGCCACATCTCGCCCTCCTTCTGGGCGGCGTAGCTCTCGCCGATGGTCGCCTTGCCGTTGCGCAGGCTCTTCACCTCGGTGCCGGTGAGGGAGATGCCGGCCTCGAACGTCTCGCCCAGCTCGAAATCGAAGCGGGCGCGCCGGTTATCGGCGGCGATCTTGCGGGGGGCTTCGGTCTTCTTGGATGTCATGATGGGGGAATGTGGTCGCAGCGCACCGCCGAAGCAAGCGGCTAGGGAATGGGCAGCCAGCCGTCAGGGGCGTCGGCGAGCGGTGTGGTAGATGCCGAGCACGGTGAGAAGGTCTTCCGCTGGTTCGATACGATAGACGATGACGTAAGGCCGCTGGCGGACAACCCATTCGCGGGTGCGATCTACCTCTCCACGCCGTCCGACGTTGGGAGCGATCTGCAACAACGTAACCGCTTTTCGGATATCGCCCAGAACTCGGGAGGCCGCAGCGGGATTATCCGCTGCGATGAAACTGTGAATCTCGTCCAGATGGCGCAGCGCGGGTGCCGCAAACCGGACCCTCACAGCCCGAAGCGAGCCCACACGGCAGCCATCTCCTGCTCGCTGACAAATTCCATCGTGCCCGCCTCGATGGCGCGGAGCGTCGCCTCGATCTGCGTCACCTGCTCCGGCGTCAGCCGGTAGTTCGCGGCGTCGTCATCCTGCTCGTGCGCGAGAGCGAGAAGCAGGGCCGCGGCGCGGTCCTGCTCGGCGTCGGGCAGCTTGCGGATTTCCGCTATGGCTTCATCCAGCAACTTGGTCATGGGCGAAGCATAGCAGATGCCGCCTCAGTTGATGAGGCCGGCCTGCACCATGGCGCTGCGCACCACGGCGCGGGTGGTCTCGGAAACCGGCACCATGGGGAGGCGCGCCTCCTCGCTCATCTTGCCGAGGAGCGAGAGGGCATACTTGGTGGGCGCCGGGTTGGTCTCCACGAACAGCGCCGTGTGCAGCGGCATCAGCTTGTCCTGGATCGCCAGCGCCGCCTTGAAGTCGCCCGCGAGGCAGGCCAGCTGGAACTCCGAGCACAGGCGCGGCGCGACGTTGGAGGCAACCGAGATGCAGCCGTGTCCGCCATGGGCCATGAAGCCGAGGGCGGTCGCATCCTCGCCCGAAAGCTGGATGAAGTCCGGCCCCAGCACCTGCCGCTGCAGTGACACGCGGGTCATGGAGGCGGTGGCATCCTTCACGCCGGCGATGTTCTTGATCTCGAACAGCCGGGCCATGGTCTCGACCGACATGTCGATCACCGAGCGGCTCGGGATGTTGTAGATGAAGATCGGCAGGTCCACGGCGTCGGCGATCGCCTTGAAGTGGCGATAGAGGCCTTCCTGCGTGGGCTTGTTGTAGTAGGGCGTCACCACGAGGAGCGCGTCGGCGCCGACCTTCTGGGCGTGCTCGGCCAGCGCGACCGCCTCGGCGGTGTTGTTGGATCCCGCGCCGGCCATGACCGGAACGCGGCCGGCGGCCTGCTCCACGGTCCATTCCACCACGCGGTTGTGCTCCTCATGGGAGACGGTGGGGCTTTCGCCCGTGGTGCCGACCGGGACGAGGCCGTGCGTCCCCTCGGATATCTGCCAGTCCACGAAGGCACGGAACGCCTTCTCGTCCAGCGCGCCGTCGCGGAACGGGGTGACGAGGGCGGTGAACGAGCCGCGGAAACGGGACGCAGACGGGATGGGCGACATGGCGAACGCCTTGGGTTCCTGGGAGCTTGTGGTTGGCCGGGACCTGCCGCGAACGACCGGCCCGGCGCCGCGCCGGCTCGGGAGAGCGGCGGGTGCGGACCTTGACCCTTATCCTTTTGCCGCCCGGCCGGAAAGGGGGATGCGCTGCTACGATCGTTGCCATGAGGGCAAAATGCCCTTCGGGAATGGTAGCAAACTGCCGCAAGGGGGTAGCCTGCGGCAGATTTGCCCCGGAACAACCGCCAAGGTCCCGAAAGCCGTGGTTTCGCCCGGTTTTCGGACTTCATTGAGGTTAGGGTTTCGTCAACGCCGGTGGCCGAACATGCGGGTGGGGGAATACGCCACCACAGCCCGCGCCCGCGAGGAAGCTTCATGTCGTCTGTCTCGAGCCTGATGTCCGTGAGCGCGCTTGCGCTCGCCCTCGCCTGGAGCGGGGCGATGCCGGCGGTCGCGGAATCCGCGCCGACACCCCCGGCCAAGCCGTCCGCGTCCGCCTCCAAGGATTCGAAGTCGACCGACGCCAAGTCGAAGGATGCCCACGCCAAGGACGCGAAATCCAAGGACAGCAAGACGGCTGATTCCAAGGCCAAGGATGCCAAGGCGAAGGACGCCAAGTCCAAGGACACGAAGTCCAAGGATGCGAAATCGTCCACGCCGGCCAAGCCCGCCACGGCCGCAAAGCCCGCGGCGAGCAAGAGCGCTTCCAGCAAGCCGTCCGCCGGCAAACCCGCTGCGGCACGCGTCGCGCCCACCGTCCATCAGCCTGCGCCGACGGTCGGCGCGTCGTCCAGCATCCCCGGCGGCGATCTCGCCGCGTTGAAGGTCGCGGTGAACGCCGCCCGCAACGGCCGCGCCGCCGAGGCCATGGGGGCGGCCCAGCAGCTCGACGATCCGGTGGCGCGCACGCTGGTGACGTGGCTCGTCATCCGGCACGCGCCGAACGATCTCGGCTTCAACGCCATCAACGAATTCATCCAGGAAAAGCCAGGCTGGCCCACGCAGTCCACCCTGCGCCGTCGCGCCGAGCGCGTGCTGTTCCAGGAAAACAAGGACCCAGCCAAGGCGCAGGCGTTCTTCGCCGATCAGGCGCCCCTGTCCGGCGAGGGCAAGGTGGCGCTCGCGCGCTATCTCGTCTCCATCGGCAAAAGGCAGGATGCGGCCGAATGGGTCCGCGACGCCTGGCGCAACGACGAGCTGAACGAGCTCTTCGAGAGCAAGATCATCGACGAGTTCTCCGGCTTCCTGACCCGCGCCGACCACAAGCTGAGGGCCGACCACTTCAGCTACAAGCCGGACACGGATCGCGCCCTGCGCGCCGCCGCGCGCGCCGGCGGCGACATCGTGGCGCTCACCAAGGCCCGCATGGCGATCGCGCGCAAGGAGGCGAACGGCGAGAAGCTTCTCGGCCTCGTGCCGTTCACGCTGTCGAGCGACCCCGCCTATCTCTTCGCCAAGTCCCAGCTGCTGCGCCGGGCCGACAAGCCTCAGGAAGCGGCGCGGGCCCTGCTCGCCGGCTCCAGCTCCGATCAGGTGCTGGCGGACCCCGACGAATGGTGGATCGAACGCCGCCTCGTCGCGCGTGAACTGCTCGATGCCGGCGATTTCCAGACCGCCTACAAGGTCGCCGCCACCGGCGTGCCGCCACAGGCCGACAACTATCGGGCCGAGCAGCAATGGACCGCCGGCTGGATCGCCCTGCGCTTCCTGAAGGACCCGAGCCGGGCGGCGCAGCATTTCGCCAAGGTCGATGACGACCAGAAGCATCCCATCACGCTGTCGCGCGCCTATTACTGGCAGGCCCGCGCGGCCGAGGCCATGGGTGATCGTGGCCGGGCCAATGCCGGCTATCAGGCGGCGGCCAAATTCCCGGCGACCTATTACGGCCAGCTCTCGCGTACCAAGCTCGGCATGGCCCCTGTCGTGCTGCGCGGCGCGCCCTCCCCGTCCTTCGGCGCGCGCGACACCTTCGCCCGCCTAGAGCCGGTGAAGGCGATCCGCATGCTCTATGCCGTGGGCGCGCGCGACATCCCGCTGACCATCTATTACGACCTCGCTTGGCGGATGGAGGATTCGAGCCAGCTTGCCATGCTCGCGACCCTCGCCGAATCCAACAACGATCCGCGCGGCGCGCTGGTGGTGGGCAAAGAGGGGCTCGCCGAGGGCCATCCGCTGGAGGCCGAGGCCTTCCCGACGTTCGGCCTGCCCAACTACAGCCCCATCGGCGACCCGGTGGACAAGGCGGCGGTCTATGCCATCGCCCGGCAGGAGAGCCAGTTCAACCCGGCGACCTATTCCAGCGCGAAGGCCATGGGCCTGATGCAGGTGACGCCCGAAGCCGGACGGCAGGTGGCCAAGGTCACGGGCGTTTCCTATGACGAGCGCCGGCTGATGAGCGACCAGTCCTACAATGTGCAGTTCGGCGCCGCCGAGCTGGGCGAGCTGGTGGCGCAATACGGTGGCAACTACGTGCTGGCCTTCGCCGCCTATAACGCGGGCCGCGGCAGCGTCGCCAAGTGGATCGCCCGCTACGGCGACCCGCGCGACCCGGACGTGGACGTGGTGGATTGGGTGGAGTGCATCCCCTTCTCCGAGACCCGCAACTACGTGCAGCGGGTGATGGAGAACTACCAAGTCTACAAGGTGCGCTTCAACATCCCGAGCAAGCTCCAGATGGAAGCCGACCTGCGCGGCGGGCGCTGAGCCCGGCTCACCGCCGCCGACGGGGCGGCGGTGCTCCACCCTCGAGGATGGCTTTCGCCTGCCCCATCCAGTCCTCGCGCTCGATGCGGCCGGGGAATGCGAGATAGCTGCCGACCCAGGCGGCCTCTTCCGGCGTCCATGCGGCGATCTGCCGAAGATGGAAGATGCCGATCTCGTTGAGCCGCTGCTCGTTCTGCGGACCGATGCCCTTCAATTGCTTGAGATCGTCCGCCCCCTCGCCCTCCGGCGCGTCGAGGGCGGGCGGGCGCACCCCCGGCAGGCTCTCCGGCGGCCGTCGCCGGACGCGCGGAGCGGGGCGGGCCGGCGATTGTGTGGCCGGAGGCGGCGGCTCGTCCTCCTCCTCTTCATCCAGAGGCGGCACCGCATTCATGTCGGCGATGCCGAGCCGCGCGAACAGGTCCTGCTGGGGCGAGGGCGCTGGCTCGACCAGGACAGGCGGTTCCGGCTGAGGCTGAGGCGCGGCAGGAACGGACGAACGCTCCACGACGGCGGGAGGTGGCAGGACTTCGGCCTGCACCGGTGGTTCGGCTGGGCGGTGCTTCCGGCCGAGGCGATAGCCGACCGCCAGCGCGGCAGCGAAGACGAGGGCGAGGAGCAGGGCCACCTCGATGGCAAAGGCGGTCATGGCCGGCTCCCCCCATTCCGCCCCAGCGCGTAGCCGGTGGCGAGGCCGATCGCGGCCGCACCGATCACGTAAGGCCAAAGAGCGATGGCGAGATAGATCATGGCGCGCGCTCCTTCACCTCGATCTCGATGCGCCGGTTGAGCGCCCTGCCCGCCTCGGTGTCGTTGGGCGCCACCGGCTGGCCGGAGCCGAGCCCTGCCGCCGTCAGCCGATCGGAGGCTATGCCTTCCGCGCCAAGGGCGGCGACCACAGCCTTCGCCCGCGCCTCCGATAGACGCAGATTGGCTGCTCCATCGCCGACGCCGTCCGTATGGCCGGACACACGCACCAGACTGTCCGGGCATCGCTTCAGCACGGCGGCAATACGATCCACGAGGCCACGGCTCAGGGCATCGATGTCCGCAGTGGCGCCGACGAAACGGACCGTTCCCCGCGACAGCAGCTCGCCGACCAGCCGGCCGCATTCCGCGACGCTCACCGGCGGGGCGGGCGGGGCGAGCTGGAGCGCCGTCTCGATCACGAACGGCGGCCGCGCCGCGCGCTTGAGCGCGGCCTCCACCTCTCCGCCCACGGTTGCGTCGAGCACCGTTCCGCTCAGGCGCATCTGGGCATCGGCGACGCTCAGTTCGCCGGAGGAAAGACGGGACAGCTGTGCGAGCCCGGCGAGCACCGCATCGCGAAATCCGGATGGCGCTCCGCCGCCGACCGCCGACACGTCATTGACCTTTTCGCGCAGGAAATCGCGCTCCAGCGCAGTCTTGATGGCGACGTGCGCCGCCTCGTCCGGATAGAAGCCGGAGACCGTGAGTTCGCCGGACTCCCGCCGCACCGAGAAGACGTAAGGCGAGATGGACGGCGGCCGCACGCCCCTGGCATCGACCGTGACGCCGGCCGGCGGCGTGCGTACCGCCTGCACCACGGCGAGATAGCCCGCGGAATCGGCCGCCTCGCCCGACAGCACCATCCGCGTGCCCGTCACCTCGGCCGAGCCGGCATGCATCCGGGCCAGCTGGGCGACGGCAAAGCTGGCGGCGCTCGCCCACACCTCGGGCGCCGGACCTCCGGAGGCGAGTTGCAGATCGTCGGCGACCGGCATGCCCTGAAAGCCCGAACGCGCGGCATCCAGCAGCAGGCGGCGGGCCTCTTCGGACGGCGCGAAGCCGGAAAGCTGCACCTGCTCGGGGTTGCGCTCGATCTGCCAGGTAAACGGGGAGGCGCGCGGTGGCTCGACCGCGAAGCGCACGATCTGGAAGCCCTCGGGCGGCTGCCGGCGCAGCGTGAGGAGGATGTCGAAGGAGGTGAAACTGGGCGCGACGCCCTCGATCGAAAGGGTCGAATCGGAGAGCGTCACCCGGCCCTCCGGAAGCTGGGCCAGGGCCGAGCCGGCAAAGCGCACCGCCCGCATCCAGAGCTCCGCGCTCGGCGCGCCGTCGGCGAGCAGGGTGTCGTCCTTGATGCCGATGCCCGGCACGGTCGAGGACAACGCCTTCGCCACTTCGGCCCGCGCCTCGGCCGAGGGAACGTAGCCGCTGAGCCGCAGCACCGTGCCATCGCGCACCGCCGACCACAGGAACGGGGCGGCGACCGGTGGGCGCACCTCGAAGCGCGCGAGCACCATGCCGCCGGGCAGCGGGCCGTGCAGGGTCTGGGCCAGTTCGTCATAGCTCGCGAGGTCGCGCGCCCGCCCCTCCAGCGCAATCGCGCCATCCGACAGGGTGAGCCGACCGGACGGGAGGCGCTTCAGCTGGCCAAGCCCGAAGATGACCAGCGCGGCGAAATCACCGGGCGGGGCGCCGCGGGCCCGCACCAGCCGGTTCTGTCCTGTGACCTGGTCCCCGCCACTGCGGGCAGCCGCGACGATCCGCACCAGGCCATCGGCGGAGGGAACGTAGCCATCAACGGCGATCGTGCGTCCGTCCTTCACCGCGCTGAAGGTGAAGGGGTGCCGCTCCGGCAGCAGGGTGGTTGCGTCACGCACCACGCGGACGCCGAACAGGCCTTCCAGCGAGGCGCGCACCTTGGTCCGCGCCTCCTCGGCGAGGGCCTCGCCCTCCAAGGTGGCGTCCCGGCCCTGAAAGCGGGCCGAAGCCCAGGATTCCCCCGTCCGCGCGAGCACATCCCGCGCCGCCGAATCGAGGTCGGACTGGATAGGCCCGCGGCCGAACAGGATGGCGAAGACCGTGAGCGTGGCGAGGGCTGCGAGGCCGGCCCCCAGAGGCCACAGGCGTCGCCAGATCCCGCCCCGGCGCGGCTGGACCTGCCGGGGCCCGTCCTCGCCCGCTCTTTTCACCTCGCCTTGCCGCACCACGCACACCCCGCTGTCCGCCCCGCTCTCGGGAGCCGGAAGGGGACTTCAGCATAATTCGCCGTCGCACCGGAAGCCTCGCGGGCGAAGACGGCATTAGAGGGGCGAGGCGGTGCGCCGGACGCCCTCAGAAATCGCGGGAGATGAACAGCAGCACCTGTTGCGCCCCCACCGAAGATTGCGCCGGTGAGAAGGGCGTTAGCCTGTAGTTCGTCGCGGCATTGGAATTGTAATCGTATTGCAGGGCAATGGTGAATTGCTTCACCGGCGTGAAGGCCAGGTAGCCGCCGACATTGAGGTTCGTGCCACCGGATGCGCCGTATGAGGCCTGCACGCCAGTATTGTTGAAGTCGTAGGCTGCATAGCCGCCGAAAAGGGCCGAACTCCAATGCTCGTTCCAATTGTGCAGGAACGAGGCCGTGGCGCTCCAGCCGGACACCTTGTGCACCTCGCCGAAGGCACCGAGGAAGGCGTCCGGCGGATCGTAGGCCCCGGATGGGTCCTGCAGCCCCAGATAAGAGGTGGCGCCCTTCGCGTATGCCGCCTGGAGATAAAGCGTGTCGCCCTCTCCGAACGCGGGCAGGTTGAACATGGCGCCCGCCTGAAGCGCATAGCCCCAGCCGCCATTCACCGTGGCGAGGGGCGTCTCAAGCGTGGTCGCGCTGACCTGATGCAAGGCGCCGGACAGCTGGAGGGTGCCCCAGGACGCCTGTGATTTCAGGTTGGCCACCACGTCCGGAGCCCCTACCCCGGCCTGGTAGTCAGCCGGGCCGAAGAGGCTGGGGCTGCGGGCAAGAATGCCGCTCTGGCGGTCCGCCGCGTCTTCCAGGGCGAGGGTCGTGCTGAGGCTCCGCGAGAGCTCGTAGGTGTAGGCGATCAGATTCAGGCGGGTATCATCGCCAATGGTGGCGGCATCTGTGCCGAACACGTTGGCATTGCCGTAGAAATCGAAGAACGACTGGGTGTGGCCGACGGTGAAGCCGGCGAACTGCACGTAGATGTCGCGCAGGTCGAGCTGGGCGGATTGCTTCCCGGTCGGTGTGTTCGGGCCATCCGACCAGGGGTCGGACGTGCGCCACTGGTAGCGGGTTTCGAAATAGCTTCGAACGACACCATATTCCGTGTCAGTACGGGTATCGATGATGAGGGCGCCCGTGGCGATCGAATATGTCTTGTCGTAATTCGGCGGGAAGGCGGAATAGGTGTTGTAATAACCCTCGCCCCAAAGGTATCCGCCGATACGCAGGCAGGTGTCTGTGCCCGGGATGAAGAAAAACCCCGGTCCTTGTGCCGTGCAGGCCCTCACGCGACCGCCGGCTGCAGGGGGCGAGAGCAAGTCCGCGGCCGCCGCCTGCCCCTGCGCCCAACCGGCCACGATCCCGCCGACCGCTCCGAGAAGGATCAGGCAGGGGAGACAGCGCATTACGATGGCGCGGGCGACCGGCATCCACCCCTCTCGCGGTACTCACAAGCGGCCAGCAGCGGGCTCAACGTGCGCAGACGCGCAAATCCTCCGTTGCCACCTCTAGATGGCACTCACGGAACAACTCGCGCGGTCGGCGCTGGAAGCGGCAAAATGAAAACACCGCGCCGCGATCCGCTCATCGCTCAAGCGCAGCATAACGTGAAGTAGATTCGAGCGATGCCGAAATCATGCGGGCGCCAGAACTTGGTGGCGCGGCCAGCAAATCGACGCGCACTGTAGGGCGCGACCTGATCTCGAATGAATGTCGTACGGGATCACGAAAACAAAAAGCTCCTGCAGGGTGCAGGAGTGCAGACAAAGAAAAACCCCGGTGGTTGCCCACCGGGGTTCTTCGTCCGATCGCGAAGGATCAGAAGTTGCGCTGCACGCGGATGCCGCCCGACACGATGTCGGTGGAGCCGCCCACCAGCGAACCCTGGGGATTGCCGGCAGCGTTGACCGAAGCGTAGTTGTTGAGCGGCACGGAACCGTCAACCTTGGTGTACAGAATTTCCGCGCCGATATCGAGGTTCTTAACAGGCGACCAGATGGTGTTGAAACCCACCTGCCACATGTTGAAGTCCTGGGCGGCGACGATGTTGGTCGGCACCGAGTAGGACAGGTAGCCAGCGTAGATCGCCGACCGCAGGCCGGGGGTCCAGTAGTGGCGGAACTGGCCCTGGATGGCCCAGCCGGTGGTGAGCGCGGGCTGACCGAAGAGGTCGGCCACGGCGTCAGCCACGGTGTAGAAGGCGCCCGACGGGATCAGCGAGCCACCAACCTGGGTCAGGCTGATGGAACCGACCGAGGTGGAACGACCCTGCGCGGTGCCGGACAGGCCGATGTAGGACGCAGCGCCCTGCTCGTAGTTGGCCTGCAGGTAGAGGCTGTCGCCGGCGGCAAGCATGGGGAGCTTGAACTCGGCGCTGCCGCCGAGAGCCCAGCCCCACTGGTTGGTGGTGCCCATGCCCGGGAAGAAGCCGGCATAGAGCGGCAGCGAGGTCACGACCTGATGCAGAGCGCCAGACAGCTGAACCATGCCCCAGGCGCCATCATAGCGCAGGTTCGCGACGATGTCGGGAGCCTGCTGACCGCCCTGGTAGTTGGTGTAGGTCAGGCCGGTCGCGCCGGTCGTGACGTTGAACACCGGCTGGAAGGTCGAGCCTGTCATCTGCACGCCGGTCGTACGGTTCGCGGCGTCTTCAACCGACAGGGTCGCCGAGAAGCCGTTGCCGAACTGCGCGGTGTAGGCCAGCACGGTGTTCCACATGTTCGAACCCGCATACGGGGTGGTCAGCATGTAGCCGACGCCCGTGTCGAAGAACGACTGGGTGTAACCGAACGTGAAGCCCGAGAACTGGATGAACGCGCGCTCGAAGTAGAGGTTGTTCGCCGGACCGACGCCAGCGCCCGAAGACGAGTTCCACTCGGCGCCGAAGCGCACGTAGGAGCGGAGCGTGCCGTAATCGGTCTGGGTGCGGGCGTCGAAGTCGACGACGCCGCGGACGCGGGTCAGGTAATCCGGATCATCACCATCCTTGAAGGGATAGGCGAAAGTACCAACGCCGGGACCGTTGAAGTACGTGCCGGTGTTGGAGGAGATGGCCGGGTTGAAGGTGCCGACGGCGTTCACATAAGTATCGAAGCGGGCGTAGCCGCCGATCTTGATGCAGGTGTCGGTGCCGGGGATGTAGAAGTAGCCCGCGCCGTAGGCAGAGCAGACCTTCACGTATTCAACCGGCTTTGCCTTGACAGGCAGGTCGGCGGCCTGGGCTCCAGCGACCGCGACGAGACCCGCCGCGCTGCCGAGGAGAAGGCTCTTCACCATCTTCATCGTGACCTCCAAGTTTGGTTCCGAGGGAGCGAGTTCCGCTTCGCCGGTGCGGCTGCACCCCGAGAGGGTTCTTGCCCCGATTCCCATTCCGCGTTCAGACCCCCCGAACGCGGACCGGTCGACCGGGGACTGCCCCCCTTCGTCGCAAAGCCAACATACAAAAGGCCAACCTGTGATCAATCCAAACCACGCCGTTCACGGCCTCGCGAGGGTGCTTTTCCAGCGGGTGTTGCAGGAATGGCACGCTGGGTGATGGCCTACCTTGATACCAAACCCCGGACTGGGGGCTGCGGGGGATGATTAGGGTTAAGCCATTGATAAAAATTGTGTATTTTTGCAACACTCGGCTCTGCGACGTGCTTGAACTGGACCATTGAGGCTGCCCGTTCTCTCCGGCCGGGGCACCCACCATGGTGCCGCCGTCTTGGGCCGCCGAGCCGGCTCCGGACCCTCGCACGGCCCCGGTCGTGGTGACGACGGAAGGGGCCGGTGCCCTGCGATTGCGGCAACCGTTTTCGCCGCCGAACCATACCGTGCAAGGGTTTCCCTTATGGCAGCCTGGCTCGAATCGCGACGCCCGGTTCGCCCAGCCCTTCAGCGGTGGGCGAAGTGCCGGGCGCCGGCCACGCACAGCACCACCACACCGGTGGCGGCGAGCATGGGCCACGCGATGCTCTCCCCGAGTACCGCAGCCGCCAGCATCAGCCCGAGGAAGGGCTGCAGCAGCTGCAACTGCCCGACCCCGGCGATTCCGCCCAGTGCGAGGCCGCGATACCAGAAGACGAATCCCACCAGCATGCTGAACACCGAGACGTAGGCGAGACCCGCCCAGGCCGGCAGCCCGATTCCCGCCCAGCCATCGGGACGGACCGTCAGGGCGATCGCCGCCATGAATGGCAGCGACAGCAGCAGCGCCCATGAGATGACCTGCCAGCCGCCCAGGCGCCGCGAAAGGGTCGCGCCCTCGGCATAACCGAGCCCGCAGAGCACGACGGCGCCGATCATCAGCAGGTCTCCCGACAGGGAGCCGTCCGCACTGCGTGACAAGGCGAAGCCTGCCACGGTCGCCGCTCCGACGCAGGAGAACAGCCAGAACGCCGGCTTCGGCCGCTCGCCGCCGCGGAGCACGCCGAAGATGGCGGTCGCGAGCGGCAGCAGGCCGATGAAGACGATGGAGTGCGCCGCCGTGATGTGCTGCAGCGCCAGTCCGGTGAGCAGCGGAAAGCCGACCACAACGCCGACGGCGACGATGGCGAGAGAGAGAAGGTCACTCGCGGCCGGCCGCACCTGGCGATGCGCCGCCAGAAACACCCCGGCGATGAGCGCGGCGATGACGGCTCGCGCGGAGGTGAGGAAGAGCGGCGAGAAGTCGGCGACGGCGAGCCGCGTCGCCGGCAACGAGCCACTGAAGATGACGACGCCGAGAAATCCGCTGCCCCAGCCGGCTGCATTGCGTTCCATGGTGCCTCGCTTTCGCGGCCCGCGATACGCCCGCGCTGGTGGCGGAGACAGCCACACTCACATACAATTCTGCCAAACTGTATGAGTCCACGGAGCCAAACAGTGGCCTTGCCAAAGCTCGCCACGACGCGCACCGAGGCCCTGATGGCGGAGATTTGGGGCCGCATCGCAGGCGGCGCCCTTACGCCCGGCGATCGGCTGCCGTCGGTCCGCCGCTTCGCCACGGCGATGGGCGTCTCTCCTTCCACGGTGGTGGAGGCCTATGACCGGCTGGAAGCGGAGGGTGTCATCCGTGCGCGCCGCGGCTCGGGCTTCTACGTGACGGGCGCGGGCCTGCCACCGCGCGATCCGCCGCTGATGGCGCTGGGCCAGGCGGATGCGCCGCGCGCGCCCGATATCGACCCCTTCTGGGTGTCGAAGCAGTCGCTCGATGCCGGCCCGTCCGTGCTCAAGCCCGGCTGCGGCTGGCTGCCGGACGACTGGATGCCCGTCGCCGCCCTGCGGAAGGGTCTGCGAACGCTCGCCCGCGCAGACGGCGCGCTGCTTACGGAATATGGCAGCACGCGCGGCCCGCTGGCGCTGCGCCGGCTGCTGCTGGGGCGGTTCGCGGAGGAGGGCATCGGTGCAACGTTCGACCAGGTGATGCTCACCGGTTCGGGCACGCAGGCCATCGATCTCGTCTGCCGGCTGCTGCTGCGGCCGGGCGATGCCGTGCTGGTGGACGACCCCTGCTACTTCAATTTCCATGCGCTGCTGCGCGCTCACTCCGTCCGCGTCATCGGCGTGCCCATGACGCCCGCGGGGCCGGATCTTGCCGCCTTCGAGCAGGTCCTCGCGGAAGAATCGCCCCGCCTCTACATCACCAACTCCGCGCTCCAGAATCCGACCGGCGCCACCCTCTCCCCCCAGACGGCCCATCGTGTCCTGACCCTCGCGCAGGCGCGCGGGCTCACCATCGTAGAAGACGACATCTTCGCCGATTTCGAGCCGGCCCCCTCCCCCCGCCTCGCCATCCTCGACGGGCTGAGCCGGGTGATCCGCATCGGCAGCTTCTCCAAGACCCTCTCCTCGGCCATCCGCTGCGGCTACATCGCGGCACGGCCGGAGTGGATCGAGGCGTTGAGCGACCTGCAGATCGCCACCAGCTTCGGCGCCGTCAGTCCCGTGGCGGGCGAACTGGTGGCGGGCATCCTGACCGGAGGCGGCTATCGCAAGCATATGGAGGAGGTGCGCCATCGCCTGACGCGCGCCCGGCTGGCGGCGGCCGAACAACTCGGCCGGCTCGGCATCGTCCCGTGGCTGATGCCGCGGGGCGGCTTCTATCTCTGGTGCCGCCTGCCGGAGGGGCTTGAGTCCGCGACGACCGCGGCACGCTGCCGGGGAGAAGGGGTGATCCTCGCCCCCGGCAACGTCTTCAGCGTGGCCCAGTCCGCCGGCGCGTTCCTGCGCTTCAACGTGGCGCAGATGAGCGATCCGCGTGTTCTCGCGGCGCTGGCACGGGCCATGGGGTGAGCCGGGCGCGCCTACATCTCCTCGTTCAGGGCATAGACGCGCAGACGGTGCCCGTCCGGATCGAGCGCGACGAAGCTTCGGCCGAATTCGAGGTCGATGGGCGGCAGGGCGATCGCCGCGCCCCTGGCCAGCCATTCGGCGTGCCTCGCATCGACCGCTTCGGGCGCATCCACCTTGAAGCCGATTTCACAGCCTCCGCCGGCGGCGACCGGCGCAGGCGTCACGCCGCTGCGTCCCCACAGTCCGAGGCCCAGACCGGACGGAAGGATGAACATGGCGAAGGTCGGGCTCGCCTCGACGGGCTGCGTTCCAAGGAGAGTCGCATAGAAGGCGGCGCTCGCCGACGCATCGGCGACGTAAAGGAGAATGTTGTTCTTGCTGGCCATTTGCGGGTTCCTGTCGTGATGGACAGGCGAGACCCTAGTGTTCACCACTGCCAGATTCCGGCAGCATCACGCGTCCGGGCGGTCCTTTTTCTGCGCGATCCGCCATTGCTTCAACAGCGCCTGACGGCGCGCGGGATAGCGCTCCTCCAGCAGGTCCGCGACGGCAATGCGGTCGGTGCGGAAGGAGCGGAAGTCCTGGCGCAGCTCGCACCACCCAAGCAGCACGCGCACATGGTCGAAGAAGGCCAGCGCGAACGGCCAGACGACACGCTGCGACGGCGCACCGGAACCGTCGCGATAGGACATCGACAGCTTGCGTTCCGTCCTGATCGCCTTGCGCAGAACGGCAGGATCGATTGCGTCGGCTGGAATATCCGCACCCGGGGCGATCAGCAGGGACGATGCGTCCAGTTCGTCCCGCAGGTCAGGCGGCAGCACGGCGGCGATGCGCGCCAGCGCGCTCAGGGCCGCATCGCGCAGGTGGCCGTCCGCCCGCTCCGCCACCCAGCGGGAGCCGAGGACGAGCGCCTCGATCTCCTCCGTCGAAAACATCAGCGGCGGCAGGAAGAAGCCCGGCTTCAGGACATAGCCGACGCCGGGCTCTCCCTCGATGGTTGCGCCCTGCGCCTGGAGGCTGGCGATGTCGCGGTAGAGGGTGCGGATGCTGACGCCGACCTCATCCGCCAGAACCTTGCCGCTCACCGGGCGACGATGGCGCCGCAAAGCGTGGAGGAGATCGAGAAGGCGTTCCGAACGGGACATGCCCGCAAGTCTACACCGCCGGCTGCTGCCAGAAAGTGGCAGGTGGGCCATTCCGGCCCCAACGCGCAAAGGGCTGTGGATCCGCCATCAAATTTCACCATGGCCGAGGGCATTTTTGTGCCGAGGGTCCATCGCTGGCTCACGGCATCGGTCAATCTGGCACATTCTTTTGAGCCAATTCTGGACCTATCGATTAGCCGTAGAGCTGTCATGGTCTGAGCCAGAAAAAGATCCGAACGTCGAATGACGTCGAACCTTCCTTCCGACCAGAGGGGTCTGGACCATGAGTTTCGATCGCTTCGCCTTCACCAGAAGGCAGGGCCTGAAAGCCGTACTCGCGTCCGCAGCCGGAGGAGCCCTGGGTTCGTTCGGGCGTCTTGATGCCGCGCAGGCACAGACCCGCGCCGAGACCCTGCGCCATGTGCTCGCCGGCACGGTGAACACCCTGGACCCGACCACGCCGGGCGCCACGCGCGAATCCTTCGGCCTCTCCACCGCCGTGTATGATCGCCTGGCCTCCTATGGCCGCAAGCAGGTCAACGGCTCCTGGGTCTTCGACTTCGACAACATCCGCGGCGAGCTGGCGGAGAAGATCGACCGCTCGGCCGATGGGCGCACCTTCACCTTCCACCTGCGCAAGGGTGCCACCTGGCACGATGGCGCACCGGTCACGGCCGAGGACGTGAAGTGGTCGCTTGATCGCGCTGTTTCCGCCAAGTCCCTCGCGGCGGGGCAGATCGCCACCGGCTCGCTGACGAAGCCGGAGCAGTTCAAGGTGGTCGGCGAGGGTGTGGTCGAGGTCTCCCTCGACCGGCCCGACCGGCTCGCGCTCGCCAATCTCGCGGTGCCGCTCTCGCCCATGTTCAACAGCACGCTGGCGCGTCGCAACGCCACTGCGGATGATCCGTGGGCGCAGAACTGGCTCAAGGAAAACACCGCCGGCGGCGGCGCCTACATGGTGGAGCAGTACAAGTCCGGCCAGCAGACCATCCTGAAGCGCAACGAGGCGTGGAAGAACGGTGCCGGCGGCGCGCTGCCCTACTTCAAGCGGGTGATCGCCCAGACCGTCCCGGAAGCCGCCACCCGCGCGAACCTTCTTGAGCGCGGCGACGCGGATATCGCCATCGACCTGCAGTCCAGCGACATCAGCGCGCTGGAGGCCCGCGGCAAGATCAAGCTGGTGGCGACGCCGCAGATCAACGGCTTCACCGCCATCGTGTTCAACACGCGCATGGCGCCGTTCGACAATCCCAAGGTGCGGGCCGCGGTCGCGGCGGCGCTTCCCTACGAGGCCATGTTCGAGGCCGCCCTGTTCCGCCGGGGCCGCCCCCTGTTCGGCGCCACGTGGACCGACGCGCCCAACGGCGCCTTCCCCCAGCCCCTGCCCTTCAGGACCGATGCCGCCAAGGCCAAGGCACTGCTGGCGGAAGCCGGCTTCCCTGACGGGTTCAAGACCACCTTCTCGTTCTCGGCGGGCGTCGCCGCCGTCGCCGAGCCCATGGCCACACTGATCCGCGAAGCCCTCGGCGCCATCGGCGTCGATGTCTCCATCCAGAAGCTGCCCCCCGCCCAGATGGCCAGCATGGAAGTGGAACGGCGGGTGCCGTTCTTCATTTCGGCCGGGACGGCCTGGCTGCCGGCGCCGGACTATTTCCTGCGCAACTATTTCACCGGCGACCATCGCTGGAACTTCAGCGGCTTCTCCAATCCGAAGCTGGACGCGCTGGCCCAGGCTGCCCGCTTCGAGGCCGACGCGGCCGCCTATGAGGCGACCTGTCGCCAGATGGTCGACATCGTGGCCCGCGACGTGCCCATGATCATGGTCTGGCAGCCCAACCAGGACGCGGTGATGGCGCCGGTCATCGACGGCTACACCTACTGGTTCCATGGGCAGGTGGATTACCGAGACCTGCGCAGGGCCTGAGGGCATGTCCACGCTGCTCAACATCGGTCGCAGGGTGGGGAGGCATCTTCTCGCCTCCCTGCCGGCGCTCTTCGGGGTGGTCCTGTTCACCTTCCTGCTGATGCGCGTGCTGCCGGGCGACCCGGCGGCGTTCTTCGCCTCCGGGCCGAATGCCGGACAGGCCGAGATGGCCCAGATCCGCGAGACGATGGGCCTCGACAGGCCCATTCCCGAGCAGTTCCTGCGCTATGTGGGCGATCTGGCCCGCGGCAATCTCGGGCAGTCCATGACCACCGGCCAGCCGGTGATCGCCGATCTCGCCGAGCGCATGCCCGCCTCGCTGGAGCTGACGCTGTTTGCGCTGGTGCTGGCTTTGGCGCTGGCGCTGCCGCTCGGCATCGTCGCGGCGCTGCGGCCGAACTCGCTCATCGATCACGGGGTGCGCTTCCTCTGCACCCTCGGCGTGTGCGTGCCGACCTTCGTCACCGGCCTGCTGCTGATCTACGTCTTCTACTATCTGCTCGGCCTCGCGCCGGACCCGACGGGGCGCATCGATATCTTCGCGGCCCCGCCGCCGGGGATCACCGGCTTTCTGCTGGTCGACTTCCTCCTGGTGGGGGATCTGGCGGGCTGGAAGGCGGCCTTCGGGCAGTTGATCCTGCCGGCCTGCACCATGGCACTTTTCGTCCTTGCGCCGCTGGCGCGCATGACACGGGCCTCGCTGCTGGCGGTGCTCGGCTCGGACTTCATCCGCACCGCGCGCTCGGTGGGCATGTCGGACTGGCGGGTGGTCGTGGTCTATGCGCTCAGGAACGCCCTGCTGCCGGTGCTGACCATCATCGGCATCGTCTTTTCCACCATGCTCGGCGCCAACGTGCTGGTCGAAAAAGTGTTTTCCTGGCCTGGCATCGGCTCCTACGCGCTCGACGCGCTGCTGGCCTCGGACTATGCGCCGGTGCAGGGCTTCGTGCTGCTCATCGCGGTCATCTTCGTGATGGTCAATCTCACCATCGATGTCCTCTACGGCATCGTAGATCCGCGGATCTCCCTGAAATGAGCGCCACGCTTCGCCATGCCGGATGGGTGCTGCGCGGCAACCCGGTGACGGCCGGCGCGGCGGCGGGCGCCCTGATGCTCGTCACCATCGCCATCCTCGCGCCGTGGATCACCCCTTATGATCCCATCGCCTCCAACGTCCCCGCCGCGCTCCAGCCGCCCTCCGCGGCCCATTGGGCGGGCACCGACCAATTGGGCCGTGACATCTTCAGCCGCCTGATCGCCGCCACGCGGCTCGATCTCGGCATCGCCGTCTCCGCGGTGCTCCTGTCGTTCGTGGCAGGTGCCACCATCGGCGCCCTGTGCGGCTATGCCGGTGGACGCATCGACCGGTATGTCGGGCGTCTGGTGGACGTTCTGATGGCCTTTCCCCTGTTCGTCCTGGCCATGGCTCTGGTGGCCGCGCTCGGCAACCGGGTGGAGAACATCGTCATCGCCACCGCCCTCATCAACCTGCCCTTCTACATCCGCTTCGCCCGCGCCGAGGTGAACGTGCGCCGCCATGCCGGCTGGGTGGAGGCCGCCCGTGCCGGCGGAGAAAGCCACGTCACCATCGTGCTCGCCTATCTGCTGCCCAACATCCTGCCGGCCATGGCGGTGCAGATCTCGCTCAATCTCGGCTGGGCCATCCTGAACGCGGCGGGCCTGTCCTTCCTCGGCCTCGGCGTGCAGGCCCCAACCCCGGAATGGGGGATCATGGTGGCCGAAGGCGCCCGCTTCATCGGCAACGGCCAATGGTGGCTGGTGGCCTTTCCCGGCCTTGCGCTGATGCTGGCCGTGCTGTGCTTCAACCTGCTCGGTGACGGCCTGCGCGACATCCTCGATCCGAGGATGCGCACGTGAGCGGCCCCCTCCTCGACATCCAGAACCTGCACGTCGCCTTCAGCACCCGCGAGGGACTGGTGGAAGCGGTGCGCGGCATCGACCTCACGCTCGCGCCGGGCGGCACGCTCGCGGTGGTGGGCGAGAGCGGCTCTGGCAAATCGGTCACCGCCTATGCGGTGACGCAGCTCCTGGATCGGGCCGCGCGCATCCCCAAGGGGCGCATCCTGTTCCGGGGCGAGGACATCACCCGCGCCGATCCGGCGCGCATGAAGGCCCTGCGCGGGGCCGCCATCTCCATGGTGTTCCAGAGCCCGCGCACCGCCCTCAACCCCATCCGCTCCATCGGCCTGCAGGTCATGGACGCGATCGCCGCCCATGAAAACCTGCCCAGGGCGGTGCTGCGGGCCCGCGCGCTGGAGTTGCTGGAGGCGGTGCGGATCCGCGATGCGGACAAGCGGTTCGACGCCTATCCGGCGGAGCTGTCGGGGGGCATGTGCCAGCGGGTGATGATCGCCATGGCCATCGCCTGCAACCCCTCCCTGCTCATCGCCGACGAGCCGACCACGGGCCTCGACGTCACCACCCAGAAGACGGTGATGGATCTCATCGCCGGGCTCACCGCAGAGCGCGGCATGGCGCTCATCCTCATCACCCACGATCTGGGGCTGGCCGCCAGCTATTGTCGGGATGTGATGGTGATGCAGCAGGGCCGCGTGGTGGAAGCCGCGCCCGCCATCGACATCTTCCGACATCCCTCCCATCCCTATACCCGCAGGCTGGTGGCTGCCTCCCCGACGCCGACCTCCACCGTCGAAGAACTGGTGGGCGAAGCACCACGCGCCCCGCGCGCGACCCCGAGGGACCCCCGCGAGGCGCGGGTGCTGCTCGATGTCTCGAACATCGTGAAGCGCTTCGACAGCACGCTGGCGGTGGAGGATGTCTCCCTCACACTGAAAGCCGGCGAGAGCCTTGGCCTGGTGGGCGAATCCGGCTCGGGCAAGAGCACCCTGTCGCGCATCGTCTGCCGCCTCGCCGATGCGGACGGCGGACGGATCATGTTCGATGGGGTGGACATCGGCGCCATCCCTCTGCGGACGTTCCACGACTCCCCCTGGCGGCGCGAGATCCAGATCGTGTTCCAGGACCCGCACGAGAGCCTCAATCCCCGCTTCACCGCCTTCGAATGCATCGCCCGGCCGGTGCGGCGCCTCGCCAAGCTCACCGACGCCGCGCAGGTGAAACGGCGGGTGGAAGAGGTGGCCGAACGCTGCGGCCTGTCGCGCGACCTGCTGACGCGCTTTCCCCATCAGCTGTCCGGCGGCCAGAAGGCCCGCATCGGCATCGCCCGCGCCATTGCGGTCGAGCCGCGCCTCTTGGTGCTGGACGAGCCCACGGCGGCCCTCGACGTTTCCGTTCAGGCGGTGGTGCTGAAACTGCTCGACGATCTGCGGCATGACGAAGGGCTCTCCTTCCTCTTCGTCAGCCACGACCTCAACGTGGTGCGGATGATGTGCGAGCGCACCATCGTCATGCGTCACGGGCGCATCGTTGAAGAGGGGGAAAGCCACGCCCTCTTCCGCAATCCGCAGGCCGCCTACACCCGCGACCTGCTCGGCGCCATCCCCCATTTCGAACCCGTGCAGACCGCCACCGCCTGAGGCCGTGGCGAGGCAGGAGAGAACCGACGTGACGACGAGGCTATGGGACATCGGCACAGACATCGGCGGCACCTTCACCGATATCATCGCCGTCAGGCCCGACACCAATGAGACGCGGATCGCCAAGGTTCCTTCCCGACCCGACGCGCCCGTCACCGCCATGCTGGAAGCCCTGGCGGCGGTAGGCGTCGCGCCGGAGGCGGTGCGCCGCTTCGTCCATGGCACCACCCGCGTCACCAACGCGCTGGTGGAGGAGCGGCTGCCGCGGGTGGCGCTGGTGGCGACGGCCGGCTTCGAGGACGTGCTGGAAATCGCCCGCTATCGCCGCGAGGAACTCTACCGCCTCGACATACGGCCCAAGGCGCTGCCGCTGGTGCCGGCGAGCCTGTGCTTCGGCATCCGCGAGCGCCTCGACCCCACCGGCAAGGTGATCGAGGCCCTGGACGCGGCCGAGATCGAGCGCCTCAAGGCGTGGCTCGTGGAGAACAAGGTGGAGAGCGTCGCGATCTGCCTGCTGCATTCCTATGCCAACCCGGAGCATGAAAAGCAGATCGCGGCGGCCATCGAAGGCGTGGTTCCCCACGTCTGCGTGTCACACGAGATCAATCCCGAGGCGCGCGAGTACGAGCGTGCCTCCTCCACGGCCTTCAACGCGGCGGCCATGCCCATCGCCGTGGAATATCTCACCGAGCTGGAGCGCCGCCTGCCCATCGGCGCGGGCTTGCAGGTGTTCCATTCGGCCGGCGCCATGGTGCCCGTGCCGGCGGTCAAGCGCCGGCCGCTGGTGATGGCCATGTCCGGCCCCGCTGCCGGCGTTTCCGCCTCCGCCCGCATCGCCCGCACCCTCGACCGGCCGCGCGTGCTCACCTTCGACATGGGCGGCACCACCACCGACGTCTGCCTGATCGTCGATGGCGCCGCCGAGATGACCGACACCCGCATGATGGGCGGCCGCCCCCTGCGCCAGCCCATGCTCGCGGTGCATTCCATCGGCGCCGGCGGCGGCTCCATCGTCACGCTCGGACCGGGCGGCCTCGCGGTCGGCCCGAAGAGCGCGGGCTCCATGCCCGGGCCGGCCTGCTACGGGCGCGGCGGCGATCGGCCCACCATCACCGACGCCAATGCGGTGCTCGGCTATCTCGATCCCGAGGCTCGGCTCGGCGACACCATCCAGATCGACGTGGAGGCGGCGCGGCGGGTCATCGCGCCCATCGCCGCCGAACTGGGCTTGGGCATCACCGAGACCGCGTTGGGCATCGTCAAGGTGGCGGGCGCCGCCATGGCGCGGGCCTTGCGGCGCGTGACGGTCGAGCGGGGCGTGGACGGGCGCGATTGCACCCTGCTCGCGTTCGGCGGCGGCGGCCCCATGCATGCGGCGGGTCTCGCCGACATGTACGGCCTCTCGGAAATCATCGTGCCGGCCGCCTCCAGTGCCTTCTCGGCGCTCGGCTGCCTGACGGCCGACTTCTCCTTCCTCCAGCAGGGCACGGTGCGGATGCCGCTCGCCGACTTCCCGCATGCGGCCTTCGCGGCGCGGGTCGCGGAGCTGTCGGGCGAAGCGACCGGGCCGCTGCTCGCCAACGGCATCGCACGGGAGGAGATCGCCGTGGAGCATGTGGCGCTGATGCGCTACAGCGCCCAGAGCGACAGCATTCCCATCCCCTTCGCCATGCCGCTGGACCTTGCCCGGCTCGAGGCCGACTTCCATCGCCGCCACCGCGACCTGTTCGGCTACGCGACGGACGAGGCGTGCGTCATCGAAGCCCTCCGCATCCAGGCGCTGAAGCCCTCTTCGGTTCCCTTCTCGCGTCCGGACGTGGGCCGCGCGCAGGGGACGGCGCGCACGCGCCTGTGCGTGTTCGACGCCTCCGGCCCCGTCGAGACGTCCATCCTGCCGCGCGAGACCTTGTCCGGCGCGGTCCATGGCCCGGCCATCATCGAGGATGCGTGGTCGACCGTGGTGGTGCCGCCCGGCTGGCAGGTTCGCCCCGACGATCTCGGCAATCTCTTCATGACGCGGAGCGCAGCATGAGCACCCTGGACCCCTTCGTCGTCGAAGTGATCCGCCACGGCCTTTCGGCAGCGGCGGAAGAGATGAGCCTCGTCATGACCCGCTCCGCGCGCTCGCCGCTGCTGCGGGAGGCCGGGGATCTTTCGTCCGCCATCATGGATGCGGCTGGCGGCCTCGTGGGACAGGGCCGGGACATCCCCATCCATCTCGGCGCCATGTGCTACACGGTCCCGGAACTCCTGAAGGTGTATCCCGCCGCGACCATGCGGGAGGGCGATGCCATCGTCTACAACGTGGGCGCGCTCGGCGGAAATCACCTCAACGACGTGAAGGTCGCCCGCCCCGTGTTCGTGGACGGCCGGCTGGTGGCGTTTGCCCTCAGCCTTGCCCATTGGCCTGATGTGGGCGGCACCTGGCCGGGCAGCTATCTGGCGAAGGCGGTGGACACCTTCCAGGAGGCCATCCGCATTCCGCCGCTGCTGATCGCCAACACGGACGGCGTCAACCGCCCGGTGCTCGACTTCATCCTCGCCAACGTCCGCGACCCGGTGTCGTGCGAGGGCGACCTGCTGGCGCAGCTCGCGGCCACCAGCGCGGCCGAGCGGCGCATCCACGAAATGTGCGCGCAGCACGGCACCGACACCTTCGTCGCCGCGATGGCACGCCTCCACGACCTCTCCGAAGCCGAGATGCGGGCGGCCATCGCCGACCTGCCGGACGGCACCTATGAGGGCGAGGATTTCCTTGATGACGGCGGGCCGGACGACGCCCCCTCGCGCATCCATGTGCGCATCGAGATTCGCGGCGATGAAGCCACCTTCGACCTCTCCGGCTCCGCCGACCGCGTCGCCACCTTCTGCAACACCACGCCCTTCATCGCCCGCTCCGCCGTGGTCTATGCGGCGCGCATCCTGAGCGGGCGGGACATGCAGCAGAATGCCGGCGCCCTGCGTCCGCTCACCATTCTCACCCGGCCGGGCTCCATCCTGGAGCCGGGCTGGAAGGCGGCGGTGGCGGCCGGCAACCATGAAACGTCCATGCGGGTCGTGGATGCGGTGTTCCGGGCCATGGAGAAGGTCATCCCCGAGCGCCTCTCGGCGGGTGGCCCCGCCACCTCCGGCCTTCTCGCCTTCGCCGAGCCCCTGCCGGACGAGAGCTGGCGGATGCTCTACGAGGTCCATGGCGGCGGCGAGGGCGCGCGGCACGACCGCGATGGCGCGCCGGCCACGCGCGTGCATCTCGCCAACACCTCCAACACTCCGGCCGAGGTGATCGAGGCCAACTACGCCATCCGCGTGGAGCGCCAGTCCATCCGCCGGGGCGCCGGCGGAAAGGGACGGCACGTGGGCGGCGACGGCATTGTGCGCAGCTACCGGGTGCTGGCGCCCTCCATGTGGTTGACCACCTGCGTGGAGCGCACGAAGATTCCGCCCTATGGCCTGCAAGGGGGAGAAGCGGGCGCGCCCTATGTCATCACCCTCGAGCGCGGCGGGGTCGTCTCAGCCCTGCCGGGCAAAGCCAACCTTCTGCTTGAGGCGGGCGATCTCGTCACCATAGAGGGATGCGGCGGGGGAGGATTCGGGGCGCCCCCGCCTTCGAGCTGAGGAGCGCGTAACGGTGCCGAGCCAACCCAGGGAACGCCGCGCCGCCGGGCCTGCTGCCGCCGGGCGTCGCATTTCCATGGCGGGGCTCGGCCTGGACCGGAGTTCCGACCTGCCGCTCTACCAGCAGGTCGCCGCCCATCTGCGCAATCAGGTCCTGGACGGCCGGCTCAAGGCCGGCACGCGGCTGGCCGGGTCGCGCACGCTGGCGGAGGAGCTGGGTTGCTCGCGCGCCATCGTCCTCACCGCGTTCGACCTTCTGTATTCGGAAGGCTACCTGCGCTCGGTGCCCCGCGGCGGCGTCGAGGTCGCGGCCGTGGCCAAGTCCTCGGGTGCGGCCGTGCCGGTCGCCGAAGCCGGGGTCGATGGCGACTGGCTGTCCGACGCGTGGCTGGCAGTGCTGGAGACCGGCTACGAGTTCGACCTCGGTTCGCCCTTCAGCCCCGGCGCCCCGGACCTCTCCACCTTCCCGTTCGAGGTCTGGTCACGCATGCTGCGCCAGAGCTGGGCGAACCCGCCCGCCTCGGCCTGCATCGACATGTCTCCGCTCGGCTGGGGACCGCTGCGCGAGGCGACGGCGGAATATCTCGGCGCGGTGCGCGGCCTCTTGTGCCAGCCGGATGAGGTGGTCATCACCTCCGCCAGCTCCGGCGCGCTCAACCTGTGCAGCCGGATGCTGCTCAATCCCGGCGACGAGGTGTGGGTGGAGGAGCCCGGCTTCATCGAGGCCCGCTGGAGCCTGAAGGCTGCCGGCGCGAAGCTGGTGCCCGTACCCGTGGACGACAAGGGGCTGGTGGTGGAGGAAGGCATCCGCCGCGCCCCCAACGCCAAGGTGGCCGTGGTGACACCCTCGCACCAATTCCCACTCGGCGTGCCCATGGCGCTGGAGCGGCGACAGGCGCTGCTGGAGTGGGCCAACCGGCAGGGCAGCTGGATCATCGAGGACGACTACAATTCGGAATTCCGCCACCGCGGCAGCATGACGGCCTCCCTCAAGTCGCTCGATCGCTCGGGGCGGGTGGTCTATCTCGGGACGTTTTCCAAGGTCATGCTGCCGAGCCTGCGCATGGGCTATCTGGTTGCGAGCCCGCGCTTCGTCGACGCTTTCGGCCGGGGGCGCGCGCGGGTGGACGTCCATCCCGCAGGTACGGCCCAGCTCGCCCTGGTGCGGTTCCTGCGCGAAGGCCACCTGCTGCGCTACCTCAGACGCATGCGCAAGGTCTACGGCGAGCGGCAGAAGGCGGTGATCGACGCTGTCGATGCGCTGCTGGGCGACAAGGTGGAAATTGCCTCGCTCCCCGCCGGCCTGCACCTGACGGCACAGTTCCGTCCGGGCGTTGCGGACCGCATCAGCGACACGGACATTTCGCGCCGCAGCCTGGGGACCGGTCATTTCGTGCAGCCCCTCTCTCAATGCTACGTGGGGCCGGCGGACCGTCAGGGCCTCATCATCGGCTATGGACGGCTCCCCAAGGAGGAGGCGTTCAACAAGCTCTCCGCCGTCGCCGCTCTCTTTCCGGCCTAGGATTCTGGCTCACCGATTATCCCTGAAACTGGAGCTATCGCGATCCAGCGCCCCTTCCTAGGTTCGCTCCCATGACGGGTAAGGAACGCGCAATGAGCAGGCTGCTTCGGACGGGTCTTAACGCTGGCTCAGCCGCGCCGCTGGTGGTGGGGGGCGAGGGCGTCTATTTCCACCTCAGCGACGGACGCAAGGTTCTCGACGGCAGCAATACCGGCGGCCCTCTGGGCCATGGCCATCCGCGCATGGCGGCTGCGCTGCGCGAGGCCGCCACCCTGCCCATGGTGAGCGAGGGCTGGAACTGGCGCGGGCGGGACGCTGCCGCCGAGCGCCTCTTCGAGGTGGGTCTGAGCGAGGAGGCGCATTGGGCGGGCGCGGTCCGCTTCTGCCTGAGCGGCAGCGAGGCCAACGACCTCGCCCTCTCCCTGTCGCAGGCCCTGACGGGAAGAAAGGCCATCGCCACCCGCGAGCGCGCCTATCACGGCCTCGTCGGCCTGAGCCGCGACGTCACGGTGCAGCCGCACTGGCATGGCGGCCTCGCCGCCCCGGGCGAGACCAAGGTGCCCCCGCCCGGCGCCCAGGTGCACGTACTGCCCGCCCCCGACGGCGCGCTCTATCTCGCCGATGCCAGCCCGTCTGCGGGCTCCGCAGCCGAGCGCCTCGCGGGCGAGGCCGGCAAGCTGGCCCAGTCGGCCGCCGTGATCGTCGACTACACTCAGGGCGGCTTCTACCATGACGCCGCCTACCAGGATGCGATGGCCGAACTGGCACGCCGCAACGGCGCGCTCTGGATCGCCGACGAAGTGGTGACGGGCCTCGGCCGCGCCGGCCGCACCTTCGCCTTCACCGGAGGCCAGAGCCGGCCGGATATCGTGACGCTGGGCAAGGGCCTCGGCGGCGGCATGGCGCCGGTTGCGGCCATCATCCTCTCCAAGGATGTGCTGGCCGAGCTGGACGGCAAGAGCTGGCAGAATTACGGCACCTTGCGCGGCCATCCCATGGCCATGGCTGCCGTATCCGCCTATCTGGACATCCTTGTGGAGGAAGACCTGCTGGCCCGCGTCGCGGCGCTGGAGACGCTCTTCGCCCGCCGCCTGCGCGAGATCGCCGGCCGCCATCCCAGCGTCGCGCGGGTTGCCGGACAGGGGCTCCACTGGACCATCGAACTGTTCGGCCCCGACTGGCGCGACTGGCGGGCCGACACGGTTGAGGCTCCCATCGCCTCTCGGGTCGCAGCGGGCGCGCTGGCCCAGGGCGCGGTGATCGGCACCAGCGGGGAGCAGGTGTCCCTCTTCCTCGCGCCGCCCCTCATCATCTCGGAGCAGGAAGCCGAGACGCTTCTTGGCATCCTCGATGAAAACCTCTGTCTCGCGGATCGCGAGCACAACATGACAATGGAAGGCGCTCGGGGATGAACGAGATCGAAAACATTCTTGCCACGGTGCAGGGCTATTTCGACGCGCTTTACTTCGGCAGCGTCGAAGGCTTCCGGAAGGCGTTTCATCCGCAGGCGCAGCTCTTCTCCTCCGAGGGTGGGAACACCGCAGCGCTGGGTATGGACGCCTATATGGAGCGGGTGGCGGGACGCGCCGCCCCGGCCTCCCGCAACGACCCGCGCCATGACGAAGTGATCGCCGTGACGCTGACCAGCCCCTCCACCGCCCATGTGCGGGTGCGCGACGCCCTCCTGCCCAACCGCTTCGTCGATGACCTGCTGCTGGTGAAGTATGCCGACGGCTGGAAGATCGTCTGCAAGGCCTGGGCTTACGACCCGCTCGCCAGCGCGTAGGACGGACGAGAGGGGGCGCTGCACCGTTCGATGCCGGCGTGATGCGGTGAGCCGCGTCGATCCCGCTCCACGTCGAGGCGTTCGCAGGGCCGCCCTCGCGCTATCTTCAAGATTGAATCGCCGGCGGAGCTGACGCTCCCGCCGGCGCATCTGTTGTTGATCGGGTTGGGCGTGGCTCCCCTCACGCCCACGTGCGCTGTTGCAGACGGTCAAGGACAGGCTTCTGCCGCTGCAACAACACCCGACGGGCGATATCCCTGCGCATATGCTCGCGAGAGCTGCCTCCCCCGACTTGGGGCGCCCGCTCTCCAATGTTGGGTTGCTCGTCCGCTCGCTCAGGCCGAGCGCCGAGGGTGCCGAGCAAAGCCGTCACCCCGCAGATATTGAGCAATCCGCCAAGGCTACGCCCTGTCGCATCCGCATTCACGGCGGGTGCGACAGCCCGGACCATCCGTGCGCATTCGCGCATGGCCTCGAATTGCCGAGGGCAAGGTGCGAATCATGGGAACGGGATTTCAGCCGCCAGCGTCGGTGGATGGAGCAAAAGCCAGTGCCGACGCGGGGAATGAAATGGCGGAGACGGAGTCCGCCACACCTAGACCCTCTGGCGCTCTTGGACTTCTTCACAGGCCCCCACAACGCGCTATTATCAAACGATTGTTGCGCTCCGAGGCATTTCGTTGCATTTGGAGAACCGTCGCTTAGGGTGGGGTTGAAGGTGGGGTCAGATGGGGTTGGATGCGGGTGGGGTTGATCCTCTCCGCCACCCATCCAGTGGGTACGGGCTTGGAAGGCTATAGGTCGATATGAGTATTATAATACCTATACATAAAAATGTGTGTTTTATAGCCAGATAATCAGAAAATACAGAAAATCGAATATCCCGCATTTTCAACGTGTTGCGAGCGTTTTTACTGGATGCTGAATAGTCCAGAAATTCCAGAAATTGGCTTTCTGGATCGGCAGCTCGTGGCGGGGGAATTCGAACTCGCGATAGGAGGGGACCAGGCATGGCGAGGGAGATGAACCGGCTGACGGCGCGCACGGTGGCAAGCCTGAAAGAGCCCGGCCGCTATCCTGACGGTGGCAACCTGTACCTTCAGATCGGCCCAACGGGATCGAAGGCGTGGCTGTTCATGTTCAAGCGCGATGGGAAGCGCCGGGAGATGGGCCTGGGCTCCCTGAATGACGTGACGCTTGCTGCCGCCCGCCTGAAGGCTGACGAGGCTCGCCGCATCGTCGCAGATGGCGGCGACCCATTCGCGGTGCGCGAGGCCGCATTGGCCGTTCGAAAGGAAGCTGAGGCGGCTCCGACGTTCGGCGCCTTCGCCGACGCCCTGATTACGAAGCTCGCTCATGGCTTCCGGAATGAGAAACACGTCGCCCAATGGCAGATGACGCTTGGCCCGACCTATTGCTCCGCTATCCGCGACATGAAGATCGCCGACATCACGGCGGTAGACATCCTCAAGGTGCTCGAACCCATCTGGCAGGACAAGAATGAGACCGCCTCCCGGCTACGCGGCCGGATTGAGCGGGTCCTTGATGCGGCCAAGGTGGAAGACCTTCGCTCTGGAGAGAACCCCGCGCAATGGAAGGGCAATCTTCAACATCGGCTGTCCAAGCGTCAGAAGCTCCAGCGTGGTCACCATGCCGCCCTCCCCTACGTCAAGGTGCCTGCCTTCATCGTTGCCCTGAGGGCCCGGCAAGCTTTGGCGGCCCGCGCACTGGAGTTTGCGATCCTGACAGCGGCTCGGTCTGGTGAAGTGCTCGGCGCAACCTGGGCAGAGATCGACTTCAAGGCGGCAGTGTGGGCAGTGCCGGCGACCCGGATGAAAGCCGGGCGTGAGCATCGCGTCCCCCTGTCCGACGCGGCACTATCCGTCTTGAGGGAGGCCGAGCCCCATCGTCGGGGCGATGACCCGGATACAGCCTTCGTGTTTCCCGGCCTTCGACCCATGCGCCCCCTCAGCACCATGGCGATGGAAATGCTCCTGCGGCGGCAGAAGCAGGTATTCACCGTGCATGGCTTCCGCTCGTCCTTCCGTGACTGGGCTGCGGAGGAGACAAGCTTCCCGCGCGAGATCGCTGAGGCCGCCCTTGCCCATGTCGTCGGCGACGCCACAGAGCGCGCCTACCGACGCGGGGACGCGCTGGAGAAGCGGCGGGCCTTGATGACGGCCTGGGCCACCTTCTGCACGACAGAGCCTGCCGAACAGAAAGATGAGGGCGATGGGGCTTGCGAAGCGAAAGCAGCCTGTGGATGATTTAGAATCACATAAAGCCCTTTAAGACCTTTGGCGCCGCTTGCTCGCATTTCGTTGTATTTCCCCTCGACATCTTATGATTTCAATCTGATTGACCGGGCCCGTTCGATAGCATTTTGATTGACGGGTCATGCTCATGACCAACCTTTATCTGGGTGTCAGCATCGTCGTCGGAGACGTGACGATCGTGCTCGTCGGCCGCACCTCGGGTGGGGCCGGTCAACGTGCTCGCATCGGCATTACCGCGCCCAAGGACATGAAGATCGAGCGCCGCGCCGGTTGCGGCTCTGGCGCACGTGCCTCCTTCTCTCTCGCTGACGGATCACAGGATGTGCCGCGACCCGCATTCCCCTGGGACTAAGCCTTTCCGCTTCGATTGGCTGACGTTCGCTCGGCGCGCTCGTGCCTTTGAGCGGTTCGCGGACCCCGCCGGTGCAGCCATCCTCCTCTTTTTATGCGCCCGATCCGGATCAGCAGGGAAAGGCGTCCACATCGGACGTTGACGCCACTGCGCACCTCCATGGCGTTCCACCTCCGTTCTCATGGCGGTAGCGGACTTGGAGCAGGACCGCTGCCTTTGCCCGATCGAAGCCAGTGCGGGCCGGCTTCGACGGGCGCTCGATGCCGGCGCCGACCTCTCCGACATTTTCTACCCGGCCGTCGTGGCCCGCATCTCTCAAATCGAAGCCGCCCTCCGCGGAATAGGAGCCTGACAACGGCAAGCCTCGGCATTGGTTCTTTCATGCGCGGCCTTCAGGGCGGCATGGAGTTTCGGAATGGCCTGGAAGACCGGGACCGGCACCGAGCCCTTGAAGACAAGGACAGCCCCCTCGCCAAGGAAGACCGGGCGTGGCGCCTCCAGCTTCAGGATGAAGACCGCTCCTTCGTCCGAGAGAACCGCGCCCTCGCCAAGGAGGATCGGCAGCGCCGCATTGCGGCCGAGAACCAGAGCCAAGCCTTCACTAACGAGCAGCACGACCGTCGGCACCGGTACGGGCCTGATCTTCTCCGACGAGAATGCGAAGGAGAACAAGGAGCCGACCACGGGGACCTGAAAGCCGTGCTCTCGCTGGCCAAGGGCTTGCCCGCGTATGACCGTAAGGGCGAGGTGATGGGGCGCGAAGGTCGCGGTGTCCGTCAGGGCGCGGCGTAGGCTTGGTGCCGGACCTCCCTGGTCTACGGGCGATGGCCGCAAGCTGATTGAAGATCAGCACCGGCGCTCACTCCCCCTTGATGGGGGAGGTCCGACGACTCCATTAGCGGAGAGCAGATGGCTGGCGCAACATTCGCGCCGTAGCCACTATCTCGCCCGGCATGTTTGGCGGCTGAACGGCGTCTTGCTCCAACCTCGATGAGGCCGTACCGTCTCTCCAGCCCTTCCGTAGGCTGGATCGATGCGTCGGCACTCAATGCCGATGTAGTCCCCAGGTATCCCGGAGGGGTTTGGCGCCGGCTCTGGCCCATAACGGTGGTGTGACCGGTTCGGCTCGTCCGAACCCTCCCCAGGTGACCAGCCAGGGCCGGCGCCTGCCAGCCTGACGACCTTGATACCCTTTTCACGGAGACCTCTCCAAACAAGCTCGAAACGGGATGTCTTCCGGCCGTCGGCCCCAGCTGCCGAAGTCATGCCGGCCAATAGATGCGCTTCAGCGGCAGGAGCTGCTGGGTCTCGACGTCCAGTCGATCGTAATTCTGGATCAGCGCCTCGACGAGGTCGTCGATGGTCATCAGCGACAGGGGGATGTTGGCCCGTTCGGCCTCATAGAGGGCGTCCTTCGAGAAGCCACCGGTGGACACATAAAGCCCCTTGTCCTGGGGATGGCGACCGCCGAGAAAGCTGCGGATGGCCTGCGATCCGATAGCCCCCTGGCGATGCTTCACCTCGACGACGATGCGCGGCGCCTCGAAGCCGAAGCCGTCGGGCGAGGCGACGATGTCCTTGCCGCGATCGGCGCCCGCCGGGGAGACGCGCGTCTTGTAGCCCATGGCGCGCAAGAGGCCGGCGACCAGTTCCTGCATGTCGGACCAGTCCAGCGCGTAGACACGGTCCTTGGTGAACTCGACGGCCTTTTCCTGGATGTTCTTGAAGACATCCTCCTCGGCGATCTCCACGGATACCGCTGCGTCGGCCTTTGCCGGCTGGTGCGATTTCAGGGCCCGCAGAAGGTCGTCGATCACCTCCGGCGAGAGCTGGAACAGGGTCGAGATGGCACCGAGACTGTTGCGGCTGCGCACGGAGAGCAGATCGCGCGACACTTCCCCCTGCCATGTCACCGAACGCACGTTGGGGTCTTCGGCATCGATGCCCGGATCCCAGCGATAGTCACCGGCAATCTCGCCGACGAGGTAGACCCGGCGGCCTGGGTCGTAGGTGACGACATGATCGCCGACCCTCATTTCACTGCGGAAGCGGTGCAACTGGCCGGCGGCCATGGCCACCGCCTGCGGCTTCCAGTCCGGCCAGGCGGACGCGACGCGGGCGGCGATCTTTTCGCGGGATTTCAGGTCGGCAAGCGGGCCGATCTCGCCCCAGCCGATGGCGATCACGGACCTGTCCTTGAACACGTCGTAAAGCCGCCCGCCGCGCTCGGCGCGCACAACCCAGCCCTGCTTCATGAAGTCACCTGCCCCGATCAGCTGGCGCGATCGTAGGGGGTTCGCGCCGCCGGTTGCAAGGCGGGGGGCGCACGCTCCGGCTTTCATTAGGCTTCGTCACACGCCATAAATCGACACACGACGCTGGCGCGCCGAGGCGGTGAGAGACTGAAGGCGCGTAGGGGCTTGGGGGCGTAGGGGCTTGGGAACGAAGGGGCAGAGGGAATGGCGCTGACGCTGTCGCAACTGGAAACCCACCTCTGGCGGGCGGCCGACATCCTGCGCGGGTCGATCGATTCGGGGGACTACAAGCACTACATATTTGGCCTGCTGTTCTTCAAGCGCCTCTCGGACGTGTGGGAGGAGGAGTATGAGGACCGGCTGGCGCGCTATCACGACGCCACGCTGGCGGCCGACCCGGAAGAGCACCGCTTCGACATCCCTAGGGGCCATTTCTGGAAGGACATCCGCCGCCACACCACCGACATCGGCGCGCATCTGAACGCCGCCTTCCGCGCCATCGAGGATGCGAACCTGCGGCTCAAGGGCGTGTTCCAGGATGTGGACTTCAACAACAAGGAGCGCTTCCCGGACGCCATGCTGGAGAAGCTGCTCCAGCATTTCGAGACCCACCGGCTGCGCAAGGTGGACGTCGAGCCGGACATGCTCGGCCAAGCCTATGAATATCTCATCGAGCGCTTCGCCGACGATTCCGGCAAAAAAGGCGGCGAGTTCTACACCCCGAAGATGGTGGTGCGGCTCATTGTCGAGTGCCTGAAGCCGGCAGAGGGCATGTCCATCTACGACCCCACCTGCGGCTCGGGCGGCATGCTGCTGGAGGCGGTGCATCATCTGGAGCGGCAGGGCAAGAACCCCAGGGCCCTGTTCCTGTTCGGGCAGGAGAAGAACCTCAACACCTGGGCCATCTGCCAGATGAACCTGTTCCTGCACGACATCGACGACGCCAACGTGGCGCGCGGCGATACGCTGCTGGAGCCGAAGCACCTCACCGGCGAGGGCGTGAAGGCCATCCGCACCTTCGACCGGGTTTTGGCCAATCCGCCCTTCTCGCTCAAGAGCTGGGGCCATGAGGTGTGGCGCGAGGGCGATGCCTATGGCCGCGACGCCTATGGCTGCCCGCCGAAATCCTATGGCGACCTCGCCTTCGTGCAGCACATGGTAGCGAGCCTGAAGGCGGACGGCGTGTGCGGCGTCGTGCTGCCACACGGCGTGCTGTTCCGCGGCGGGGCGGAAGGGCGCATCCGCGAGGGGATGATCCGCGACGACCTCGTGGAAGCCGTCATCGGGCTGGCACCGAACCTGTTCTACGGCGCCGGCATCCCCGCCTGCATCCTCATTTTGCGCAAGAAAAAGCCGAAGGCGCGGCGAGGGAAGATTCTGATTGTCAACGGCGCAGAGCAGTTCGTGGAGGGCAAGGCGCAGAACCATCTCTCGGAGGCCAATGTGGCGACGCTGGCCGGCGCCTATGCGGATTTCGCCGATGCGGAGCGGCTGGCGCGGGTGGTGCCGGTGGCGGAGATCGAGGCCAACGACTTCAACCTCAACATCTCCCGCTATGTGCATCTGGGCGCGGAGGCCGAGGAGGTGGACGTCGCGGAGGAGGTGGCAAAGCTCGTGGCCTTGCAGGCCGAGCGCGACGCCGCCGAGGCTCGGATGATGGGCTTTCTGCGGGAGTTGGGCTATGTCGGGTGAGGTGCCGAGGGGGTGGCGCATTGACAGGCTGGGGTCATACGTCGAAGAATTCAAGCTTCTCGACAGCAAAGGAAATTTGCCGCCCCTAAGTGTCACCAAGAGCAACGGAATCGTCTTTCAATCCGATAAGTTTAACAAACGCATCGCTATTTCGGATTCAAGAAACTATAAGGTCGTTAATCTCGACGAATATTCTTACGATCCCATGTCATTATACTATGGTGCGATCGGCAGATTAAAAATCTGCAAGTCTGGCATTGTGAGTCCTGCATACATTACATTTCGCGTAAAGGGCGACTTGGAGAAGGATTTTTTTGATCTCTTTGTGAAAACACCTGAGTTCATCGCCGAGGTGAATAAGGTCACGACAGGTGGGAATCAGGATGGTAAGCGCAAGAAAACAGATTGGAACTCATTCTCCTCGCTTCCCATTCTGATCCCTCCCGTCCCCGAACAGCGGCGGATCGCGGAGATCCTGTCGAGCGTCGATGAGGCCATCGCGGCGACGCGGGCGGTGATCGCGCAGACGCGTAGGGTGAAGCAGGCTGTGCTCGAACGCCTGCTGACCAAAGGCGTCGGCCACACCCGCTTCAAACAGACGGAAATCGGGGAGATTCCGGAGGAGTGGGAGGGAGCAAATCTCTTCGATGTCCTTTGTGAACCCGTACGGAACGGATACTCGCCCATCAGTCCGTCGTTGCCGACCGGCGGCTGGCTATTGAGTCTTGGTAGTCTGTCGGACGACGGCTTGACCGACCAAAACCTCAAGCCAGCGCCGCTGGACGACCCAAGGATTATTGCCGCGAGACTATCGTATGGGGATGTTGTCATCAGCCGCTCGAACACGCCCGAGCGAGTTGGAATGGCCGGTATTTACAAAGGGAAACCGGACAATTGCTACTTCCCCGACCTCATGATTTGCCTGCGATTCAACGAAGATATGATGATTCCTGATTTTGGCGCGCTCTGGCTTGGTTATTTGCAAAAGAGCGGCTACTTCAAGCGCGCTGCATCTGGCACAAGCGCGAGCATGGTCAAGATTAACCGTGCACTTCTGTCGCAGATTCGAATTGCTGTTCCTTCGATTGGAGAGCAGAAGGCAATCGTGAGCAGGGCAAGCGAATTGCAACTCGCAATAGGAGCTGCGAACGAGCAGATGAGCGCAATGATCACCCTCAAATCCGCCCTCATGTCCGACCTCCTCACCGGCCGCAGGCGTGTGAGCGATCCCCTCACCCTGGCGGCGGAATAGGAGGGGCGCATGACGCAGGGCCCCGAATGGCATTTCGCCGAGCGTCCGGCCATGGAGCGGCTCGCGGCCATGGGCTATGCGGTAGTGCCGGCGGCGGACCATGCGGGCCTGCGCGAGGGCGACAACCAGGTGCTGTTCCGCCCGCACCTCGTCGAAGCCCTCATGCGCATCAACGGCATCGATGAAGCCGCCGCCAACGCGGCCTTTGGGGAACTCGTCGGCATCGCCGACAATGAGGCGTGGCTGAAGGTGCTGCGCGGGGACTATTCCCGGAAGATCGACGGCTTCGAGACACGCCAGACCCTGCGGGTGATCGACTTCCTCACCCCGTCCAACAACCTCTTCATCGTCACCAGCCAGTTGCGCGTCAAGGCCGAGAAGACCCGCCGGCCGGACCTCGTCGTCCATGTCAACGGCATCCCTTTGGTGGTCATCGAGGCCAAGAGCCCGCTCAACGTGAAGGACAAGACCGGCGAGGCGTTCGAGCAGATCAAGCAGTACGAGCAGGACATCCCGCGCCTGTTCGCTTCCAACGCCTTCAACATCGTCACCGACGGCGCGCTGGTGCTCTACGGCGCCACGGGCGCGCCCTCCAAATATTACGCCGAATGGCGCGACCCCTGGCCGAAGGCGGAGGCGGACTTTGCCGACCCGCTCGCCAAGGGCCTGTGGTGCCTGCTGGAGCCGTCGCGCCTGCTCGACCTCCTCGCCCATTACATCGTGTTCGAGAAGACCGACGCCGGCACAATCAAGAAAATGTGCCGCTACCAGCAGTTCCGCGCCGTGAACCGCATGGTCGCCCGCGTGCTGGAGGGCAAGCACCGGCAGGGGCTGATCTGGCACACCCAGGGCAGCGGCAAGTCGCTGACCATGGTGTTCGCCGCGCTGAAGCTGAAGACCCACCGCACCATCGCCTCGGACGCGCTGACCAACCCGAACATCCTCGTTCTGACCGACCGCATCGACCTGCACGGCCAGATCAGCGGCACCTTCCTCGCCTGCGGCCTGCCCAACCCCACCGCCATCGACAGCATCAAGGACCTTCACACGCTGATCCGAAACGGCCAGGACGGCCTCACCGCCCTCTCCACCATCTTCAAGTTCCAGGGCTCTACGCAGGCCGTGGCCAATTCCGCCAACTGGATCGTGATGGTGGACGAGGCCCACCGCACCCAGGAGAAGGACCTCGGCGCCGCCTTGCGCGCCACCTTGCCCGACGCCCGCTTCTTCGGCTTCACCGGCACCCCGGTGAAGAAGGACGACAAGGACACCTACGCCAATTTCGGCGTGCCCGGCGAAGCCTATCTCGACAAATACGGCATCGACGACGCGGTGGCGGACGGCGCCACGGTCCCCATCTACTACACCGGCCGCAAGACCGACTGGCAGATGGACGAGGCGCGCATCGACATCCTGTTCGACACCTGGTTCGCCGAGCTGGACGACGACCGCCTGAACGAGATCAAGAAGCGCGGGGTCGAGATCGAGGATCTGGTGAAGCACCCGCGCCGGATCGAACTGATCGCCTACGACATCTGGACCCACTTCAAGGCCTATGCCCGCCCCGACGGCTTCAAAGCGCAGATCGTCGCCATCGATCGCGAGGCGGTGATCCTCTACAAGCGCGCGCTGACCCGCGTGATCTCCGACGATCTTCAGGCCGAGGGGATGCCCGCCGAGGCGGCGCTGGCCCGCGCGGACGCCATGTCCGCCTGCGTCTATTCCATCAACCAGGAGGACCACAAGCCGAGCGAGGATGTGCGCCGGCAGGACATCCGCACGGCTCTGGTGGAGAATTTTCTCGACGCCGAGGCGGAAAAACTCGCCAAGAAGGCGTTCGGCCGCAAGGGCGAGGACCCGCAGTTCCTGATTGTCTGCGACAAGCTGCTCACCGGCTTCGACTGCCCCATCGAAAGCGTGATGTATCTGGACAAGCCGCTCAAGGAGCACGGCCTGCTGCAGGCCATCACCCGCACCAACCGGGTTTCGGATGCAAAGAAACGCAACGGGCTGATCGTGGACTATATCGGCGTCTCCGCGAACCTTGAGGCCGCGCTCGCCAGTTATCGCGCCGACGACGTGAAGAACGCCATGCGCGACCTCGACGATCTGCGCAGCCAGCTGCGTGCCGCCCACGCCGCCATGGCGGCCATGCTGAAGCCCGTCCAGCGCGCGGCGCGGGACCGGAGCGGCTGGGAGAAGCAGTTCAACGCCTTCGCCAACCTGCTCGGCAGCGAGGACCAGTGGTTCACATTCAAGGGCCGGGCGCGGGCCTTCATCGCACTCTACGAGACGCTGAGCCCTGATCCCAGCGTGCTCGACTTCACCGCTGACCTCAAATGGGTCGCCTCCTTCCTGCTCTTCGGCACCCAGCGCTTCGAGAAGCGGCAGGCCTTCGACCAGATGAGCTACAGCGAGAAAATCCGCGAGATGCTCGACACCCATCTCGACGCCACCGGCCTGAGCGTGACGGTGAAGCTGCGGCACATCACCGATCCCGGCTTCTGGGACGACTTCGACGCCGAGGGCAAGACGGACGAGGAGCTGATGACGGCCGCGATCCGCAAGACCACCGAGCTGCGCAAGACGGTGAGCGAGCGCATCGACGACAGCCCCCACCAATATGGCAAGTTCTCCGAAAGGCTGCGCCAGCTGCTCGAACGCATGGAGAGCGCGCAGCTCAGCTGGGCCGACAAGCTGCGCGCGGCCGAGGACCTCGCCCGGGACATCGCAGCCGAGGATGGCGCCCATGTCGACGCCGGCCTCTCACCTGGCGCATTCGGCGTGATGCAGATCCTGGCCGGCTTCGGCGCCGGCTCGCAGGCCGGGGATTTGGCCATCCGTTTCGCAGCGCTCTACACGGACCCAGCCACCGCGCCAAAAGGCTGGTGGGAAAAAGACGGGTTGCGCAAGGATCTGCGCCAGCAGGTCCGCTCCATGGCGCACCTGGCCGGCCTGACCCAGCTGAAGGACATTCCAGACCAGGTGGAGGCCTATGCGCTCAAGCACTTCGTGGAGCCCTGATCATGCCGATGTTCCAGATCGGCGAGCGGCAGATCGACTACAGCCTGCGCCGCTCCGCCAAGGCCACGCGCGCCAGCATCACCGTGACGCCGGGGTCGTTCGAGCTGCTGGTGCCCGAACAGGCGACGGACGACCAAATCCAAGCGGTTCTCCGCCGCCGCCGCGCCTGGATCCTTGAGACCGTCTGCGCCATGCAGGAGCGCGCGAAGGCCCAGGCCCGGGTCTACCGCTTCGCCACCGGCGCCAAGGTTCCCTATCGCGGGCAGATGACCCGGATGACCGTGGAGCCCTTCGACGGCACGCTGGTGGAGGTCAGTTTCCGCAATGGCTTCATGATCCGCATGCCGCGCGACCTGCCCGAAGATGAGGCCGATGGCGTGATAGAGAGTGCGCTCCGCCTCTGGCTGAGGCGCCGCATACGCGACGATGCCAAGGAGTTTGTCCAGCGCCACGGTGCGCGCAACGGGCTGAAGCCGAAGGGCATCCAGATCAAGGAGCAGAAGCACATGTGGGGGTCCTGCGGCAAGGACCGCCAGATCCACCTCAACTGGCACCTGATCTTCGCCCCGCGGCCTGTGCTGGAATATGCCGTCGTCCACGAACTCTGCCACCTTCGCCATCGCAATCACGCGCCGGAATTCTGGAGCCTGGTGGCGTCAATAGTGCCGGACTGGGAAGCCAGAAAGAGCTGGCTGGATGAGAACGAACACCTGCTGGGTTGGGAGAGATTGCAGACCGCCTGAGGGGAAACCTCATACGGCTGCACTTTCCGTGATCCCAGATTCCGCCCCAAGCCTGCCAGCGGCCCTTCCCTCTACAGCCCCTGCGAGAGGTCATATCCACTCAACGGACGGCGACCAGCGGCTCCAGCAATGTTACCGATCCGGCAACACCGCGTACACCTAAATTGAGCTTGACGGAACAATCAACAGCCTCACTATTACAATATCATCGAAGTGATAATCGATGATAAAGACAATAATAATTCAGATATCGGGAGGATGAAGAGCGGGGAACGGATGCCAAAATGAGACCAGGAATCTCCAATCCCCGTATGGGCATCGATATACAAGGCCTCGGGGTCGAATATAGATCAGCTTCGGGCGATCATGTTCTTGCGATGCAGGACGTAAGCCTGAATATTTCTGAGAATGAATTCATCGCCGTTGTTGGTCCGAGCGGCTGCGGCAAAACTACATTGCTCCGCGTGCTGAGCGGCCTTCTGCATCAGACAACCGGCACCATCTTGCGCCATGGACAGCCCTATTCGGGAGACCGGAGCGAGGTGGGCGTCGTCTTCCAGGAGGCTCGGCTCCTGCCCTGGCTCACGGTCCTAGGCAACGTGCTCCTGCCCGTCACTGTGCAGGGGCGCGATCGGACGACCTATCGCGACCGGGCCATGGCTTTGCTTGAACTGGTCGGCCTCGCCGCTTTCGCGCACCGCTATCCCGGAGAGCTTTCGGGCGGCATGCAGCAACGGGTCGCGATATGCCGCGCCCTTGTCCATGAGCCGTCGCTCCTGCTCATGGATGAGCCGTTCGGCGCTCTGGATGCCATGACCCGGGAAACCATGAACCAGGAATTGCTGAACATCTGGCAGACCGCGCCAAAAACCGTTGTATTCATAACACATTCCATCCCCGAAGCGGTCTTCCTCGCTGATCGGGTTGCTGTATTCACGCCACGCCCCGGACGAATGAGGGACATCGTCACCGTCGATCTGCCGCGTGATCGCGATCTATCGATCATGGCGCATCCCGGGTTTGTCTCTCTGACTTCGGATTTAAGAGCGATGTTCAATTCCAGCTCAAACTTCTTCTGAAGGCAGGCGATGAACGTCACCAAGACACTTCCCGCGCCAACAACCCGCCGTCCCCTGCCGGCGGCCTCTGTCTCCATCATGGCCCGCAAGGCGGCTGGACCGATCTCGGCCCTGCTACTGCTCGCCATCTGGAGTTTTATCGTTAGCTATTTCAACATTCCAGAGGTCGTGTTCCCCACCCGGGGGGCGTGCTGAAGGCCCTGTGGTCAGGCCTGTTCGTCGACGGACTGTTCTGGCGCCACATCCTGGTCACGCTCTACCAGATCGTCACGGGCTTCACGATCGGTGCCGGCATAGGGCTCGCTCTCGGCCTCGCCATCGCGGAGCTGCCGCTGGTGAAGGTGATCCTCCATCCTTACGTGATCGCCTTCCAGAACGTGCCCAAGGTCGCGATCGCGCCACTCTTCGTGATTTGGTTCGGGTTCGGCTCCGGCTCCAAGATCGCCATCGCCGCAACCATCGCCTTTTTCCCTGTGGTCATAAACGTTATCGCCGGGCTGCGCCCCGCGGACGAAAAGAGCCTCGAAATGGTCCACATCTTCGGCGGCGGAAGCTTGTGGAAGCTGCTTTTGGTCCGCCTGCCGACGGCCCTGCCCTTCCTGTTCGCCGGCCTCGATATCGCGATGGTGCTGGCGATCGTCGGCTCCATCGTGGGTGAGTTTGTCGGGGCCAAGGAGGGTCTCGGCTATCTTATCATGCAATACAATTTCACCTTGGACATGAATGGCATTTTTGCCGTCCTGCTCATCTACACGATGATCGGATACTTGCTTCACGCTGCCATCGTCACCGCCCAGAAATACAGCATCTGGTGGAACCGTGCCGGCGGCGACCGCGCCTTCAACTGACCTGCCCCGGAGAACGACATGACCGAAACCCACGAACGGCGCGGCTTGCGCCGGCGGACGCTTCTGCTCGCCGCCGCCTCTGCCCTTGCCGCCCCGGCAATCCTCCGCGCCCAGACCCGCGAGAAGGTCACCTTCGCGCTGTCCTACGGACCGATCGGCGCAAACTGCAATTATCTCTATCCGGCCTCCTATCTCAAGTTCTGGGAGGCAGAAGGGCTTGATGTCGAGGTCATCACCACGCAGGGCACCGGCCAGGTGCTGCAGCTTCTGACCGCGGGGCGGGCCGATATGGGCACCGCTAATCCCGAGCCCTACATCGCCGCCCGGGTCCAGAACAATCTGCCCGCTCTCTCGGTCGGGCTGATGGGCGTGGTGTCCACGTGGGCGATCGGCGTGCTTCCCGACAGCCCGTTGACGAGCTATGCGGAGCTGAAGGGCAAGACGGTCGGCGTCAGCAGCCTGGCCACCGGCGGCATCTATTTCCTGAAGGCAAGGCTGATCGAGGCCGGACTGAATCCCGACAAGGACGTAACGCTGGTGCCCGTCGGTTTCGGCGCATCCGCGAACGATGCCGTCTCCAACCGCAAGGTGGATGCGATGCTCCTCTGGCGGAGCGGCTTCGCCACGCTGGAGAACGTCGGCGCCAAGTTCCGCTACCTGCCCCGCGCGCCGTGGGAGGACAATATCTATTCACTGATCAACATGGCGACCAAGACCATGATCGCCGAGCGCCCGCAGACCGTCGCAAAGGTGCTGCGCGGCATCTCGAAGTGCTTCGATTTTTCTGCCGGCAGTCCCGAGGCGGCCGCGATGGTCTTCCAGGACGCCTATCCTTCCGCGGTCTCGCGCAGCCTCGATGCCAAGACCAATTTCGCGAACAACGTGCGCCTCGTCGAAGCCACCAATGCCGACGCCGGCATCGGCTCTCCGAAGTTGCCTGCTCCGCCGAACCGGGTCTGGCACCAGCAGGCGGACGACGGGTGGAACCGCATTCAGGCCTATCTGGTGCAGACCGGCCTCATTAAAGAGGCCGTCAATCCCGCAGAACTCTACACCGGCCGCTTCGTGACGGAGGCCAACGACTACGACAAGGGCGCCGTGCTCAAGCAGGCAAAGGCCTACCCGGTGAGGATCCAGCCATGAACGCCTACGACAAGGTCATTCCGGTTGCCGCGCTGCGGGTCCAGCAAAGGGAGAAGAGCGAGGCGGAACTGCGCGTGCAGCTCGCGGCCGCCTATCGCATCTTCGCCCATCTCGGCTGGGACTACCTCGTCTTCGGCCACATCACGGTGCGCGTTCCTGGGCCGGAAAAGCACTTCCTTATCAATCCATTCGGTCTGCGCTACGACGAAGTCGCGGCGTCGAACCTCGTCAAGATCGATATCGAGGGTCGCATCATCGGGGAAAGCATCTATCCGGTGAACCCGGCCGGCTTCATCATTCACGGTGCGATCCACGAGGCGCGCGAGGACGCCCATTGCATTATGCACACCCACACCATCGCCGGCATGACCATGGCTGCGAGCGGCATCCCCATCCGCCCCATCGATTTCACCGGCGCCGCTATGCACAACCGCATCGCCTACCACGACTTCGGCGGCGTCCATGCGGACCAGTCCGACAAGGCGGCGCTGCTGGAGAGCCTCGGCGACAAGAACTTCCTGGTGCTCAAGAACCACGGCCTGCTGGCGTGCGGCGACACCATCCCCAATGCCTTCAAGCGCCTGCATTATATGGAAACAGCCTGCCGCGTTCAGACCGCGGCGCTGGCGATGAACGGCCCCGTGGTGGAGGTGCCATCGGAGATCGCTGAGCGGCACGCGCAGACGCTGGAGGCCGATGACCAGGGGGAACTCGCCTTCGCGGCCTTCACCCGGCTCATGGAAAAGATCGATCCCAGTTTCATGAACTGACATCTGTGGGGCTCCACCCCGCCGGCAGCGGAGTGGAGCCTTCACAGTTCCGGCTAGGCGAGCCCGGCGAAGAGCGCCCGGGACGTGGCGACTGCCCCGAAGACGCCGCCCTGCATCTTGATCATCTTCACCGCATGGTCGTGATTGCCCTGGTCCGTCGCACCACAGCAGTCCTCCAGCAGGATGCATTCAAAGCCGCGGTCGTTGGCTTCGCGCATGGTGGTGTGAACACACACGTCGGTGGTGATGCCGGTCAGCACGATGTTGTCGATGCCCCGCACGCGCAGCAACAGCTCGAGGTCGGTGGCGCAGAAGGAGCCCTTGCCGGGCTTGTCGATGACTGGCTCCCCCGGGAGGGGGGCAAGTTCCGGAATGATCTCCCAGCCCGGCTCACCCCGCACGAGAATGCGCCCGCACGGGCCGGGGTCGCCGATGCCGGCACCGATCTGCCGCGACCGCCAACGCTTGTTCGCGGGAAGGTCCGAAAGGTCCGGCCGATGCCCTTCGCGCGTGTGGATGATGTGATATCCGCCGGCGCGCATGGCCGCGAGCACCTGACGGATCGGCTCAATCGGAGCCCGCGTGAGGGAGAGGTCGTAGCCCATCTTGTCGACATAGCCGCCGACGCCGCAAAAATCGGTTTGCATGTCGATGACGACGAGAGCCGTGTTGTCGGGCCGAAGATCTCCATTGTACGGCCAGTGGTAGGGGTCGGACGCAATGAATCGCTGTGCCATGGCACGCCTTCCGTTTCGGTGAGAAGAAGCGGGGAGGCGCCCCCCATGAAACGGGGCGCTTTCAACCGCAAAAAGCGGCAGCCCCTCAGGCCTGGGCGGCTCGGCGGCGACCCAGATAGGCCTCGATCACCTGCTCGTCGTGGCGGATGGCGTCATAGGACCCTTCGGCGATCTTTCGCCCGAAGTTCAGGACCACGACCCGATCGGCCAGCTCCGCGATGAATTTCATCTTGTGCTCGATGAGCACGATATTGATCCCGCCTTGGCGGATCTTCGCCACGTCCGCGGCCAGCTCTTGCGTCTCGCGCGCATTCATGCCGGCCGTGGGCTCGTCGAGGAAGAGGAGGCGCGGCTTCGCCACGATGGCGCGCGCGATCTCTACGCGCCGACGATCCGCATAGGACAGTTCTGCAACAAGGCGATCGGGTGTCATGGCGAGGACCGGGCTGACGAAGCGCAGCGTCCGCTCGGCCTCCTCGCGCAATGCCTCGTCCAATGCCTGACGGGAAGGCGGATTGAGGACGGTGCGGATCCAGTCGCCCTTCTGGCGCGGATGTAACCCGGCCATGACGTTCTCGATGACCGAGAGGCCGAGCGGCAGCCGGATGTTCTGAAAGGTCCGGGCAATGCCGAGGCGGTAGATGGACCACGGGCGGGCGCCGGTCAGTCCCACATTCCCGTCCCAGACCGCCGAGCCCCGAGTCGCCTTTACGAGGCCGGTGAGAACATTGAAGGTGGTGGTCTTGCCGGACCCGTTCGGGCCGATGACCGCAAGAACCTCGCCGCTGAAAATATCGAGGTCGATCCCGTCGATGGCCCGAACGCCGCCAAAATGGACGTGCAGGTCGCGCACGGCGAGAAGAGGCTCACGATCGGAGAACGTTTCAGGTTGCTCCATGCCGGCACGGGCCTGTTCGTGTGAGGTCATGGTCCCCTCCAGTCCGGTCGCGCTCAACCGATGATCTTTTCAAACTTGCGCCGCGCCCCTGCAAACAGGCCGTGCGGACGCCAGATCAAGATCGCGAGGAGCACGACGCCGTAGAGCAGGTAGCGCATCTCCTGGAACTCCCGGAGCTTCTCCGGCACCACGATCATGATGAATGCGCCGCAGACGACGCCCCACCAATTGCCCATGCCGCCGAGGATCACCATGCAGATCAGCGAGATGGACATGAAGATGGTGAACTCGCCCGGCTCGATGAAACCGATCTCGCTGGCGTAGAGCGATCCCGCGATGCCGGCAAAGGCGCCGCCGAACGCGAACGACAGCACCTGCATCACCGGCACGTTCACGCCGAAGCATCCGGCGCCGACCGGATCCTGGCGCATGGCCGCCCATGTGCGGCCGATCCAGGAATTGGTCATGCGCCAGGACAAAAGCATGGCCAAGAACAGGAACGCCAGGGCCAGGTAATAGAGGTTCGCTTCCTTCGGCAGAGACAGCGACCCGAGGTGCAGCGCCTCCTTGAAACCGTGTCCCAGAAGGGAGATCGCGGGTGACGTGCCCCCCTGAAACTCCTCCAGAAATAACTAGAGTCCGCCCCAGGAAAGGGACGGACGAATGAAACGATCAAGGTTCACGGAAGAACAGATTATCGGGATCCTGCGCGAGCAGGAGGCGGGCGTGCCGGTGGCG
>NZ_JAYRPE010000020.1:0-24000 GCF_041911315.1 Xanthobacter sp. | reverse complement strand
GGGCGGCGGCATGTTCGGCGTGCCGGGGCGAGCGCCGGGGGCGCCCGGCCGGCTGTCGTCGGTGGCGCGGGCGGGCAGGGTGTTCGGCCGCTCCTGCCGGATCTTGTCGATCACCTGCTGCGCCCGCTCCTGGCGCTGCTCCACGCGTTGCTGCAGCTTCTCGTTCCGCGCCTTGATGGCTTCCAGGCGCTTCTCCTGAATCTCGGTCGCGTTGCGGTTGGCCTCCTCCACGGTCTTCTGGATGCGATCGCGCTGGCGCTCGCGCAACTGGTCGATCTCCCGTTCATAGGCACGGTTGTTGCCCGACCAGCGCTGCTCGCGCAGCTGGCGCCGCTGGCTGTCGTCGATGACCGAGAGCAGCGCGGCCGAAGGCGCGGCCAGCCCCGGCACCCGCTCACCCACATAGTTGCGCACCAGGATGCGCCGGTCCTGCGGCAGCTCGCGCTCGAAGCGCGGCGGCGGGGGAACGCGGTTGGCCCGGGCGACGCGCGGGCCATAGATGCCCACATAGCCGCCGCGATCGACGAACTCGTCCCGGTAGTTGTCCACGAACACAACCCGGCGGGAGGGGACGCCGCCTTCGATCACGCTCGCATAGTCGCGACGGTCGACGAAGCGGGTCGTCACCACCCCGTCGCGATAGACCGGCTGGTAGATGCGCGGATTGTCCCGCGACAGCCACACGGCGATCTGCGCGATGGGCGCCACATGCAGCGCCAGCTCCGGCTCGGCGAGGTAGCGGTTCTCGACGAACACCCAGCTTTCCGCCACCGGCGGGTCCATCACCCGCGGCGCGCCATAGGCATAGCCGCGGGAATCCGGGGCGATGGGCGCCCAGCCGGTCTTGCCGCCGCCGCTGCGCCACGTCACCCAGGCCGGCGCCCAGGTGTCGCCGGGCACCCAGAACCAGCCATAGGCGGGCTCATAGCCCCAGCGGCCGTAATGGTAGGTGGCCCAGGCGAAGGGCTCGGCCGAATCCCAGTACCAGCCGTAGTCGTCCGTCCAAAGCCATCGCCCCTCCTGATAGGGCCGCCAAGACGCGTCGAGCCCGGAGGGCACGAAGACGTAATCGTAGTCGGGATGGCGCACCCAGCTCCCGTGCTCGGCCAGCGGCTCGTAGAAAATGTTGATGTCCACCCGCTCACGGCCGGCCTGCTGCGGCTGGCCCTGGCTCCGTTTCTGCGCCTGCTGCGCGGTTGCCGGCGTCGCAACGGCGAGCGAAGCGACGGCGGGAACCGCGAGCGCGAGCGCCGCCGTGGAGAGCAGGGCTCGGGTGAGGGGCGAGCGCGAGATTCTCATGGCGTCTCCTTTCAAGAGTCGTCTCAAGACAACCGGCCCGGCCCGCGCTTGTTCCTCGCGGAAATCGCCTGGAAAAATCGTTCTTTGCCAGATGCTTGGCTAACCCAGCGTGGCCGTGGTGCGGCCAGAAGGTGGCGAGGCGGGCCCAGGTGAGGTGCCATGCTGCCGACAACCCTACGGAAGTTCGGGCTTGACGCAGCGGCCGCCGCGACCTTCAAAAGGGTTCAGAAGGGGACGCCAAAGGATCCCTCAAGGAGGAGAATGCCCATGCGAATGCTCTCGGCCGCCCTCGCGCTCGCCGCGGCGATCGGATTGTCTGCGACGGCGACGGCGCAGGACTATCCTACGCGGCCGATCACCATGGTGGTTCCCTTCGCGGCCGGTGGCCCGACCGACACGGTGGCGCGTCTCGTCGCCGAATCCATGTCGAAGACGCTGGGCCAGCAGGTGGTCGTAGAGAACGTGGGCGGCGCCGGCGGCACCCGCGGCGCGGGCCAGGTGGCGAAGGCCGCGCCCGACGGCTACACCATCCTGCTCCACCATATCGGCCAGGCGACCGCGGCGACGCTCTACCGCAAGCTGCCCTACAATCCCGCGACCGACTTCGAGGCGGTGGGCCTCGTCACCGCCGTGCCCATGACCATGATCGCCAAGCCCGGCTTCGCGCCCAAGACCATGGCCGAGGCCGTGGACTATGTGAAGGCGAACAAGGACAAGGTGACCTACGGCAATGCCGGCGTCGGCTCCGCCTCGCACCTGTGCGGCATGCTGTTCATGTCGTCGATCGGCACCCAGATGACCACCGTCCCCTATCAGGGCACGGGCCCGGCCATGAACGACCTTGTCGGCGGCCAGATCGACCTCATGTGCGACCAGACCACCAACACCACCGGCCAGATCAAGGGCGGCAAGGTGAAGGCCTATGCCGTCACCACCAAGGGCCACGTGAAGTCGCTGCCCGACCTGCCCACCATGCAGGAGAGCGGCCTCAAGGACTTCGAAGTGGCGGTGTGGCACGGCATCTATGCCCCCAAGGGCACGCCCAAGGCCATCGTCGACAAGCTGAACGCCGCCCTCGACGTCGCCCTCAACGATCCCAAGGTGATCGCCCGCTTTGCCGACCTCGGCACCGAGCCGGAGCCGAAGGACCGCCGCAGCCCGGCCTTCCACAAGGATTTCGTCATCGCCGAGATCGCCAAGTGGAAGCCGGTGATCCAGGGCGCCGGCGTCTACGCCGACTGACCACCCACCGCGGCATCCAGCGTCGTGGCCGCAGCATGCCGGCCCGACGCCCCAACTGATATCGGCGGGGTTCACGACCGCGCCGGCGAGCCTTCAGGAACGCATCCCGCGCGGCCGGCGCCTGCCGCGCGGGCCTTCCCACAGCAGGCCATCTGTCAGAGCGCAACCAAAACGCGCCGGCACCGAGGGGGGACATGAACATCATCCGCAATCCGAAGGACGTCCTCTCGGGCCTCCTCTTCATCGCCCTCGGGCTCTTGTTCGGCTGGCAGACCCAGGACCTGCCCATGGGCACGGCGGTGCGCATGGGGCCGGGTTATTTCCCGCTGGTGCTCTCGGGTCTGCTCGGCCTGCTCGGGCTCGTCATTCTCATCAACGGCCTGCGCTTCCCCGGCGAGATGCCGAGCGGCATCGCCTGGCGGGCGGTGCTCATCATCACCGGCGCGGTGGTGTTCTTCGGCTTCGGCGTGCGGCCCCTCGGCTTCCTGCCCGCCCTCGGCATCTCGGTGTTCGTCTCGGCGCTGGCCTCGCGCCTGTTCACCTTCCGGACGGCGCTGCTGAACACCGCCGTGATGGTGGTGTTCGCCTGGGCCGTCTTCATCAAGGGGCTCGGCCTGCCGCTGCCGCTGCTCGGCCCGTGGCTCGGCGGATACTGAGGAGGCGCCCGTGGACCTTCTCGACAACCTTGCCCTCGGCTTCTCCGTCGCGCTGTCGCTGCAGAACGTCTTCTACTGCTTCGTCGGCGCGCTGCTCGGCACGCTGATCGGCGTTTTGCCCGGCCTCGGCCCGGTGGCGACCATCGCCATGCTGCTGCCGCTCACCTTCGGCCTGCCGCCGGTCTCCGCCCTCATCATGCTCGCCGGCATCTATTACGGCGCGCAGTATGGCGGCTCCACCACCGCCATCCTCATCAACCTGCCGGGCGAATCCTCGTCCGTGGTCACCGCCATCGACGGCCACCAGATGGCCCGCAAGGGCCGGGCGGGCGCGGCGCTCGCCACCGCGGCGCTGGGCTCCTTCTTCGCCGGCTCGGTGGCGACCCTGCTGCTCGCCCTGTTCGCGCCGCCGCTCGCCAACCTCGCGCTGCAGTTCGGGCCGCCGGAATATTTCTCGCTGATGGTGCTCGGCCTCATCGCCTCGGTGACGCTGGCCTCGGGCTCGGTGGTCAAGGCCATCGCCATGATCGTGCTGGGGCTGATCCTCGGCCTCTCCGGCCAGGACATCTACACCGGCACGCCGCGCTTCACCTTCGACATGCAGGAACTCTCCGACGGCTTCGACTTCGTGGCGCTGGCCATGGGCATGTTCGGCATCAGCGAGATCATCCGCAACCTGGAGGACGAACACCAGCGCTCGCTGGTGGCGGCCAAGGTGAAGAGCCTGATGCTCACGAAGGAGGAGTTCAAGCGCATCATCGCGCCCGTCCTGCGTGGCACGGTGATCGGCTCCTTCCTCGGCATCCTGCCGGGCGGCGGCGCCATGCTGTCCTCCTTCGCCTCCTATTCCATCGAGAAGAAGATCTCGAAGTACCCGCGCGAGTTCGGGCGTGGCGCCATCGAGGGCGTGGCGGGGCCGGAGAGCGCCAACAACGCCGGCGCGCAGACCTCCTTCATCCCCATGCTGACGCTGGGCATCCCCTCCAACCCGGTGATGGCACTGATGATTGGCGCCCTCATCATCCAGGGCATCACGCCCGGCCCGAACGTGGTGACGGAGAAGCCCGACCTGTTCTGGGGCGTCATCGCCTCCATGTGGGTGGGCAACTTCATGCTGGTGCTGCTCAACCTGCCGCTCATCGGCATGTGGGTGCGCCTGCTCACCGTGCCCTACCACGTGATGTTCCCGGCCATCATCGCCTTCTGCTGCATCGGCGTGTACAGCGTGAACAACAACACGTTCGACGTGTACACCATGGCCCTGTTCGGCCTGCTCGGCTACGCGCTGGTGAAGCTCGATTGCGAGCCCGCCCCGCTGCTGCTCGGCTTCGTCATCGGCCCCATGCTGGAAGAGTACCTGCGCCGGGCCATGCTGATCTCGCGCGGCGACCCCACCGTGTTCGTCACCCGCCCCATCTCGGCCGTGCTGCTGCTGCTCGCTGTGGCCGCTCTGGTGGTGGTGCTGCTGCCCTCCGTGCAGAAGGGCCGCGAGGAGGCGTTCAAGGAGTAAATCTCCAAGCGACGACGCGGCGGCGGAAAGGACCTGTGGAAATCTTCCCCGCCGCGCCGACCGAGGCCCTTGCCAGCCCGGAACTCATTTGCTACACGAACGCCTCCTTCGGGGGCCACCCTGGACGGGCGCATAGCTCAGTTGGTAGAGCAGCTGACTCTTAATCAGCGGGTCCTAGGTTCGAGCCCTAGTGCGCCCACCATTAAAATCACAACTTACAGCGGTTTCACCGTTTCAGGTTCCTCATTTGAAACGGTTTTCGCCGTAGCCGGCGAGCGCTATCTCTCTGTGTCTGAACTGTAGAGCGCAGTGCGCTTGAAGTCCTCGGTGAAGTTCGCTTTGCCCATCGGGGTCTCCTTGCCTCGAACTTGGGGAAGAAGGCGTCCGGGAACCTAGGGGCGGTCCAGCCTCGTCCAAATCTGACACCCGCCATGACACAGAGAGGTCGGGCACGGGTCGGAGGGATGACGACTTCAGCCACTCGTTCAGTCAGGATCACCGACAAAAGCCCGGGGAACGCCGTTCAGATCTTCTCGGCGATATCGTCGAGCGCGCTCCATTGGGGCACGTCGCCGAAGCCGGTGGGGATGCGCAGGGCCTTCACATAGGTGAATTCGTTCAGCGTCATGGCCGCCCGCTCGCGCCCGTAGCCGCTCGACTTGGTGCCGCCGAAGGGGGTGCCGTTGCCGCCGCGGTTGTAATTGTTGATGAAGACGATTCCCGCCTCCACCCCCCGGGCCACCCGGTTAGCCCGGGCCTGATCGCGTGAATAAATACCGGCCACCAGCGCGAAGTCGGTGGAGTTGGCGATGGCGATGGCCTCCTCCTCGGTGCGGAAACTCATCAGCGCGGTGACGGGACCGAAAATCTCCTCCTGCGCGATGCGCATGTGCGGCGCGACGCCGGTGAAGACGGTGGGCTGGACGAAATAGCCGTTCCGCAGCCGCTCTTCCTGCGGCAGCGGGGCCTGGGCGAGGATGGTGGCGCCTTCCTCAAGGCCGATCCGGATATAGTCCAGGACCTTCTGCTGCTGGGGTTTCGAGATGAGCGGACCCACATGGACCTTCGGGTCCGTTCCCTCGCCCAGCCGGAGCCGGCGGACGAAGGCGGCGAGCCGCGCGGCGAAGGCATCGTGGATGTCGGCGTGGACGAGGATGCGCGAGCCCGCGGTGCAGGCCTCGCCCTTGTTGAAGAAGGCCGCATCGACCGCATCGCGCACGGCGCGGTCGAGATCGGCATCCTCGAACACGATGAAGGGGTTCTTGCCCCCGAGTTCCAGCAGCACCGGAACGTGCCGCTCCGCCGCCGCCTTCAGCACCGCCGTGCCGGTGGAGGGCGCCCCCGTGAAGGAGATCTTGCGGATCAAAGGATGCGCGGTGAGCGCCCGGCCGGTGGTGCCGGGGCCGGGCACCACATGGACGAGATCGGGCGGCAGCACCGTGTTGATGATCTCGACGATGCGCATGATGGTGAGCGGCGCCTGCTCGCCCGGCTTCAGCACGATGGTGTTTCCGGCTGCCAGCGCCGGCGCGATCTTCGCGCCGGTGTGGATGGGCGGCCAGTTGAAGGGAATGATGCCGGCCACGACGCCATAGGGTTCGCGCACCGTGACCGAATAGACGTTGCCCATGTCCAGCGTCTCGCCGCTCATCTTGTCGGCGAGGCTGCCGAAATAGGCGAAGGCGTGGATCAGGGCGGAGACGTCGAAGGCCTTGGCGTCACGGACCGGCTTGCCGTTCTCGCGGCAGAGCAGCTCGGAAAGTTCGTCGGCATGTTCGGAGAGCTTGCGGCTGGCCTGGAGAAGGGCAAGCCCGCGCTCGCGCGCAGGGACGCGTCGCCAGCCGAGAAAGGCTGCGTGGGCCGACCGCACCGCCGCGTCCACTTCCGCCGCACCCCCGCCCTGGACCACGGCGAAGATCTCGCCGGTGGCGGGATTGTCCACGGGAAAGCGGTCCTCGGCGTTCGTCGAGGACCAGCGGCAGGTGACGAGATCGAGCGGTGCTGTTCCCATGGCGGGTCTTCCTCATCGGTGGCCATGCCCGAAGGACGCCGGACACGGCAGTGCACCGGCCAGCCCCATCACGGGCTGGCCGGCGCCGGTTTCAGCGGGAGATGTCTTCGAGCGACCGGTTGGTGGTCTCGATGGCCAGCGCCGAGACGACGATGCCGGCGACGATCGCGGCGGCGGCGAAGACGAGGAACACCATGCCGATGCCGTCGGCGACGAAGAAACCCACGATCAGCGGGCCGACCATGGAGGCCAGCCGCAGCCAGGCGGTGCCGAGGGCGGTGCCGATGGCCCGGGCGCGGGTCGGGTAGATCTCCGGCGTGTAGAGATAGATGCCGAGCACCGACAGGCCGGCGAAGTAATAGGCGATGCCGCTGAGCACCACGAACTGGGGCACCGACGTGAGGCCCACGTACCAGATGGAGAGGAGCGCCGCCGCGGCCCCGAACAGGGCGACCATGAACAGTCTGCGCCGGCCGATCCGGTCGATGACGAAGCCCGCCGTCAATCCTCCGGCCAGCTGCATCAGGCTGCCGATGGTGCCGAACCGCAGCGCGGTTTCGAGCGGCAGGTTGAACACGCTCCGGTACAGGGTCGGCAGCCAGGTGCCGAGGCCGTAGGTGATGAGGAAGGTGGAGAACCAGATCACCCACACCACCACCGTGCGCTTGATGTAGTCGGGGCCGACCAGGTCACGCCAGGACGACCTGCGCGGGTCCGCGGGGACCCATTCGGTGGGCGGGGCGAGCTTCTGGCCGGTGGAGGCCTCGATCTCGCTCTCGATGCGCGCCATGGCGGCCTTCGCATCGGCCACGCGGTTGCGGCTCGCGAGCCAGCGGGGCGATTCCGGCAGCAGGAAGCCGAGGCTCACGCCGATGATGATCGGCAGGACGCCGATGAAGAACATGGCCTGCCAGCCCAGGTGCGGCACCACGAAGGAGCCGATCAGGCCGGAGGCGAACAGCCCGAAGGTGAAGACGCATTCGTAGAGGATGAAGAAGCGTCCGCGCTTGTGCGCCTTGGCGATCTCGCTGATGTACACCGCCGCGATCGGCACCTGCGCGCCAAGGCCGAGGCCCTGGATGGTGCGGAAGACAAGGAGCGTCTCGTAGTCGGAGGCGAACGCGCAGGCGAGGCTCATCGCCGACATGATGCAGATGGCGCCGATCATGGTCGGCAGGCGGCCGAAGCGCTCGGCGCACATGCCGGCCACGAGCGCGCCGACAAGCTGGCCGAGATAGCCGGTCGAGATGAGAAAGCCGACCTGCGGCCCGCTGAGCTTCCACAGCGGCCGCAGCACCGGCAGCACCTGGGCGATGGTGAGCGCGTCGAACGCATCGAAGAAGGTCGCCGTACCGATCAGGATGCGGGCCTTAAGATGCCAGCGCGAGAACGGCAGGCGCTCGATGCGCGCGGCGACGTCGCGGATCACCTCCGCATGCGCGCTGTCGGCCTTGCCCATACTGATGTTCGTCATCCAATCACCTCCCCGGCATTGCTTTGATCTGTGTTCTTGATGAGGGAGCGCGCCGATCGCCGGCACGCGTCCTCGCCGCGGCCGGTCTCACGCCAGCTTCAGCAGCCTCTTGGCGTTGCCGCCGAAAATCTTCGCCTTGTCGGCGTCGCCCAGCTCGAACGTCCGCAGCCAGTCCACGCCCGGGGCGTTCTCCACGAAGGGCCAGTCGATGGAGAACAGGATGCGGTCCACGCCCATCTCCGCGATGCAGCAGGCAAGCGCGGGGTCGGAGAAGAAGCCGCTCGTCGTCACGTGGAAGTGGTCGGTGAACAGCTTGCGGAAGGTCTTCGTCGGCGTGTCGCGGCTCAGCGCCTCGTCGATGCGGGCCATGAGGAACGGGATCCCCTCGCCGAGGTGCCCGAGAACGAGCTGGAGACGGGGAAACGCCTCCAGCGCCCCCGACAGAACGAGGCGCATGGCATGGGTGCCAGTCTCGATGGTGAAGCCCCACGCGGCCGTGACGAAGGTCGGGTGGGTCTCCGCATATTTCCCCATATAGGCCTGCCGCACCGCAGCCATCGGCAGGGCCGGATGGATGTAGAGCGGCACATCCAGCGCCTCGGCGCGTTCCAGGATCGGCCAGAAGCGGGCGTCGTCCAGAAACAGCCCGTCCGTCGTCCCGTGGATCATGGCGCCCTTGAAGCCCAGCTCCCGCACCGTGCGTTCCAGTTCCTCCGCTGCATGGTCGGGCACGGACGTGGGCAGCGAGGCGAAGGCGGCGAAGCGGGTCGGGTGCGCCGCCACCACCTCGGCGAGCCGGTCATTGGCGCGCCGGGCAACGTCAGCCGCCGATGCCGCCGGAACCCTTTGAAGCCCGGGCGGCGCATGGGAGAGCACCTGGATATCGACGCCCGCCTCGTCCATTTCACGCAGGCGCTGGGCACCGAGATCGCGCATGCGGGTGGCGAGGCTCCCGCCGGCACCGCCGGCGATGGCGTACACCTCCGCATCGAGATAGTGCTCCTCGATGGCAACGACCGGCCCTGGCGCCGCCATGGCGCGCCTCCTGCTGCTCGGATGCGTGTCGAAAACTCTGGCCCGCCATCCCCCACGCCGACCGTGCCGGCGCAGGGGCGTGGCTCAGGCACACAGAGCGGCGAGTTCGGCGTGGGTGGTCAGACGCGCCAGCGCCTCGTAGCGGCGGGCGAGGCGCAGCGACTCGATCAGCTCGATGATCCCGTAGGGCCGGCCGAACACGTGCGCGTGCACGGTGATGTCCAGGCAGCAGGGGCGCTTGGGGGCGTCCGGCCAATTCGCGAGCAGGCGCTCCAGGATCTGTGTGAAGGCGCGCGGCTCGTTGCCGTAGCGGATGTAGAGCGGCATGTCGTTCACTTCCATGGTGAACGGGACGCCGACGACGCTGCCCCGCGGCGTTTCCAGCTTGTAGGGCACATCCGTGTCGAAGATGTCGGAATGCCAGGCGAAGCCCTGCTCCGCCAGCAAGGCGGAGGTGACGGCGCTGGGGGTGCAACGGGGGCTGATCCAGCCCGCGGGGCGGCGGCCCGAGGTCGCCTCGATGGTGGAGATGCAGCGCAGGAGGTCGGCGCGCTCCTCGGCCTCGGTCTGGTAGGCCGGCACGATGTTCTGCGCCCAGGCATGGGCAGCGATGTCGTGCCCGGCCGCGACGATGGCCTTCATCAGGTCCGGGTAGCGCTCGGCGAGGATGCCGCTGACGTAGAACACCGCCTTCACGTCGGCGGCGGCAAGCGCGTCGAGGATGCGCCAGGTGCCAACCTTGGGGCCGTAGTCCGCCCAGGAGCGGCCCTGCAGGTCAAGGACGCCGGCCTTGAGCGGGTTGCCCATGGGGCCGATGCCCGGCGCGGAATCGTCGCTCCAGGCTTCGAGCATCACGCTGACCGAAAGGGCGAGCGGACGGTCCAGGGGCCAGGCGACGGGGGTGGAGGTTGCAGCGGTCATGCGGCGCGCCCTTTCAAGTGTCGCGGTTCGTTCAGCCGATACGGTTCTGGAGCGTGCCGATGCCCTCGATGTGGCAGGTCACGAGGTCGCCCCGCTGAAGCGGGTGGGGCGGCGTCATGGCATAGCCGACACCGGAGGGCGTGCCGGTGGCGATGATGTCGCCCGCTTCCAGCGTCATCCCGCGGGAGAGGTCCTCGATGATGCGCGGCAGGTCGAAGATCATCTGCGAGGTGTTGGCGGCCTGACGGCGCTCGCCGTTCACCTCCAGCCACAGGTCGAGCTTCTGCGGATCGGCGATGGCATCGTCGGTGACGATGCAGGGGCCGATGGGGCAACTGCCATCGAGGCCCTTGCCCTTGAACCACTGATCGTGGCGTCGCTGCAGGTCGCGGCCGGTGATGTCGTTGAGCACCGTGTAACCGAACACGTACTTGCGCCAGTCGGCAGCCGGAATATCGCGGCCGTCGCGGCCGACCACGATCGCCAGCTCGATCTCGTAGTCGAGCAGGTTGGTGATGCCCTCGTGCAGCGGGATGGTGTCGCCGGTGGCGATGACGGTCGTCGGCGGCTTGGAGAAGAACTGGGGAAATTCCGGCAGCTTCAGGTCCAGCCCGCGCGCCTTGTAGCCCTCGGTGACGTGATCGATGTAGTTGCGGCCGACGCAGAAGATGTTCTTGGCCGGGCGCGGGATCGGCGCCAGAAGCGTGACGTCTTCCAGCGGCACGAGACCAGGCCCGCCGCTACCCGCCCCCCGGGCGGCCTCGGCCAGAGCCTTCGCGGCATCTGCGGCGCCGGCGCGGATCAGCGAGAGCATGCTCTCGAATTCGGGCTTGCCGGTCGCCGTGAGGTCGAACACGGCGTCATCGAGCACCACACCCAGGTGCTGATCGGCGGACGGCTTTCGAACAAAGGTGACCAGTTTCATCGGCAGTTCTCCTGCCGTCAAAAAATATCGATTTTCCGATCCGGTCAACTTAAATATCGATTTTTTAATTGTGCATCGCAATATTATCGATCATTCAGGCTTTACGAAGCGGCTATGATCATCCAAGGTTCGCAGGCGAAGAACGGAGCGCGGCACTGTTGATGACGAAGAGCGCAACCCTGGCCAGCGAGGCCTATGGACGGCTGCGGAGCGATATCATCGATGGGGCGATCAAGCCGGGCGCCAAGCTCAAGATTCGTACCATCTGCGATCAGTATGGCATCGGTGCCAGCCCGGTCCGCGAGGCGCTGAACCGGCTCGCCAGCGAGGGACTGCTCGATCATCGCGACCAGCGCGGGTTCCGGGTCCACTCGGTCACCCTGCAGGACCTCGACGAGCTGATCCTGGCGCGATGCTGGGCCAACGAGGTCGGGCTGCGCAATTCAATCCGCAGCGGGGGGCTCGCCTGGGAAGAGGGCGTGACCGCGGCGCTCCAGCGGCTGGAGGCCATCCCGCGCTATCTCTCCGACGACACCACGGAGCGCAATCCCGCATGGGAGCAGGCCCACGGCGCCTTCCATGCGGCGCTGGTGGCGGCGTCGGGGTCGTCCTGGATCAACGATTTCTGCACGCAGCTGTATGTCGCGGCGCAACGCTACCGCCATGCGGCGCGGACCGTCCCGCGCGCCGGCCGCAACGAGCAGGACGAGCACCGGGCCATCGCGCAGGCCGCCATCGCCCGGCGCGAGAACGAGGCCGTCGAACTGCTGATGGAGCATTTCCGGCTGACCGCGCGGCTGGTCCGCGCGGCCCTGCGCCAGGATGGCATGTAGACGTCTGTGATGTCGGGCCCTAGCGGGCGGGGCCGGTCCACACCGTCTTGGTGTTGGTGAACTCGCGGATGCCGTAGGATCCTAGTTCCCGGCCGTATCCCGAACGCTTGATGCCGCCGAACGGCAGGCGCGGGTCCGAGGCGACCATGCCGTTGATGAAGACCGCGCCGGCATCGATCTGGCGGGCGTAGACGGCCGCCTTCGCCACGTCCCGCGTCCAGATCGCCGCGGCATTCATCATTCTGTTCGTGATGAAGCCCATGCGGATCCGGGCGACGTCGGGGGGCTGATCCGGCACGCGATGAAACCTGAGGCCATCCGGCGGGGGCCTCGCCTCGCCGGATGGTTTGCCTGAACGGAAGGGGCCGGGATCAGCGTGGCTGCGTCGGCCAAACCTGAAACGCCTGTTGGTGCCGGGCACTTCTTTGCCGGACACGTCCGATTGACATGATCTGCCATTGCCAATGAATGGCCTGGGCTCCCGAAGGGGCCGGCGGCCCACCGACTGCTGCAAAGAAGTGCACCGGGGCGCGAGGCGGCCGCAGGCGGAAGAGGCCTGCGGCTTCGCCTGCTAGTAGGTCGCCGCCAGATAGTCGACGATGGCCTTGGCGTCCTTCTCGTCGATCGGGGCGCCGTAGACGGAAATCATCTTGTGAACCTCGGCATCCCAGAACGGCCGTCCCATCTTGGGCGGCTGCGTGAGGATATAGTCGGCCGAATGGCACGCGGCACAATTGTTCTCCGCAGCCTCGACCCCCGGACCCGGCTTGAAGACGGCGGTTTCCGGCGGAAGCACATAGGACATGGGCTGCGCCACAGCGAAGCCGGCGAAGGTGCCGGCACAGGCCAGGGCGGCGGCGGTGACGAGGGCGGCGGCGAGGGTCTTGGGATGGCTGGTCATCGGAATCTCCCTCACGCGGCCACGATACGGGTGGTTTCGACGACGTTGCGCATATAGCCGGACGGGTTCCAGGTCGCCTCCATGGGCTGGCTCTTGCCGAGCACATTGGTGGCCCGCACCAGGATCGCGTGGTCTCCCGGCGGCACGGTCACGCTCGTCCGCCATTCGCGGAACGAGTATTTGCCGAGATCCTCGCCCAGCGTCGCCGACGCGAAGGACTTGCCGCCATCGGCGGAGACTTCGACGCGCGCGATGCCCGAGCCGCCATCGAAGGCGATGCCGCGCAAGGGCAGGGGCTTGCCCGCCGCGACCTTCGCGCCGTCGAGGACGTTCGTGAGAAAGGACCGCACGACGAAGCGGCCGATCGGCACGGTCTTTTCCGGTTTCCCGCCGGGGGGCACGCAGGCGCATTCGTTGTCGGGAATGCGATAGGCCGTGGCCATCCAGAAATTGTCGAGCGGCTTGTCGAGCACGGTGATCTGGTTGAGGTGCTTCACCCAGTAGGTGCCGAAATAGCCCGGCACGACGAGGCGCAGGGGGAAGCCGTTCAGCCAGGGCAGGTCGGTGCCGTTCATCTGGTAGGCCAGGATCACCTCGCCATCGAGCGCATGATCGAGCTTCAGGGCCTTGGCGAAGGCCGGCGTCTGCGGCATGGCGGGACGGTCGAGCCCGCTGAAGGCGACCTCGACGGCGCCGCTTGCGATGCCCGCCTTTTCCAGCACGGCCTTCAGCGGCACGCCCTTCCAGCGGGCATTTCCCATCAGCCCGTTGCCCGCCTGTCCTCCGCCCACGCGCGGCTGGAAGAAGCCCCGGCTGTTGCCCGAGCATTGATGCACGGCGACGAATTCCACCGGCTCGAACTTGGTCTTCAAATCATCGAGAGAAAGCGAAAGGGGCGTCGCGACCTTGCCCTTGACCTCCACGCGGAAGGTGGTGGGGTCGATGTCGAGGGGAATGTCGGCAAGGTGATAGCGCACGAAGAAGGCGTCGTTCGGCGTCAGGATGCCGTCGTTGAACACGGAGAACGGGGTTTCCAGCTGCGGGGGGCGCGCGGTCAGGCCGATCAGGGCGCGTTTGCCGGGATAGACCACGAGCGGGCGCTCGCCATTGCCAAAGGGAAGTGTGATCGTTTCCGCAGCCAGTGCCGCGAAACGGGACCCCGCCATGAGCCCGGCCCCGAGGGCCATGCCTCCGACCGAACGCAACGCCTGCCGCCTTGTGATCATTCCCCGTTTCCCTTCCCTTGCAGCCCGGTTGGTCCGGGACCTGCTTTTGTCCGGCGTTATCCGAGCTTTTCCGTCCAGCCCGAAGGGTGGCAGGTCGCTCCTGGCACCGATACAGGCCGCCACCCTTGCGCCGGCGACCTGACTCAAACTTCACCGAACCGCCGAAGTGGTCAACATCTGTCTTGTCGATCTCGGCACCGGCACGCGCGGTGCCCTCATTGATCCCCTTCGCTGTCCCTGAAGTCGGTTTCTCCCCGCTTCCAGTACCCGGACATCACGAGCCTGCCGCGCGGGAAGGCGCGGTCGAGCTGGAAGTGCCGGCGGACCGCGCGGACGATCGAGGCTTCCGCCGCGAACCAGACCGCACCTGTATCCGGCGGCAGTTCCGCCCCCATCATCGCCTCGGCGAGCCGGGCGCTGGCGCTCCGGCCGTTGCGGGGGAGCCAGGTGATTTCCACGTCGGCGGTCGAGACGAGGATCTGGGCATCGGCATCGTCGGGAATGTCCACGAAGGCATCGACGGGAAGTCCGGCCGGCAGGGATTCGAGGATGGAAGCGATGGCCGGAAGCGCAGTCTCGTCGCCTCCGATCAGCAGATGCGAGACGTCCGGATCGAGCCGGAAGCCGCCCCGCGGGCCGGCGATCTGGACCACGTCACCAAGTGCCGCGTTCTGCGCCCAGGTGGAGCAGGGGCCGTCTCCGTGCAGAACGAAATCGATGTCCATCTCGCACAGCGCCTCGCGGAAATGGCGGATGGTGTAGGCGCGTCCGCTCGGCTTTTCGCCGTCGGCCGTCGGCACGAAGACCTTGACCCATTGCGCGGGGCGGCGGACGGGAAAATCCATGAGCGCCGCCGAGGCGAGGGTGATGCGCCGCATGTGCGGGCTCACCTCGATGACCTTGCTGACCTCGGCGATCCTCAGTCGGCGTTCGGGCGGGACCGGGCGTTCTGCGCCCGCGAGGGGTGCGTTGTGCTGTTTCATGGGAATGATCCTTGGCCGCCCGGTCAGGCGCGACGCCGGCGCAGCGTGGTGAGGGAGAGGAGGAAGGCGGCAGCCGCCATGGACGCCGCGATGCGGAAGGCGAAGCGCATGGCCTCCGTCACGAGGTCCGGGGTGGCGGTGGCCGTATCGCCGGCGACGCTGGCGAAGAGCGCGCCCATGAGGGAGGCGCCGGTGATGAGGCCGAGATTGCGGGCGAGGGCCAGCAGGCCGGAAACGAGGCCGCGCTGTTCGGGGCGCGCATCGGTCATGACGGCGGTGTTGTTCGGCGTCTGGAAGAAGGCGAGGCCGACGCTGATGAACAGGATGGCGATGATGTAGATGGCGACACCGCCATCACGCGACACCCAGGACATCACGAACGCCCCGATGGTGAACAGCGCCAGCCCGATGACCATGGCGAGCCTTGCGCCGATGCGGTCGGCAAGGGTGCCGGCCGGCACGCCCATGATGGCTGCGGCGAGGGGACCGACCGTCATCACAAGGCCGACCATGCGGGTGTCGAGGCCGAGCGCCTTTGAGAGGAAGAACGGCCCCAGCACCAGGGTCGCCATCATCACCGCATAGACCAGCACGCTCATGACCATGCTGGTGGAGAGCAGTGCGTTGCCGAACATGGAGAGCTTCAGCAGCGGCGCCCGCGCCTTCACCTGCACCGCGAGGAACAAGGCGAGGCCGACGAGCGCGCCGAGCCCGAGCTGCAGCACGAGCGGGGCATCGAAGCCCTGCTTGCCGGCCAAGGTCATGGCCAGCGCATAGGCGCCGAGCGTCAAAGCAAGGAGGATGGTGCCGAGCCAGTCGAACCGCGCCGCGGGGACGGGATGCTTCGGCGCATCGACGGCATTGGGCAGATAGCGCGAGACCAGAAGGAAGGCCAGAAGCCCGAACGGCAGGTTGACCCAGAACACCGCCTGCCAGCCGAAGGCGGCCAGCGCCAGCGAGCCGAGGGACGGGCCGAGGGCGATGCCGAAGGACACCATGGTGGAGAGCACGCCCATGGCGAAGCCGGTGCGCTCCTTCGGGAACACCTCGCCGACGAAGGCGAAGGAGAGCGCCATCAGGATGGCGCCGCCAAGCCCCTGGCCGGCGCGGCCGGCGATTAGCAGCGGCAGGTTGGTGGAGAGGGCGCACAGCACCGAGGCCGCCATGAAGACGGCGAGCCCCCACAGATAGAGCCGCTTCTTGCCGAGCTGGTCGCCGAAACGGCCGACGCCGACGATGAGGGCGGTGACGACGAGCAGATAGCTCACCACCACCCATTGGACGGCCCCGAAGTCCACGCCGAGGCTCTTCACCAAGGTGGGCAGGGCGACGTTGATGATGTTGGTGCCGAGCTGCGACAGCAGGATGGCAAGGGAAAGCCCGGTCAGCACCATGCCGGACCGGATGGGCCGGTGCGCGGCCGCGGCGTGCGGCTGGGCGGTGGGCGAAGAGGTTTGTCGTGTCATGTGAGGTCCTGTCGAAAGCAGCGCGCAGGCGCGTTGAACTGGTCTTTCGATAGGGGGTGGCGTTGTTTGCATACAGTGCAATGTCGCTATTATATAATTGCATCGGATGCACTGATGCGGAGGCGCCTCCCTTGCCTGCCAAACCGACGCTGCGCCAGGTGGCGCGCCAAGGTACGCGCCAAGTTGCGCGCCACGTGCCGCCGCTCGACATGAACCTGCTGGTGACACTCGACGCGCTTCTTTCGGAGGGCAGTGTCGTGGGGGCCGCGCAGCGGCTGAACCTCTCCGCGCCGGCCATGAGCCGACAGCTGGCGCGCATCCGTCACCTCCTGGGCGATCCGGTGCTGGTTCGCGCGGGGCGGGGGCTCGTGCCGACCCCGCGTGCCGAGGGCCTGCGCGAACGGCTGCGCGGCCTCGTGGCCGAGGCCGAGGCGCTGGTGCGCGGCGACGACGAGATCGACCTTCTCAGGCTGGAGCGCACCTTCGTCATCCGCGCCAATGACGGGTTCGTCGGCACCTTCGGCGCGGCACTGGCCTCATTGGCCGCGCAGGAGGCGCCCCTTGTCCGGCTGCGCTTCGCCCATCAGGACAAGGAGGATGTGGAGGCCCTGCGGGAGGGGCGGATCGACGCCGATGTGGGCGTCATCGGCGCCATGGGGCCGGAGATCCGTTTGCAGGCGCTGTTCCACGATCGTTTCGTGGGGGTGGTGCGCCCCGGCCATCCGCTCGCCGGGGACGTGACGCCGGAGCGGTTCGCCGCCTATCCCCATGTCTCCGTCTCGCGACGGGGCCGGTTCTCGGGCCCCATCGACGCGGCACTGGCAGCGCTGGGATTGAAGCGCTTCGTGGCCATTGCGGTGGCCAATTTCAGTGATGCGCTCGCCATCGTGCGCACCTCGGACCACGTTGCCGCGGTGCCGGCGCGGCTGACGGAGCCGGCGCGTGCCGGCCTCCACACCTTCGACCTACCGGTGAAGACGGATGCGCTCGCCGTGTCCCTTGCCTGGCATCCCCGCTTCGATGCTGACCCCGCCCACCGATGGCTGCGCGCGGCACTGCGGGCCGCGTGTTCGTCCCGCGCGCCGGGAGAGACCGAACCGGCCGGTTAGGCGCGCGGACCGCCGGCTGGCTCTATGACGGTTCCCGGGCGAGAGCCGGACTTGTGGCCGGCGCCGTGGCCGGCGCCGTGGCCGAACGGCGGATCACCAGCTCGATGGGCAGTTCCACCCGCTGCGGCTGCGCTTCGCCGCGGAGGCGGGCCAGCAGATGGCGCGCCACGGTGCGTCCCAGCTCGGTGGTGGGCAGATGCACCGTGGTCAGCGGCGGGGCGAGGTGGGCGGCGATTTCCAGGTTGTCGATGCCCACGAGCGAGAGCGCGCCGGGCACGGCGATGCCGCTCGCCTGGGCCTCGAACAACGCACCGGCCGCCAGAAGATCGTTGCCGCAGACCACGGCCGTCGGCGGTGTCGCCCGCGCCATCAGCTCGGCGAGCCCCGCGCGGCCGCCGGCAAGGGTGAAGGGCGCCTCTACCACGCAGGACGAGGGCAGCTCTATCCCCCGTGCGGCGAGGGCGGCGCGCACCCCCGCGACGCGGGAGCGGGCGCGGTCGTTGGCGTGGGTGAAGCCGGAGATCATTCCGAAGCGGCGGTGGCCGAGGTCGAGCAGGTGATCGGCGATGAGCCGCCCCGCCTTCTCGTTGTCGAAGCCGATGGCGGGCAGGCGCGCGTCGAACGACCAGGACAGAACGACCGGAACGGACGCCGTGGTAAGCAGCGCCCAGGTCTCCTCCAGATGGTCGGCGCCCACCACCATCAGCGCGTCGACGCCGCGCGCCAACATGGCCCGCACCGCCGCCGCCTCCTGCGCAGGGGCATAATCGTGCGCGGCGACGAGGAGCTGATAGCCGTTGCCCGCAAGCTCGGTCTGCATGGCCTGGATGGCGCGGGCGAAGATGGCGTGATCGAGGGTGGGCACCACCGCGCCGATGGTCAGCGTCTTGCCCGAGGCGAGGGCGCGCGCCGCGCCGCCCGGCACGTAGTTCAGCCGCGCGATGGCGTCGCTCACGCGCGCCAGGGTTTCCTCCTGCACCAAGTCCGGGCGCGAGAGGGCGCGCGAGACCGTGGCCGTGGAGACCCCGGCCAACTGAGCCACATCCTGAAGCGTCGCCCGCGCCTTGCGATTCATGGTTGTCATCATGCCAGCAGGCGGCCGCGATGAACAGGGATGAATGCGCTTGCAGCCTGTGCGTGCAAGACAGCCACCGCAGCGCAGCAGTGAAAGTGGAGGTCTCGGCCGATCGCTGCTTGACACTCGACCGCTCGATGATAGCTTTCATGTAAGCGCTTGCATAAGCTGCCGACGAGGCGGACCAGCAGCGTGCCGATGCTCCCGCAGATGGAGCACGCAATGACGGGAGGAGACGAATGCCGCTCGGGCGCAGGTCCGCCATCGGCGTGACGACGCTCGGCTTGCTGGTGCTCGCGTGGTTCATGGCCACCGGCGCCAACGGGCTGATCTCACCGGGACGCTTCCCGACGCCGGCCGATACGTGGGCCGCTGGCCTCCAGGCCATGGGGCGGGGCTACGGCGACGCGACGCTGGTCGTGCATGTGCTGCAATCGCTGAAGCTGGTGGCGCTGGGCTTCGTGGTGTCGGTGGCGGTGGGGGTGCCGCTGGGTCTCCTGATGGGCACGAGCGCCACGGCCGAGGCAGTGCTGAACCCGGTGTTCATGCTGCTGCGCCCCATTCCACCTTTGGCCTGGATCCCGCTTGCCATCCTGTGGTTCGGGCTCGGGGACACGGCCAAGATCATGGTCATCTTCTTCGCCGCCTTCGTGCCTTCGGTCATCAATACCCAGGCCGGCGTGCGCACCATCGAGCGCCCCCTCATCGAGGCGGCGCGCATGCTCGGCACGCCGCACGGACGCTTCATCCGCGAGGTGGTGGTGCCCGGCGCGGCGCCGATGATCTTCACCGGCCTGCGCCTGTCCCTGCAGGCGAGCTGGACCACGCTGGTGGCGGCCGAGCTGGTGGGCGCCCTCGCCGGGCTCGGCCACCTGCTCAACCTCGCCCAGCAGGACCTTTATCCCGGCATGATTCTCGTGGGCATGATCTGCGTCGCCATCTTCGGCGCGCTCACCACCGCTCTCTTGGGCCTCGTCGAGCGCCGCACCCTGACCTGGGTCCGCATCAAGGGAGAGACGGCATGACCGGCGCGCTGGACCCTGCCCGGCGCATGGCGCTGGGCCTCGCCGGTCTCGTCGGCTTCTTCGGCCTGTGGGCGCTGGTCGCGGCGAGCGGCCTCGTCGGCAAGGCCTTCCTTCCCGGCCCGCTGGAGGTGGCCGAGCGGCTGGTGACGCTGCTCCACACCTCGTTCGCGGGGGGCACGCTGCCGCAGCATCTCGCCTCCAGCCTCCAGCGCTTTTCCGCCGGCTACATTCTGGCGGCGGCGGTGGGCGTGCCGCTGGGGCTGCTCATGGGGCGGTTCCGGCTGCTCGACGACATCGTCTCGCCCCTGTTCGACGCCCTGCGCTTCATCGCCCCCATCGCGTGGGTGCCGTTCGCAGCCTTGTGGTTCGGCACCGGCTTCGGCGGGCCCGTCCTCATCATCTTCTCCGGCGCCTTTCCGCCCTGCCTGCTCAACGCCTATCGCGGCGCCCGCCAGGTGGAGCCGCGCTACATCGAGGCCGCCGAGATGCTGGGCACGCCGACCCATCGCCTGATCCTGGAAGTGCTGCTGCCGGCCGCCACCCCCTCCATCGTGGCGGGCCTCAGGATCGGCGCCGGTCTCGGCTGGCAGTCTCTGGTGGGCGCCGAGCTGATCGTGGCCTCCACCGGCGTCGGCTACATGATGGTGCAGGCCCAGAGCGGCGTCGCCACCTCGACCGTGATGGTCGGCATGGCCGCCATAGGTCTCGTCGGCGTCCTCATCGACATCGCCCTTCGTGCCCTCGAGGCGCGCATCCACAACCGCCTCGCGCGAGCCTGAGAGGACAAGATGAGCTCCATCCGCTTCGATGCCGTGAGCAAGAGTTTCGGCGCCGGCCAGGTAAAGGCGCTGGACGACGTGGACCTTGCCATCGCCGACAAGGAATTCCTCGCCATCGTCGGCCCCTCCGGCTGCGGCAAGACCACCTGCCTGCGGCTCGCCGCGGGCTTCGAATTTCCCACCTCCGGCCGCGTGCTGGTGGGCAATGCCGAGGTGCGCGAACCGGGGCCGGACCGAGCGGTGGTGTTCCAGCAGTTTGCTCTCTTCCCCTGGAAGACGGTGGTCGAGAACATCGAGCTGGGCCTGCGCAACCGGAACATGCCCCGCGAGGAGCGGCGCATCCGCGTCATGGAGGCGGTCGAGCTGATCGGCCTCAATGGCTATGAGGGCGCCTATCCGCACCAGCTCTCGGGCGGCATGCAGCAGCGCGTGGCCATCGCCCGTGCCTATGTGCTCGATCCCCAGGTACTGCTGATGGATGAGCCCTTCGGCGCCCTCGACGCGCAGACCCGCGTGGTGATGCAGGAAGAGCTGGTGCGGCTTGCCCGGCGCAATCCGCGCACGGTGCTGTTCATCACCCACGGCGTGGAAGAGGCGGTCTATCTCGCCGACCGGGTGGCGATCATGACCCGCCGCCCCGGCCGCCTGAAGGAGATCGTGGACGTGAAGTCGATCCGCGAGGCCGAGGGCTGGGAGCGCTACAGCCGCATCGAGGACGTGATGGACCTCGAATCCTTCGTCCACCTGCGCACCCACATCTGGCGATCGCTCCGCGAGGAAAAGACCGGCGCCGCGCACTGACGGCGTCGAAAAAGGGAGCAGGGCGCCCCGGCGCGCGCTCCAGAACAGGCCGGACCACCGGCAGCACCAGGGAGAGACACGCATGACCAAGGTCAAGGACACGCCGTTCAAACGCCTCGCGCGCAGGCACGCCTTCCTCGCGGCGGCGCTCGCCGCCCTATCGGCAACCCTGGTCGCTCCGGCCGCAACGGCACGGGCGGAGGGGCTGACCAAGATCAGTATCTCCTACCAGCCCTCGCTCTACTGGGCTCTGCCCTTCTACATCGCCACCGAGAAGGGCTGGTGGAAGGAGGTGGGGCTCGACGCGACCTTCGTCACCTTCCCGGCGGGTGCGCCGCAGGTGGCGGCGGCGCAGGCGGGCTCGTGGGACGTGGGCGGCACCGGCTCGGTTCCGGCGGTGCTGGGCGCGGCGCGCTTCGGGCTCGTCACGGTGGGCATCACCAACGATGAATCCAAGACCAACGCGCTGATGACACGCGCCGACAAGGTGGCGGCGCTGCAGAAGGATCCGTCCGCCCTGAAGGGCCAGAAGCTGCTGCTCACCACCAATTCCACGGCGGACTATGCGGCGCGCAACTGCCTCGCGAAATGGGGGCTGAAATCCTCCGACATGCAGTTCGTCAATCTCGGCCAGGCGCAGATCATTTCCGCCGCCATGGCCAACACTTCCGAGGTGGTGGGAGTATGGGCACCCTACACCTACACGCTGGAGGAAAAGGCCGGCGCCAAGGTGCTGTGCTCCGGTGCGGATGCCGGCGCCATCGTGCCCGGCGCGCTGGTGGTGCGTCCCGCTTTCGCCAAGGAGCACCCGGACCTCGTGGCCAAGGTGGCCGCCGTCTACCTGCGGGCCTGGGGCTGGGCCAAGGCGCATCCGAAGGAGGCGCATGCCATGACCAAGGCCTTCTATGCCATCGGCGGCGTCGAGGCCTCGGATTCCGCCATCGACCAGGAATTCGCCCTGCGGCCGACCTTCGCGCTCACCGAACAGCTCCGCCTCATGGATCGCGCCAAGGGACCGTCCGCCCTCGACGGCTGGCTCGGCCGGATCGGCGCCTTCATGGCGGAAGTCGGCACCATTCCCGCGGCACCCGAGGCCAAGTCCTACGTGGACGACAGCTTCATGCGGAGGGTCGCGGCCGACCCCAAGCTCAAGGCCTTCGCCACCGAATTCGACACGACCAACTAGAGCCCGGACGGCAGGACGTCTCCTCCCCGGCGCCATGGAGCATTGAAATGGCCATCGAATACCTGAAGCGCGCGAGCAAGACCCCCGAGACCGAGACGGGAACGGCCCGCGAGGTCGTCACCGCCATGCTGGGCGAGATCGAGCGCCGGGGCGAGGAGGCGGTCCGCGAGTATGCCCTGAAGCTGGACAAGTGGGACGGCCCCATCCTCGTCACCCGCGAGGAGATGGAGCGCCGCGCCCGCGAGGTGCCCGATCAGGTGCGCCGCGACATCGCCTTCGCCGCCGATCAGGTGCGCCGCTTCGCCGACGCCCAGCGCGAGAGCGTGAAGGACTTCTCGGTGGAGCTTCTGCCCGGCCTCACCGCGGGGCAGAAGCTGGTGCCGTGCAATGTCGCCGGCTGCTACGTGCCCACCGGGCGCTACGCCCACATCGCGTCCGCCTACATGTCCGTCGCCACGGCGAAGGCGGCGGGTGTCGGCACCGTGGTCGCCTGCTCCACGCCCTATCGGGGCGGCGGCATCCACCCTTATGTGCTTTATGCCATGATGGTGGCCGGGGCGGATGTGGTGATGACGCTCGGCGGGGTGCAGGCCATCGCCGCCATGGCTTACGGCCTGTTCACCGGCAAGCCGGCGGACATCATCGTCGGCCCCGGCAACAAGTTCGTCGCCGAGGCGAAGCGCATGCTGTTCGGCAAGGTGGGCATCGACGTGTTCGCCGGCCCTTCCGAGGTGGCGGTGATCGCCGACGAGACCGCCGATCCCCTGATGGTGGCGGTGGACCTCGTGGGCCAGGCCGAGCATGGCCACGAGAGCCCCGCATGGCTCTTCACCTCGTCCCGCGCGCTGGCGGATGAGGTGATGCGCAGCGTGCCCGGCCTCATCGCCGATTTGCCGCCCACCGCGCGCGATGCAGCGGCCGCCGCCTGGCGGGACTATGGCGAGGTGATCGTCTGCGACACCCGCGAGGAGCTGGTGGAGGTGTCGGACCGCTACGCCTCCGAGCATCTGGAGGTTCACGCCGCCGACCTCGGCTGGTGGCGCGAGGCCCTGACCAATTACGGCTCGCTCTTCCTCGGCGAGGAGACCACGGTGGCGTTCGGCGACAAGACATCCGGCCCCAACCACATCCTGCCCACCAAGTTCGCGGCCCGCTATTCGGCCGGGCTGTCGGTGCACAAGTTTTTGAAGCCGCTCACCTGGCAGCAGATGAGCCGGGACGCCTGCAAGACCATCGCCCAGGTCACGGCCCGCATCTCGCGGCTGGAAGGGATGGAGGCGCATGCGCGCACCGGGGATTACCGTCTCGCCAAATACTTCCCCGGGCACAATTTCGACATGGGCGTGCCGGTGGACGCCTGAGCCATGTTCAATCTGTCTTCCCTGTTCGACCTTTCCGGCCGCACCGCGCTGGTGACGGGCGGAAGCTCCGGCATCGGCCTCGCCATCGCCGCGGGGCTGGGGCAGGCGGGGGCCGGTGTGGTCCTCGCCGCCCGCCGCGCGGCGGAGCTGGACGCCGCCTGCGCCGACCTCGCCCGCACCGG